>CAZSYW010000007.1:0-34688 GCA_964611315.1 uncultured Rhodospirillaceae bacterium
GCCAAATTGAATCTCAGGAAAGCCTACCCGGATATCAGGGTCGTTGGATGCGATCCGATGGTGGCAGGAGAGGTAGAGCTCGTAACCACTGCCAAGGGCAGAGCCGTTGATGACAGCTACAACGGGTTTACCTCCTGTTTCAATTGTTCGGTGGATCTGATGCCAGTGAGAACAGGATCTCATTACATGTTTAGCGTCAGGGAGTGTTATTAGGGATTCAATATCTCCGCCAATATAGGAATTGGGCTTAGCTGAGGTAATAATAATGCCTTTAACTGACTCGGTTTCCAGAGCACTATTTATTGCGTTCAGAAACTCCTGGCCCGAGTCTGGGTTGAGAACATTCTTCGGAAGTTCCATATCCCAAGTGATGATTGCAATTCCGTCGTTGAGACTAAGATCAATCATTCAGTGCTCCCTGCAGGAAATGCATGAAGCCCGGCGCGATATCCGGGCTTCAAAACCGCTCGATAATGTTTTCGCGACTATGCCGTTTGCCACGTTATGGCCGTTCAATAACTGTTGCAGTTCCCATCCCTGCCCCAACGCAGAGGGTCGCTAGTCCTGTTTCCAGATCGCGCCGTTCCATTTCGTCGAGTAGTGTACCCAAGATCATAGCACCGGTTGCACCTAACGGATGACCCATTGCGATTGCGCCTCCGTTAACGTTGATTTTGTCATGTTCTATATTAAGTTTTTCCATGTATCGTAAAACGACGGCGGCGAACGCTTCATTCAACTCATAAAGGTCAATGTCGTTAGGCGTCATTCCGGCCCGTTTTAGTGCCTTTTCGCTGGCATGGCTGGGTCCCGTCAACATGATTGAGGGTTCTGTGCCTATTGACGCAAAAGATTTAATGCGTGCTCTTGGTTTTAGGCCCAAACGATTTCCCATTTCCTTGTTTCCGACAAGAACTGCAGCGGCACCATCAACTATCCCGGACGAGTTGCCCGCGTGGTGTACGTGGTTGATGCGTTCGATTTCTGGATAACGTTGAATAGCCACATCATTAAAACCGGCTTCAGCACCGTGTTTCTTAAATGCCGGATCCAGCGCCGCCAGGCTCTGCATACTGGTATCTGGTCGCAAATGCTCATCGTGATCAAGTACCGTTAATCCATTTTGATCTTCAACCGGCGTTATGGAGTTTCCAAAATACCCTTCATTCCAAGCACTTGCAGCCCGACGTTGAGATTCGACTGCATACGAGTCTACGTCGTCTCGGCTATAGCCATACTTCGTAGCCACGAGATCGGCTGATACACCTTGGGGGATGAAATATGTTTTGAAGGCAACGTCCGGATCAACTGGCCACGCTCCCCCGCCGGCATACATCGGTACGCGTGACATTGATTCTACGCCACCACCAATTGAAAGATCGGCTTGTCCGGACATGACTTGACCCGCGGCCATGTTCACGGCTTCCAAGCCTGATGCACAGAACCGATTAATCTGCACACCAGAAACCGATTGATCATAATCAGCGTAAAGTACGGCCAATCGGGCAATGTCAGCGCCTTGATCTCCGACTGGCTCTACACATCCTAGCACCACATCGTCCACTTTTGCGGTGTCCAAGTGATTCCGTTTTTGTAGTGATCTCAGGACACCAGAAGCTAAGCGGATTGGTGTCACTTCGTGGAGTGCTCCATCCTTTTTGCCACGTCCCCGAGGAGTCCGAACAGCATCAAAAATAAAAGCGTCAGTCATAGCACCTGTTCCTCTGCAATCGCCTAATCATAAAGACCGGCTTATCAATTCTTTCATAATTTCGGAAGTGCCGCCATAGATACGTTGCACTCGGGCGTCGGCCCAAGCCCGGGCGATTGGAAATTCCCACATGTATCCATAGCCGCCATGTAACTGCACACATTGGTCAATCACACGACCTTGCAGTTCTGTCGTCCATAGCTTGATCATCGCTCCAGTCGTGGCATCTAGCCCGCCTTCCAGATGCAATTCTAGGCAACGGTCCAGGAAGGCCCGTGCGGCTGTGACATCAGTTTTAAGTTCTGCCAACTTGAACCGTGTATTTTGAAACTCTGCGATAGGTTTTCCAAACGCTTTACGATCGCGGGTATACGCAATTGTCCAGTCAAGCGCGGACTCGCTAGAGGCCACCGCCCCAATCGCTATAAGAAGGCGCTCTTGTGGTAACTCCTGCATCAGCTGTTTGAATCCTCCACCTTCTTCGCCCAGTAAATTGGTACGCGGAACGCGTACGTTGTCGAAGAACAGTTCAGATGTATCCTGGGCCTTCATTCCAATTTTTTCTAGATTTCGACCACGACTGAACCCTTCCCGGTCGGTTTCTACAAGCACGAGACTGGTGCCGTGTGCACCCTCATCAGGATCGGTTTTGGCGACGACGATTACTAGATCAGCATTCTGGCCATTGGTGATAAAAGTCTTACGTCCATTTATGAGGAGCTCGTTGCCATCCGTGGTTGCCGATGTATTGATCGCTTGCAGATCGCTGCCAGTTTCTGGCTCTGTCATGGCGATGGCTGTGATCACTTCACCCGCGACCATTCGTGGCACCCAATGTTTTTTTTGATCTTCAGAGCCGTATCGCATCATATAAGGCGTCGTGATGTCAGTGTGTAGCGAAAAACCGGGCCCAGAAGCTCCTGCCCGTGCCAATTCTTCTATGACAATAGTCGAGTGCAGAAAATCTCCTCCCGGTCCACCATACGACACCGGGACTGTGCAGCATAAGAGGCCCGCTTTTCCTGCCTTAAGCCAAACATCTCTGCAAACCACCCCATCTTTTTCCCATTCACTGTGATAAGGCACAATTTCCTCCTCCACAAAACGACGGACCGAATTACGAAAAATATTGTGTTCCTCAGTAAATATTGGGCGGGGTAGCATCGGTTAACTCCAGTTCATGGGCCTTGGGAGAGAATGATAGAATTTGTAGCTATTTTCAATTCCCGCGAAAACTTTGTGGTTAACGGATATTAAAATATGCGGTACGGAAGGCTCCGACACAAAATGACTGACCTTTTGTCAGCTTTTTGTGAGCAAGGGACGCGGTAGATCTGATTAATAATGGGTTGTTGCTTAAGGCGACACAGAGGTTACGCAAAAGTCACTTTGATTGCAGGAACAAATTAGTTTGGAATAGGTTGAGAGTCCGTTCTAGAGCAAGTTTGGCAGAGACTTCGTGGTGCGGGGGATATCCAACGCGATTGAAGCCGTGCTCAGCATTTGGATACAGGTAGACGTTCACGTCGTTTCTCCCAACAAATGTGCCCTCTATTTTGGCTCGTGCCATTGGAGGAACTCTAGGATCGTTACCCGCAAAGTGAAGAGTCATCGGGCATTTAATATTATCACTTTCCTCCAAATAATCTTCGATCTTCACACCGTAATAACTCACTGCCACCTGTACCTGTAGTCGTGCAGCACACAAGTAAGAAAGTTTTCCCCCCAGGCAGAACCCCACCGAGCCCACGGGACCCGAGCTGAAAGGACTTGAACGCAGAAAATGTATCGCATGCCCAAGATCCATGATTAGTTGATCGACGTTGAGCTGTTGGTTGAAAGAGCGAGCCTCGGCTTGGCCGGCGTCTGTGTACGGAAAATAGCAGTTAGGTTGAATCCGCCAAAATACATCCGGTGCCAATGCGACATATCCCTCTTCCGCAAAGCGGTCGGCGATGTCTCTGATATGATCGTTTGAGTTGTAAATTTCCGGGAGAACCAACAGGCCTGGTCCTTTCCCTGTTGGCGGACGTGTTAAATAAGCGCCGTAGTGGCCATCCACTGTCGAAATTGTAATATCTTCGCCCATGTATTTGTGTCAGACCGATTCTGCTGGGTCAATAGGGACCATGCCTGAGTAAGGTTGGCTCTGCTCATACAGGGAGCCCGCCGATATTACTGCTGCTTCTCCGCGAGGTGGTCCCACTATTTGCAGTCCTATTGGACGATTATCCTCGGTAAAACCACATGGAACGGAGGCCGCAGGACAGGTTGTCAGACTAATAATCCCGCAAATCATAAGCCAATCAATGTAGCGCTCCATTTTTATGCCGGCTACCTCTGTTGGGTAGCGTAAATTGCCTTGGAACGGCGGCACCACCGCAGCCGGGCACAACAGCAGGTCATAGGTCTCGAAGAAGTCAAGGGTGCGTTGAAAAAGTGCACCTCGTGCCTTCGTCGCGCGAGCAATCTCGGTTCCCGAGATTGCGAGGCCCGCTTCTATATTCCAAATCACTTCGGGTTTTAGTTGTTCCCGGCGTTCAAGAAGGTTACTCCGCCCCGCCGCAAACAATTGGCCTCGCAGAACATGAAAAATTTCCTCCGCACCGGTAAAATCAATACAAGACTCCTCTACAGTTATGCCCATGTCAGAAAAACTTTGTGCGGCTCTCGCGCAGATTTCCTTCACTTCAGGTTCTACTGGTAAAAAACCAAGATCAGGGCTGAAAGCGATGCGTTTAGGAGTGACTGGTTGTTCGGCTGCTGCGAGGAAAGAAGTGTCTGGTGCAGGAATGGATAGTGGATCGCGTGGATCAAACCCTGCCTGTGCATCTAACATGAGAGCAACGTCTGCCATATTTCGCGCCATGGGTCCATCTACCGAGAGATCGTTGAAGGGCAGGTTTGATGGCCCATGTGCAACCCTTCCTGGACTTGGTCTTAAGCCAACTACGGAACAAAAACTCGCCGGATTACGTAAACTCCCACCGAGGTCGCTTCCGGTGGCGAGCCACACTTGTCCTGTTGCCAAAGATGCGGCGGATCCCCCAGAAGATCCTCCAGCCGAAAGATGAGTATTCCATGGATTATGAGTATGGCCGAAAACTTCGTTAAAGGTGTGAGATCCTGCTCCAAACTCCGGCGTGTTGGACTTACCAATTATAATCCCGCCATTTGCTTCCAGGCGCTCCACTAAGTAGTCAGAATGCGTAGAAATGTGCTCGGCGTGGATTGGTGATCCCCAAGTCGTCCGTACTCCTGATACTTCAACCAAATCTTTGACTGCAATTGGGAGACCGAAGAGGTAATGAGGGGGTGGATCCTTCGCTGGATGTTCAAGTAAGTAGTTTGCCTTCTCGCGCGCTCGCTCAAAGCACAGCGTAGGCAATGCGTTAATCTTTCCATCAGTTTCAAGTACCCGCTTTTCAGCGGCATCAATCATTTCGGTAGGAGTGATTTCGCTGAGTTTTAGCTTAGAAATTGCTTCACGAGCAGAAAGTTTGCACAACGTGTCCATAAGTTATTGCGCTGTTGTATCTGGATGTTGGTTTGAAGCCACGATATGCCCTTTCATTTATTGAAATTTTATTTGTGATGACAGTACGTCGTTTCAAATTGATGTGGCTAAAAAATCGATGGCAGCGGTAGGTCCACCTGGGCGGTGGGCTACTCCCAGTTTTTTAAATGTCATTTCGATTGCGCCCAATGTACCTAAGATCATCGGTTCATTTAGGTCGCCAAGATGTCCGATTCGAAATACTTTCCCTGCGAACCGATCTAAGCCTGCGGCGAGCGCCACGTTTGCAAATTGTGCACAGGCACTACGTATTTCGTCTGCATTGTAGTTATCTGCCATTAGAATTGCTGAGACAGAATTTGAATGTTCGCGTGGATCTTTTGACAACAACTCAACCGATCCCTCGTCACCCCAGTGAGCTACAGCTTTCCGAACGGCTTCGGCGAGCCGGGAGTGTCTGGAGAAAACCTGATCAAGTCCTTCCTCATTCAACATGTTGAGCGCTTCATGTAGACCAAAAAACATATTGATTGCGGGGGTCGATAAAAACCCCGGTGTTACTCCGTCCGGCATAATGATGTTCCAGTCCCAGTAACGGCGCGGCAGTCGAGCGGACTGTGACGATAGGAACGCTTTCTTGCTTATGCCGTTGAAACCGAGACCAGGAGGTAGCATTAGACCTTTCTGCGAACCTCCGATGGCTACGTCCACCTTCCATTCGTCCATTAGAAATTTCATGGATGCGAGTGAGGATATCGTATCGACTAGAAATAGCGCCGGATGTTTTGCTCGGTCGATTGCCTCACGGATGTTTGGGAGACGTGTTGTTACGCCGGTTGCAGTTTCGTTGTGGACAATGGCAACCGCTTTGATGGAACGGGCTTGGTCCGCGAGTAGACGATCGTAAATCGCTTCTGGATCGGCGCCATGTCGCCAGTCACCAGGCAGATACTCTACCAAAAGGCCGAATGCTTCCGCCATCCTCTTCCACATATCTGAAAATGCACCTGTTTCTGCCATTAGAACTGTGTCCCCGGGAGAACAGGTATTTACCAACGCGGCCTCCCAGGCTCCATGGCCGGCGGATGGAAAGGCCAAGACAGGTGATTTTGTTTTAAAGACACCTCTTAAGCCTTCAAAGCATTCATCAGATAATCTCTTGAACTCCGGACTCCGGTGATCAATGGCGGGCCGGTCCATTGCCTTGAGGATTCTGTCCGGCATATTCGTTGGGCCCGGTGTGTGAAGAAATTGGCGACCACGTGGAATTGTCATGAGAGGCGCTTTGTTTTGAATGGGGCTCGGAATCGGCGGATTATTAACAAAATATAATTCTATATACGAGTTTCTAAATATTAGTCCGGCAACGCAGAGGCTTGTTACGAAATAAAACCTACTTTAGAACAACAGCGATTGTGCGATATACTTCAGCAGACATTGAAATGGTGCAAATTAAGGGCGAGAGTCGTCATGGCCAAGATTTTGACTGAGGACCAACAGGTATCATATCAACGCGACGGATATGTATTTCCTTTGCGGATAATGTCGGAAAAAGATGCTGGTGAATACTATAAATTGTTCCAGTCTGTCGAGGACGAATGCGGAGGCACCCTTGCGGGCCCTGTGCGCTACAAACCCCACCTTTTAATTACTTGGCTAAACGAGTTGGTACGCCATCCTCTCATTCTGGATGCGGTGGAGGACGTGATCGGGCCGAACATTCTATGTTGGGCATCGAGTTTCTTTAATAAAGATATGAGGGATCCCAGCTATGTGTCGTGGCACCAAGATTCCACATATTGGGGTTTAAGCGAGCCTCAAGTTGTCTCTGCATGGGTTGCCCTGACCCCAAGCCGGAAGAAAAATGGTTGTATGCAGGTAATTCCTGGGACGCATACATTTGACCAAATCCCCCACCTTGACACTCCCGGTGATCACAACTTGCTGACCCGTGGCCAAGAAGTTGAGGTTGAGGTTGATGAAGAGCAGGCAGTGGACATAGAGCTCAAGGCTGGGGAAATGTCGCTACATCATGTGCGTCTGATCCATGGCTCTCCACCGAACTTTTCTAATGAACGACGGATTGGCTACGCTATTCGATACATCCCTACGCACATACGGCAGCTTCACTCGAAAGAGGATACTGCTTCCTTGGTGCGTGGTCAGGACAGTTTCAATAATTTCATTCCAGAGCCTGTTCCCGCATCTGATATGGACCCGGAAGCCCTTAAGTTTCATGCGAGGGCAAATGCAGTTTCTGGGCAAGTGCTCTACCGGGGTAGTGAAAAAAAACCCTATTTTACGGCGGAAAATGAGATAACTAGTGGTCAGTAAGAATCTGCTTCCGGATGGATGACTGGTTGGGCGGAATTGTTAAAAGCTATTTAGTGCTAATGAGGGCGTTGGGGATGTTACTGTGTTAAGCGAACGGCAAGTCGAATCTTACGACGAAGACGGTTACATAGTGGTTGAAAATGTACTCGATAAGAGGCTTCTGAGCAGGCTCTTGGAGGTTACGACTGAAGTTGCAGCTTCGGCCCGTGGTCTTACGGAGTCGAATGAAATCATCGATCTAGAGCCGGGACACAGACCAGATACCCCTCAGGTTAGGCGTATAAAGAAACCCCATTTAGCTCATGAGTTTTATTTGGAGCTTTGCGCCGAAACGTGCATCACAGATTTGTTGGCGCCGCTCCTTGGCCCCGACATTCGGTTGCGTGCGGGTGGGAAAGTGAACATGAAGTCGGCTGGCTTTGGAGCACCGGTTGAATGGCATCAGGACTGGGCATTCTACCCTCATACCAACGACGATGTGCTTGCCGCGGGAATACTTCTTGATGATATGGGCCTTGATAACGGGCCATTGATGGTGTTGCCGGGAACCCATAAAGGACTGGTGCACGACCATCACTCGCAGGGGGCTTTTTGTGGTGCCATAGACCCCACCACAACAGAGCTGGATTTCTCGAAGGCGGTACCATTAACAGGGAAAGCGGGCTCAATGACGATCCATCATGCTCGTTTAGTTCATGGTTCTGAGTTAAATCGATCAGGACGTGAGCGGCGTCTTCTGCTTTACGAATATACCGCAGCAGACGCATGGCCAATGGCGGGAGTAGAACCGTTAAGTGATTTCGACGAATTCAACAGACGGATGGTGCGCGGATCGGCAACGATTGAGCCGAGAATTGAAGAGGTTCCGATCCGTATGCCGTTTCCTAAAGCTCCTTACCAGGGTTCCATATACGAAAACCAGAGGACCCTGGGTAATAATTACTTTGAGCATCTGCCGGAAGCGAGGCGGGCTGAAGCGACGTAACGTGTCAGTTGAATTAAGTCAGATGTGGACTTGTAAGATCGATCTAAATTTGGCAGTCAATTGGGGGTTGCCGAACTTTAGCGTTTAACTACATCCAAAGTAGGATCTCGGATCGGGCGTATTTCTTGCGCTGGATTCGCTACAGAAGAGTATTATTGGGAGTTTTGAATGGTCGTTGTTGGTGCCAAGAATCTTGAGTGTCTCATAACAACAATGTTTGGGCGGGCCGGCTCGGATGACGAAGAAGCACTTAAAGTTTCGTGTAATCTAGTTGAGGCAAATCTCATGGGGCACGATAGCCATGGAGTCGGATTGGTCCCCCGTTATATTGAAAATTGTAGGAACAAGGTCCTGACAGCCAACGCTCACGTGTCCGTGGAGCACGACAATGGTGCCATACTTCAACTTCATGGAAATATGGGGTATGGCCAAGTCATTGGTGCCGAGGCTATGGCGCTGGGAATAGCCAAATCTCTGAAACTTGGTGTCTCAATTGTTGCCTTGCGAAATTCTCATCATTTGGGTCGAATTGGTGCTTGGGGTGAAATGTGTGCAGACGCTGGATTGGTTTCAATTCATTACGTCAATGTCATCGGTCACCCACCGTTGGTTGCTCCCTATGGTGGTGCCGAAGGACGTTACGCAACTAACCCCTATTGCACAGCAATTCCCGCGCCGCCGGGCGGAAAATCGGTAATACTTGATATGGCGACCAGTAAGGTTGCCATGGGGAAGGTCCGGGTAGCCTACAATAAAGGGGAGAAAATGGCTGAGGATTGCTTGATCAATCCTAATGGAGCACGGACTCGGGATCCCGGGGTGATGTTTCGTGAGACGATCGGCGCACTGCTTCCAGTTGGTGATCACAAGGGTTCGGGACTTGCCTTGGTAGCAGAGATTTTAGCCGGCGCACTGGTAAACGGGGGAACTTGCGTGCCTGCGAATCAAAGTGGCGGGACAATACAAAATAATATGTTGAGTATCATCATGGATCCTTCAGCACTTGGGGATACAGAATATTTTCAATCGGAATTATCTGGAATAACCGAGTATGTTAAGTCAGCTAAGCCTGCAATGGGCGTCGATTCGGTGATGGTGCCGGGTGATCCAGAACGTAAATCCATGGCTGAAAGGGGAGCGACAGGAATCCCGATCGATGATCAAACGTGGCGCGAGATTTTAAGTGCCGCCCAAGTGGTTGGAATTTCTGAGGCGGATGCTTTAGAGACGTCGGGAACAGCTCATGCACCCATTCATTAAACTCTATTTCTGACGAATGCGCCCACGGTAGTCTTGCCTTTCTTTGGCAGTGAGTTTCTTGCTTTCTCCGGCCACTTTTGTCTACCGATTTAATCCTAGAATGAAATAGGATTGGTCTTGTGAGATCGATAATTTAGAACAAAACTATGACCTATAATCTGTCACCGGCTCGTGCCTTGCGAGAATCATGGAGCGATCTTGAGAAGATGCTCAAGAGCCGGCGGTTTACAGTATTTCTTGATTTTGACGGAACATTGACTCCGGTGCATTCTCGGCCAGAATTGGCCGAGTTGTCGGAGGTCATGCGTGGAAAACTTGCTCGGTTGGTTTCGCGGGTTAGGGTTGTCGTAGTCTCTGGACGAGATCGAAATGATGTAGCGGAGTTGGTCGGGTTAGAAGACCTCATCTACGCTGGATGTCATGGCTTCGATATCGAGGCACCAGGGTTGCCCCCGATACCCACATTTGAAGGTGCGGCCACTTCGGCTGAAATTTCTGAGTTGGGTTCAGTAATTAAGTCAGCTGTTGATTCTGTTGTTGGCGTAATTGTCAAGGTAAAGCAGTGGGCTGTTGCCGTTCACTACAGAAGCGTCGCAGATGGCGAATCGAAAGAGTTAGAAAATAAAGTAATGAGTCTGGTCGGTGGGTTCCCGAAGTTCCGCGCGCGGTCGGGGCGGAAAGTCATTGAAATTATTCCTAATGTGGATTGGCACAAAGGCATGGCTGTGCTGTGGCTCTCTAAAATTTTTGACGAACTGGATGGAGGTTCTTCCATACCGATCTACGTTGGGGATGACATCACAGATGAGGACGCGTTTCGTTCCTTGGCGGGGAGGGGCATTACAGTATTTGTGAACTCTAACAGGGATCTCACAGCCGCAGATTATTGCGTTGACGATTCCGAAGAAGTTGGACGGTTCCTGGATAAGCTTTTTCACATTGCAGCTATTACGTAAATTGGCAGTTCTGACAAGATTGGCATCTGGGCTAAGTTCCAGACCTGTATTGTCCTCAGGCAGAATTTCTAGGTGTTCGTTGGTATTTCTGTCTTCTGTTGCGTCTTTCCCAACCCTATCGTGTAGGCTCTAGGTGATTCTATTGACCCATTTTCTGTAGCTCTAACAGTCGTTTTAGGCGTTGCGGTCTCTTGTCGCTAAAAACGGTAGTTCAGAGCCATTTCCTGAGAATTTGGGTAAACCAAGAGTGATTATTTTGTTTGGTAGGTCTATAAGATATCTGTGACAAAGGGACGGAGTGATAATTTCGGCACTGGCAACAACGTCGACGTTAAATTACTCTATAGCCTTATGGGTGCTACATACATGTGGTATGGAACACTCGGTAGCGCGGGTGAAAGGGATTTTGACATTCGTCAGGGTCAGAGGAAAGAGCTGAGATTTGTCAGAAGAAAATAGCGAAATTGTGGGAACCGAATTGGAGACCGTGAGAGGGGGCTTGGCCAAGATCAAGCTTTTTTCAGATTTAACGTCTGAATCACTTTACGGGCTGGAAAGAACGTGTCGTTGGCAGCAATTTGCGGCTAATGACGTGGTCTTGGACCGGACTGATGGTTCCCGGGAAGTATTTTTCGTAGCGGAAGGCTCAGTGCGCGTTATGAATTATATTGGTGAAGAGCGTGAGGTAACGTTGGCTGAAATGAAATCAGGTGACCATTTTGGTGAACTTGCGGCGATCGGCCCCCGAGAGCGGACTGCGCGCGTTGTTGCGATGGAAAAGACGATAGTTGGGGCCATGACAAGGGATGGATTTTTGGAGATGTTGCTCGAATTTCCCCAGGTGTCTTTGCGTCTGTTGCACGAGTTGGCATATGTAATTTCTACTATGAACGAGCGGGTGGCGACGTTATCTATCGCGAAGCCGCGTCAACGCATTTATATGGAACTAATGCGGCTTGCGGTTCCCGATCCACGTGGGGGAGGGGCGTGGCTTATAGAACCGGTCCCACAGCACAATGAGATTGCTTCTTGGGCTGGGGTGGATGAAGTTGAGGTGGCTCAGGCGATCGGTACATTAGCGCGCGAGAAGATAATAGAGCGGAAGAACAGGACCTTGATTATTCATGATCGTGCCAAAATACACGAAATGTCGGCGATGTAGATTTGCGTTCAATCGGGGATTGTTTTTGGGACGAAGGTGCTTAGTCGTCGCTTAGTTTCATGGATAATATCTTTGTTTATACCTTTCTATTGCTATTGCTCTACGGTTCGGTCCGCGACGTAGTAACGTTTGAGATCCCGAATTATATCTCGGCCGTTTCTGTATTATTATTTATTCCCGCAGCATTTTCGGCGAACTTCAGCTTGATCGAAGCGCTTTATAATTTTGGAGCTGGGGCATTTGTGCTTCTGATTGGGGCCGCATTATTTTTCTGTAATGTGATTGGAGCGGGTGACGCGAAAATGCTTGCGGCAGCGTCAGTTTGGGCGGGCTTTCCGGGACTGCCTGCCCTTTTGTTATCCGTATCCCTGGTGGGCGGCGTCCTTGTATTCATTTTAATTGTTTTCAGGCGCTTTAAGTTGGCAAGTAGCTGGAGCCGTGTTGATTGGCTCGTCAATTTGCATCGGGAGAAAGTTGTACCGTATGGTGTTGCGATCTCCTGTGGCACGGTTTTGATTTTTCCGCAGTTGTTGGCATCTAATGCTTGAAGTTTTGGGTGACCCAGCGTTTAAAAAACCCATTTCTGACTGGTTAGTTCCGTTTTGTATGGTTGCAATATTTCTCTTTTGACACTGAAATGAGACGAATAGGCGGTTAGGTATGTTGGGTGCCGGCTGATGGAACACCTAAGTGCACGTGTTTATCGAGGGAAACGTGGTCAGGGCTCGTGTTTTGTCACCGTTGATGGCGAGCCCCTTGATCCATTACATCAAGTGCGCTCCGTTCCCATGGCGGAATATGAGTGGGGTTACAAAGGGGGAGGACCCGGGCGTCTCGCATTTGCAATTTTAGCGCATCACTTCGGTGATTCCGGCAGGGCTTTGGCTTCCTATAAGAATTTCCGAGACAACGTAATAGCGGAATTGGTCGATGAGGAGTGGGCTTTAGACAGTGCCCAGATCGATTCTTTTTTGAAGGGAGCTGTCACAGTTTCTATGACCTTAGAGGAACTACTCAATAAAGTGAGAGGCCGAAATAGGTGAAGGAGTTGGTCGTTAAGATACTTGATTCTGTGTTAAGTAGCTGAAGAAAAAGTCTAACTTTGGTTTGAGGTTAGATAACGGATCGAGGTTTAGTCGAGTTAGTTGCTTCTTAAAACTCGGAGCATTGTTCTCGGACTTGCCTACCTGCAGTGTCCAAAGGTACGGTGCGGTTGAATTCAGCGTTTGGCGTAAAACGGTTGTGGTTGCAGTGGTCTCGAAATTAATCTTGGGGGCAAGTTAGTGGGCATAATAGGGCGGTTTTTCGGCTTTTGTGGTCTCCTCATCCTGGGAGGCTGCGCGTCAGGACTTCAGGCTCCTGTGTATCAATCGGCACTAACCAGCGTCGCGCATTGGGGAAGATTAGCTGCCCATACGGCAGCTGATATTAATGGATGTCTCGAAGGTAAGGCGAAGCCGGTTATGGCGGGGGTAGTTCCCCGGAACCTTATTGCTGGGCAGATACCGCGGGTATTCGAGGACGTCCAATATATGTTGCGTATGGTGATCGTGGTACGGCGTTCGGACGATATTTCCGAGAATATTTGATAACCGAATTACTTTCCCTTGGGCATACGGTAGTGGGTAACCCGGACGGCGCGGTCGTTGTTTATTCCCGCGCGGGGGTTGTCCGTCGAGACGGAGAACAGCCAATTGGCTCCACTCCTGGTACGTATACTCTTCTTGGTTACACTTGGTACGCTCTCGACCAGTTGTCCGCCCCAAAACAATTAAGAACGGTATTGGCAACGGGCGTACTGGCTGATTTTTGGCAACACAACAGAGAGTTTAGTGGTGCACAGGTAGTAGTCACAACGGCGTTGTACGACGGGGAAAAAGTGTTGTTCAGAAAGACAGATGGATACTCTATTGGCGGTGCCGATGTGTCCCAATATGCTGGTCGGCTGGTACCGGTGGATGAAACGCCTCCTCAGAAAATGGGCTCGTCCCCTAAAGTGGCGACCCTGACGGTGTTGGGTGAGTAATCGCATAAGGGAGTAGGTGGTCATATGACATTTAATTGGTTTCGGTCGATTCTGGCTGCCGGTCTCTTATCGGTTGGCGTGGCGGGGCTCCTGAGTGGATGCAGTGACGTGTACACGGGTGCATCTTTCCGGGACCACGCAGCACAAGGTCAGAGGGATGTGGACCTTGTCGCCAATAGCCATCGAGTGACCGAGCGCTTAGTTGATACGTCACAACAGATTTTGGATATGGAGAAGCCAATTATTGTTGCGAGCTTGGTCGATGTCACTGATCTGGAACAGTCTTCGGTGCTCGGGCGAATCGTGGGAGAACAAATTAGCTCCAGGCTAACCCAACTTGGATATACGACCCGAGAGATGCGGTTCCGGGGGAACATTTTGGTGCGTGAGGGGGATGGGGAGCTGGCCTTGTCACGGGATGTCCAAAAAATCAGCAAGGCACAGGAGGCTCAGGCCGTTGTCACGGGCGTTTATGCCGTTGCTGACAGCACTGTGTATGTAACGTTGCGGTTAATTCGCGCCCACGATAGCTTAGTTATCAGCTCGTTTGACTATTCCTTGCCCAAAAATGAAAATATTTCCAGTTTATTGGAGATGGATTCGTTTTTAATTTACTAATATTTTATTTGTTAAAATATTTATTTTATTGTTAATAAATTTATATTTTATTTTTAGTTTGGACAGAATTACTTTTGTTGTAAAAATAAAACGTCTTTTTATTTACCAGCATCTATTCTTTAAAGGCTCGCCCTGACGCCGGGCCTCTGCTATAAGGAGACACGTTTTTTGTTCTATGCGACCCAATTCGGAATAAGGAGCTGAAGAGCATGTTAGTTAACTTGAAAAAGCGGTTTGCCAAATCTTCTCTATATTTGTTTGTCAAGGCAAAGCGCGGCGCGACTGCGATCGAATATGGACTTATCGCGGCAGGTGTGGCAGTTGCGATTGCTGTGCTTACTACTACGTTGGGGACGAAAATTGCTGATACGTTCCAAAGTGTAGTCGACAAACTTGGTTAAAATGGGTGCTTGGCACCTCTAAGAGCCAAAAATTCCAACGGGTTTGTTGTTGAACTATGATAATTGGTCGTCTCGCGCGCGAATTGGGGTGATGGGGCGGCCAATTTCCTTGTTTGCACAAAAGTTAAAGCGAACTCTCCCAAGCGCCCGCAATCTCGTCTTCAGATTTTGACCGCAGCTTTGGTTGTTGCTCGGTCAGACATTCTATTGAATCGGGATTATGTTGATCCGGCGCGGTTTTGCGAATGCCTCTTCTGTAAAAGCCAAACCTGTTAGTACTGCGTTAATTCCCGCTATGGTACCCAAAACAGAAACGGGCGTGTAAGTGTACGCAACCCTCACGTAGATAGTGCTGTCGTTCGATAAAAGAAAGCCTACTTCTGGGGGCGGAACGGGGTCGCCACCGCCTCCCGCTGCCCCGAACGTACGCAGCCATCCGAGCGTCGCATCGATGCCTCCGTCTGCGTCCGTTGCAATACTTTGCATATGGTACGACATATTGCCTGAGGGGTAGGGAAACATGATGGCGTTGCCAGCCTGAGCTAAGTTGGCTAACTCAGCGTCCGACACCGCACGTTCTTGGGCTATTAAATCAGCTATAGACTGGGTCGCTAGTGCCACTTTTCGACCGGCAAAGTGGACATTACCAATCTCAACAATTCCGCCCCAAATGATCAGCATTAATGGCAGGAGTAGAGCAAACTCGACCGCGGCGGCCCCCCGAACATTTCGGCAAAATCGTTTGAGAGCGTGTGTCAATCAAGTGCTCCCTCAAATGGCTCCACACGGAATATAGCGCTGGCGATAAATCGCTGTCCCCCGGGGGTGACTTGGGCCTGGAGCAATGGAGTGATCCAATCCCATTCGTACCCGACGCGCACCAGCACTATCCTCCCCGGGGTACTCGCGTCGAAGGTAGGAGGGACAGCGTTATCCTCAGGAACAGCAGGTAGCGTGTCAATGTCGGGGAAAGTGGCAAAGGTCTGAACATCAACTACTAGGTCAGCGCAGGTTACAAGCGTAAATGTGTTTTCACATAATGTATCTCTAAATTGTGCCAGCGGATCCGCGGATTGCTGGACGGTGCCAACACGTACTTGGCGACTAGCGTCGGCTGTTGCTCCCTCTACTATCATTTGCGTAAGTAATACGTATCCGGTTTCAATGATAGCAAACAGCACAATTAAAAATGGCAAAGAGACAAGTGCAAATTCGAGCGCTACTGCACCCGATTTGTTTTTTAGAAAACGCACGAGATTAGTATTATACGTTTTTAAAGTTTTCCGTGTGATGCTTGGAAAAGAAAATGTCATTGAGAAATTCTCAAATTACTTAACTCGGCGCCGATTGCCTGAAATGATGCCCGTAGTGTATCGCCGTCTGGTGAATTAAAGTACTTCTGATCATCCGTTGCACAGTCACGGAACAAATTCTGTGTCCCTGTATCGTCCAGATCGAAGGTGATTGTATAAACTACAATACCAAGTTGTTTTATGTTTTCACACACTTGCGCAAACCGAACATCTAGTTCGGCATTGATGGCGTTGCTACTGGTATTGGTTCCTAATCTTCCTTGCGAGGTGTACCCATAGGCGGTGTAATGGCTGTCATATCTCTCATTCACGGCTGTGAAGGACCCTTGTCCCTGGGAGCAGGCGCTTAGGAATTTGGTTTGTTGCGACACCAAATTTTGCCCATCTGAAAGGATGATTATGGCTTTTCGGTTGTTTTCCGCGTTGTATGGTAGGCCTTCCTCAAAAGGTGCTCCAGGTGATAATACCCGCCAACCCCATACAGCGCCGAGGTGAGCCATGGTGCCATTTCCTTCCCAGGGCTGCATTTGGTCAATGGCGGACAAGAGTTGGGTCTTGTTGTTTGTAAGCGGTATCAATGGATCGGGGCAGGCTTTGTTCGGGCCTTGTGTTGATTTCGGTTCAGTATCTAAATTAAAGAAAAACCCAATCCTATTGGGGTGCGTGGCAAAATCCGATAAAGGGTCTCCAGAGCGACCCGTTGGTCCAGGTTGGTCCTCTCTAGGTAAAACAGGCCCACTGCCTTCAAACCACCACGTATTTTCGCAAACATTTTGGTTTACCGAGAAGTTATTTATGCGGAATGTCGGTTCATTCTCCCAATAATAGGGTGCCCATTCTCCCTGAGTTGGATCATCTTCAATGAATGTATCATTTACATCATTTGGCGCTTCACGTGCTTCGACACAGCCTTTCCACTCCGTGTCAGTAAAGTCTGGGTAAATGTTATCGGGTGTAGGGAATTGGACAAACTCATTATTTTCATTCCCGATGTTTACCGTCGCAACAAATGGGACCAAAGCAATTTTAAGATTATCCGGACTTGTTTCGTTTCCAAAAAGAATATCGATTAGGTCGGAGGCGGCAATGCGAAGGGAATCGATCCTTGCGGGATCACCAAATTGCATCGAGCCTGTATTGTCTAGTACCAAGGCCACTTCAAGCCCCGTAGTTTCCAGTTTCACTGTAGTGGTCCCCGATATCGTGATGTCCTCAAAATCACCTATGGGAGAAATGCGAAGAAAAAGCGTTTCTACAGTGGCTGTAGCGGTAAGCGTTATTTGGCTTTCGGTTTGGTTCCTAGTAAGGCTTGTGGCGGTTCCTATTTGGTTTGGTCCATAGTTTGCTTCAAAATATCCTTGAAAAATCTCTTCAACCTGCGCCTCAGTTGCATTTTTGGAAACGCCAACTGCCAATGCAGCTTTATCAAGGGCCTCCCCTAATTCGGCTTTAGCCACATATATGCGGGCAACGTCTATAGCGGCTCCGAGCGACAGAATAATTGGAATGGAGGCTAGAGCAAAAATAACTGCAATAACGCCGTTTTCGTTTTTAGTAAAACTTCGGAGCCACCTCCAATATTGTTTCTGGTTCAATGGACCCCAGGAGTTGCACAGTCCTTTTGGTAAATTTCCTCGCTTCGGCAAGAACACAACAAGTCTCACTGTGAAATTCTTAAATTGCTTAGTTCAGCCCCTATGGCCGTGAAGGCTGCGCTCAACGCGCCCGCATCCGGTGAATTAAAGTATTTGCTCTCATCGGTCGCACACTCACGAAACAGTTGTTGTGTATCTGGGTTATCTAAATCGAATGTGATTGTAAAAATTTCAATAGGGTTGGGGAGGTTTTTCATATTCTCGCAAACCTGTGCAAAGCGCGCATCTAGTTCATTATTGATGGCGTTAGGATCCGTATCGGCTCCTAATCTCCCTTGAGAGGTGTACCCGTAGGCTGTGTAATGGCTGTCATATCTTGGATTTACTGCTGTAAAAGGCCCCTGGCCCTGGGAGCACGCGTTAAGGAAGGCCGTTTGTTGCGACACCAAATTTTGCCCATCCGTGAGGATAATGATGGCTTTCCTGTTGGTTTCATCTCCGAAAGGAAGTCCCTGTTCAAAAGGGGCCCCAGGTGATAGTACCCGCCAGCCCCAAACAGCGCCAAGGTGGGCCATGGTACCATTTCCTTCCCAGGGCTGCATTTGGTCAATAGCGGTCTGAAGTTGGGCCTTGTTGTTTGTAAGCGGTATCACCGGATCAGGGCATGCCTTGTTCGGGCCTTGTGTTGGTTCCGGCTCGATATCCAGATTTATGAAAGTCCCGGGGCCATCAGGATGTGTGGCAAAGTCCGCTAAAGTGTCACCGGAGCGACCTGTTGGTCCGGGTCGGTTCTCCCTCGGTTGCACGTTAAGGGGCGTACTTTCGGTCCACCAAGTATTCACGCAAACGTCATCTCTAACACGGGAACTCCTTATGCGAAATGTCGGTTCATTCTCCCAATAATAGGGATCCCATTCCCCTTCAGTTGGGTCACCTTCGATGAAGTTATCAAGGACGTCATTCGGGGCGACACGCGCTTCCACACAACCTTTCCACTCATTGTCCACAGTTGGGGGGTAGATGTTGTCTGGATCTGGAAAACGAACGAACTGTTCAAGTCCTTGCCCAATATTCACGGTGGCTCCAAACGGAACCAATGCAATTCTGAGACGGTCCGGGTTTTCTTCATCTCCGAAAAGGATATCCACTAAATCGGTCGCTGCATCGCGAAGGGAATCTATCCTCGCGGGAGTACCAAATTGCATCGAGCCGGTATTGTCCAGCACCAAGGCCACTTCAAGTCCAGTCCTTTCAATGTTGACAGTTGAAGTGCCTGTGATTTCAATTTCGTTGAAATCGCCGATAGGGGAAATTTTAAGGAATAGGGTTTCGATCGTCGCACTCGCTGTGATGGTTACCTGGGCGTCAGTTCTGGTGAGGATCGGTGTTCCCGCTGCTGCTATTCGGTCTGATCTGAGGTTTGCCTCGAAATAACCTGTAAAAATATCCAGGATCTGGGCATCAGTTTTGTCTGTAGAGACCGCCACTGCTAATGCGGCTTTATCGAGCGCTTCACCAAGTTGGGCTTTTGCCACATATACGCGGGCAAAATCTATAGCGGCTCCAATGGATAAAATAATTGGAATTGCGGCCAGAGCAAATATCATAGCGATAGCGCCGCGCTTGTCTTTAATGACTTCCGTGAAAAGAAGAACGCGCTGGAATGCTTTCCCTGCCTGTCGAATGTCAACCACCACTTTGGTCGATGTGGGGGTTGTTTTTGGGATTAGGAAGGTAGGCACCTTCAGTTTGAAATCACGAAAATATTTTAAGAGAGCCATCGTTACTACTAATTTGTGAAACAAATTTGTCAGTTCAGACGAGACTTCACCACTTAATTCGCCGTTGGTGTAACAGCCTGTTGGTCCAAAGGTGCACAATCGGGATGGCAGCTAAGGGTAGATATCGTCGAAGGTCCTCGATAAACTCTCACCTGTCGTTCGGCCCTCGGCACCACTATCACGTTGATGTTTTTGATCACCTCGCCACGATCATCCAGTAACAACAACCCTGTCTCGCCTACCGCGAGCCCCAACACAATAATGGACTGCGATGTGTTCACGGACACGTCTGCAATTTCAGGGTTTCCGATTTGTATCCATGCGGCCGGTGTGTTTGTCTGAACCAGTTCAACTGAATCGACACTGACGCTGATAAGCTCATCGTTGGCGTAAGAGTTTACCGGCAACACACAAAAGACAAGTAGAAGTACGCTCCAAACCTTTTTCATCACGACTGTTCCGGTACCCAATTAACTAATATGTTGATAGGGTGTTAGAATTCGCACAGTATTACACCAATACCTGTTTCAGTGAAAGCGGGGTCATTTTACTGTGCACCTCGGTCCCCGGCAATGATTGAGTTGTTAGTGGTGCGCAGTTTCAAATGTTGTTTCTGGCTCAGGAGAGATGATTTGAACTGGTCTTTCAGTCACATAAATAAAAACCCTGCTTCACTGTTAATGACCAATGGGCTTTAGCACGAAATTCACTGTGTTAAACGAGAGTGCTGCCTGCAGTCTTTGTAAGCGGTCTCCGAGTAAAATGTTGTATCTGAGTAGTTTGGAAACGATATGTGGTTCGACAGTTATTAGAGGGTCCGAGACTGTGTGCTCTGTGCGATTGTTCCTAAGAACATTGGTGTGTTTGGGGTTAGGGATTGTTTGCTGTAGCTGCGAGTTTTTGGACCAGAACCTGTCCCCTGAAGCATTAGGCGGGCTTTTTGATGTTGAACCACGACAGTTGGAGAAGTATAGCAGGACTGCAACGACATCCGAAGAAACTGCAATTTTAAATGCGTTAAAAGAGTCAGCCGCAGCTTCGGAACGACAATATAGGTATGAAACTGCAGCAGCACACTATCAGCGTCTCCTGGAGCTTGATCCAAAAAGTGTGCCCGCCTTATTAGGACTAGCGCGGAACCTGCGATATTCTGGTTCGCCTAAGAACGCTGTTTTGATTTTAAAGGACGCGTTGTTGAGTAAGAAAGACTCATCGTTGCGTGTTGAGCTCGTCAAGGCACAAATAGCTAGCGGATTATTAAAGGATGCCCAAGAAGGGCTCCTTTTTCTGAAGGCTCGGGAGGAAGCGGGTTGGGAGTTGTATGCTTTGCAGGGAGTTATTTACGATCACTTGGGACATTTCGAACCTGCACAACAGTCGTACCGCGCAGCGCTTGAACTTTCGCCCAAAAACATATCGGTATTGAACAACCTCAGTATGTCTTTGGCGCAAGCAGGAAAACTGGATGAGGCTATTTCTCTGCTGGGCGAACTCTCCAATAGTGAATATTCAAATCCTCAAGTGCGGCAAAACTTGGCGTTACTTTACGGTCTGAAGGGGGACTTCGAGGAAGCCAGTAGGCTAGCTAAGGAGGATTTGTCCCCGGAACAAGTTACTCAGAACTTGCAGGCGTTTCGGATGCTTCAAGAGTAGGAAGTGGAACAAACCCTGGCTGCGAGTTCATTGTCCGAGCCCCATCGCTGCGGGTCCAAGAATAACGACAAACAGAACAGGAAGAAAAAATACAATCATCGGAACAGTTAATTTGGCAGGCAATGATGCCGCCTTCTTCTCCAATCGTGACATTCTTTCTTTGCGGTTTTCCTCAGACAGAATGTTGAGTGCCTGACTAAGTGGCGTTCCATATTTTTCGGACTGAGCCAAGGTAGTCGACAGTGTTTTAACTGCAGCCAAATCTGTTCGTATCGCGAAATTGCGATAGGCGGTGGTCCTGTCTCCGAGAAATGAAAGCTCAGCTGCCGTTAATCCCATTTCCTCCGACATGATCGGGGAATCATCAAATATTTCTTCGGTGACTTTGTTAAATGCAGCTTCAATGGATTGTCCCCCATTCACACAAATTCCTAATAAATCAAGCGCCTCAGGAAAGTATGCGTTTAGCTCTTCTCGACGTTTTGTCGCTAAATTTTGGACCCAGATATTGGGAAGGTAATAGCCCACAATTCCGGCTGCGATGACGATAAGAAATTTAAGTCCAAACGAGATATTAATGTCCATGAAGGGCAGAAGTAAGAGCGCTAACGCGGCAAAGGCTACAGCAAGGGCAAATCGAGAGAAAACAAATGTGACGACTGCAGATCTGGAACGCCATCCTGCTGTTGCAAGTTTATCTCTGATTTCCTGATTGAGGGTCAATGTTTGCAACTTGAACCCTTCTAAAAACTTTTTCATTAACCCGATTTTTGTTTCAGCTCGGGCTCGCGCGCGCCGTTCTGCTATCTCCGCACGGACTTGCTCACTCATCTGTTCGTTACTTTTAGAAAGATCCTTGACACGTCTTCCTTTCTTATCTTTGCGTGAGAGAGGTAGGAGAACGGCAAGCACGCCTGAAAATGTTGCTAAGAAAGTTAGTCCGACGATTAATGTTTTTGGATCAAACACCTGCGTCGGTCTCCTATGTCGTCTTAAAGTTGATCATGTTGTACATAACCAAAACACCGATGGACATCCACGCCAGCCCGCCTCCTATCAGAAAGTGACCTTTATCGGAGGTAAATAAAACAGACATATAGTCCCAGCTCACTAACGCGAGTGCCCCGCATACTAAAATTGGCAGGGCGCCAATAATTGAAGCTGAGGCGGTTGCCTCGCTGGACAATGCAAGGGCCTTATCGCGCATGGCCTTCCGTTCACGCAACACATTCGAGAGATTTTCTAAGGTGTCGGCTAAATTACCTCCGGTTTCTTGTTGAATTTGTACGACGACAGCAAAAAATTTGTATTCTTTTGTGGGCATTCGTTCCAGACCGCGGTTTAAAAGCTCTGTCAGGGTCAATCCTATTTTTTGCCCCTCAACAAGTTGACTGAACTCGTTTCCAACCGGGTCTGGAATTTCTCGACTAACTATGCGCAAGCATTCGGTAACGGGGAGCCCTGAACGGACCCCACGAATTATTACGTCCAGCGCGCTGGCAAAGTGGCTGGTGAATTTTTTTTGACGTCGATTAAACAAGGTGGATAAAAACCACTTTGGCAGTAAATAGCTTGCGAGCAGACCTGCAGCAAAGCATACAATCCACGGCAAGCTAAAGAGATAGGCGGTACCCGTCGCTAGCAGTCCGACCCCAGCCGATCCGAAGAGATAGGAGCGGGCGTTCGGTTCTAGACCTGCCTTCAGCATATCACTGTGAAGACGTGCCTTGGATCCTTTCTTTTTTCGTTTCTTCTCAAGATCTTGAAGCCGTTGTTGTATCCTTCGTTGCCGCGGGTTAAGGGCCTGGGTGGTTGTTGTTTCACCCTTTGTTGGGCTTAGGCCGAGATCTCTCAGTCGGCGATTTAGTTGCAATCTCGGTTGCATAACCCTCACAAGAATCAATGCAAATGTCGTGCAAAGGAGAAAAGTCAGTACGCCGGCGCTGAGGACCGGTAACAAAATGTCGCCTGTTGTTGTGGTGTTATTCACCGGTTAATCCAAGAGCGATTCTTAATTTAGCCTCCAGGCCAAAATAACGTGCTTTATCCCAAAATTTTGGTCGTAAGCCTGTCGCTTGGTGCTCACCTTTAATGCTTCCGTCCGCGGCTTCTTCGTCAAACTCGAAGGTAAAAAGGTCCTGTAAGGTTACGGTGTCGCCCTCCATGCCTACAATTTCTGTTATGTGCGTAATTTTGCGAGAGCCGTCTCGGAGGCGGGAGGCCTGCACAATTATGTTGATTGAGGAAGCTATCTGTTCGCGCATAGCCTTTGCGGGCAGGTTGTAACCGCCCATGGCGATCATGTTTTCGACACGTGAGAGCGCCTCACGAGGGTTGTTGGCATGCACAGTGCCCATTGAACCATCATGGCCGGTATTCATAGCCTGTAGTAAATCAAAAGCTTCTTGCCCTCGAACTTCGCCAACGATGATCCGTTCGGGGCGCATTCGAAGGCAGTTTTTTACTAGGTCCGTCATAGTAATCTGGCCGGCACCCTCCAAGTTGGGAGGACGCGTCTCTAGTCGAACCACATGGGGGTTTTTTAATTGGAGTTCTGCTGCATCTTCACAAGTGATGACGCGTTCACCAGCATCTATGTAGTCCGTCATGCAGTTCAGTAATGTCGTTTTTCCGGAACCCGTGCCGCCAGAAATCAATATATTGCAACGGCATTGAGATGCGACTGACAACAGGTCAGCTCCGTCTTGAGAAATACTGCCGAAACCCACTAAGTCATCAAGAGACAACTTGTCTTGACTAAATTTTCGGATCGTTAGCGCAGCACCATCTATTGCAAGGGGTGGCGCTATGACATTCACACGTGATCCGTCGGCTAAACGCGCGTCGCAAATTGGGCTTGCCTCGTCAACCCGTCGGCCAACTGCGGTAACAATCCGTTGGCAAATATTCATTAATTGTGCGTCATCACGAAACTTGACGTCAGTTAGCTCAATTTTTCCTTTCGCTTCGATGTACACCTTGTTTGGACCATTCACCATAATATCGGCTATGTCGTCACGTGCTAACAGGGGTTCCAAGGGCCCAAGACCGAGGACGTCATTGCATATATCGTTTATAACATGTTGTTGTTCCTGGCCACTTAGTACCAAGTCTCTCATACTAATAATTTCGCTGACAATGTCAGAGATTTCTTCTCGAACAGCGTCTTCAGACAGCTTATTCAGTCCGGCAAGATCTACGGTATCGATTAAATCGTTAAAGATGTTTACTTTAATTTCCTGCAGACGTTCCTTGGTGATTCCCTTCTGAAATGGGTCCTTTCTGTTTTCTACTTGTTCTTCAGGTTGTTCTTGCTTAACCGGACTGATGTGCGGTTCGGTATTAGTATTGTTTTCAGTCTCCTCAACAGGCGCGCCGACCTTGGCATCGGCAGCCCCGGTGTCCATCGGTATTACTTTGCGCGGCTCTTTAACCTCTCGTTTTCCAAACATGGCTCAGCACCCAAGGTCTATCTAGTCGATAGTAGAGATAAAATAGATTTGTTTTGCGGGCGTTTCCCAACTATGGCCCTACCGCTAATTTGCATCCCAAGATCTTCGAATTTTTGAGTGATTTTGTGTTTCTCGTTAGATTCTGCCATCAACTCACCGTCGTTCATGGCTGCACCGAAGACAGCAGGATCGTATGGTATGGACAAGAACGGGTCTCGTTCTAAGGCGCCCCTACAAGCTTTGGCGTTTAATTCCGTTTTTTTGCTGGCGCCTATCTGGTTGAATATGAGTCGTGAGGGTGCATCCACCCCGCGACCTTCATCTAGAAATTCGAAAATATTCTTCGTATTACGTATGCCGGCGAGATCAGGATAGGAGGTGAGGATTGTTTCATCTGCTCGTAACAGTAGTTCTTGTACCCAGTTTTGCCACACATGAGGCAGGTCGAGAACCACAAAATTTGAGGCTGCACGAACTAACTTTAAGAGTATCTCAATAGACTCAATCGTCATATCTTGTTTTTGCACCAGGCCGGCTGGAGCGGTCAAAATAGATAGATGCTCGTCATAGGGGATCATGAATCGTTCAATTAAAGAGTCATCCAGTCGTTCAGGTTGATCTAAGGCATCAAACACAGTTTGCTTTGCGTCGATATTGAGTTCTAGTGCCGATGTTCCGAACGCGATATCAAGATCAACAAGGGTGACCCTTTCTTTAAACGTGTGCGCCATACAAAAGGCAGTATTTGCCGCCACAACACTACTTCCGACCCCTCCTCGAGACCCGATGAATGCTGCGACCCGTGCTTGTTCGGCTGGATCTACATCCGAAAATGCCGTTTCGATCGATGCGACCAGTTGGTCGGTGCGGCTGTCATCGGAAAAATAGTCGGTGATGCCTAAAGCAAGCAGTCGTTTATACAGAGATATGTCATTTTTCGGACCAACCAACATAACGCTTGTCTCGGCACTGCATTGCTCGGCAAGCAGCTCCAGTTTTTGCATGAGGGTATCACCACCGTCTTCGGATTCTAGAATCAGAAGATTTGGCGTTTTCCCCTCCGCAAGGTGCGTCACTGCATTTTCGAGCCCTCCAGTTTGAATTACGATTTTGCAGCGCCGTAATTTCTGTTGGCTGCGTAAATTGCTGAGCAGATCCTTGGTTTTTTGCGTAGTGCAAAAACCGTCAATATTGAGCTTAAGAATTGGTCTGCTCCCACATGTCAGTGATGCTCCTTTCAAATACAAAGTGGCTATTGTGCGGAGGATCCTGTGCTGCCCGAATTTCCACCGCCTGACCCCCATTCTGCACCGGTCGGCGTTCCCTCACGGTAATTTTGCAAAACTTGGTCCAATCTTTGCGAATCGATCGTTCCGTGGGGGGTCCCATGCCGCAAATCGTCCGGATCGGAAACCATTAGTCCAATATTTCGTTGGTAGGAACAGCCGTAGTTCTTTCCTGGCAAATTCGTCGGATTAAATCCTGCGTCACCGGACCACTCGCCACACTCAGGAACTTCTATGACGGCCCCGCGAAAACTCAAAAGGACTTCTGCCAAGCCTCTGCTTGGAGATGTAAGGTGCGGTTTAATCAAAGTATTCTCTTCCCGCACGCCAAGGCTCCGGAGATGATCTTGTGTAACAGCTATAAGCGCATCGCTCACAGATTGGTCCAGATTCCGGGAGGTGGACAAAAGTAGGGGGCTGTTGCCGTGTCGATGGAACTCCCTAACAAAGTCATAAACCTGCCCTGGGTTTTCAAGATTAGACTCCCCATTTACTGCGATAAATCGGGCTTTAATACTTAGTGTCTTGTCTTGAACCGTGGTTGGAAACGCCACACGAAAATCTGGGTTACCAGGCGTTGGTGGAGAACACCCAAGCATGCACGCCAGGGTAAAGCAAATTACGGTCGTCTGCCGTTGGATCACTTCTGGGATCGGCAGTTTCATCACTAGTTTTCCTTAACCTGTGCAGACGTTACGTTCTCTTTCACTTGCGGCTGATCACGGCATGAAGTATCCGATTGGGCCACCGATAGTGGGCATATTATCGTTATTTTTAACATTGCCATATTGCTTATACAAACGGCCCAGAACAATTAGGTCGAAGTCGCTCGGAGACACGAAGCCATCTGTTGGCAGCGCAAGTCGTTGCTTTTTGTCCGTCGGAGAAACCAAAATTGCTTCTACCAGTATCACCAATTCTGATTGATTCTTCTGAAAGCTTGGACTTCGGAATAAAGGTCCCAAAACAGGTAAGTTTTGGAGCCATGGGACCCCGTCGATTTCGGTAAATTCATCGTTTTGCAGGAGGCCGGCGATCATTAAGCTTCCTCCGCTCGGTAAATTGACTGTACTTTCCGTTTTTCGAACGGACAAACCCGTTACAGTTATGGAGGTGGCTCCCTGTTGGATAGGAATGGTAAGGCTGTTTTCTGTGGATATACGACTGACTTCAGCCGCAATGCGGAGGCTAATATGATCCTTCGCCATGACTACCGGCGTGAAATCCAATTGTACGCCAAACTCTTTAAACTCAATAATCGTGTTGCCCGTGCTGTCGACGCCGCCTACGGTGGGAACTTCACCGCCCACCAAAAAGTTTGCACTTTCTCCGGAAATTGCGGTTAAAACGGGTTCTGCTAGGGTTTTGACCAAACCTTGGCGTTCGAGTGCGCTAAAAGTGGTTTGCGGGATATTGGGCGTCCCTGTCGAAAAGCTGCCTGCTGCCTCAAAGACGGAGGCCAGATCCTGTCCAAACGACGTGATGTTGAGATCTAGACCTTCTCCTGGTAGCTTATTTGTGCTGAACGTGATGTTGCTGGAGAGCCCGAGTTTCTTCAGTACGTTGCGTTGAATCTCGGCAATCCGAACTTGCAAAAGAACCTGTTGATCATCAAGAATCCGGATCATATTTACGACCTCAGATTCGGAATCGTTTGATATGAACTGCTGTGCAATAACGCTAATGTCCGAGGATTCTTTGGCCGTGTGCACCACGCCTGTTATTACGATGTTGTCGCTGACCGGCTTAAGTTCCACGTCGGCGGATGGGACCAGTTCCCGAATGGCAGCAGCAGCAGTTGACGTATCAAGGTCCACTCGGGCCACTATGTGTCGCATTACGGCGCCCGATTCATCCACGAACAATATGTCAGTATCGCCCGTTGAGCGGCCTAAAATGTATGCTTTTGTTTGAGTTTTAACAATTACATCAGCAATATCCGGGTTTGCTACGATGACCTCACGCACGTTGCGATCGAAACCAATCACATGCACCGTGTTTAAAGGTAGTTTGACCACCGTTGGCTTATTTCCGGGGATCGCGTCCAGTGGATCCACTAAAATTTCCGATTGCGCCCATGCCACTGACACGGTGAGAAAGTAAACCAATGCTGGTAGAACGCGAACCAAGTTTTGGTAGTGTTTTGCTGCAGTGGCCATTATGTACGTATCAATTCGGTAGTTCACGAATGGTCTCCCGAACACCGCGATAAACCTTTATACCACGTGTGCCTGGACCTATATTTTGTGGCCGTTCCCCAATTTGTGTTCCCAGGAGTTGGGGCCGGTTGGCCGCACCTTCTAAAGAAGCTGAAAGGGATTCACTTATTTCGTAATCGCTAGTGAACGTCCGCTCTTCCGATGGTTCCTCCGCAGCAAAGCTCCGAAGAGATAGATAAATTTCTCCCATCTCTTTGGCCAGGGAAATCACCTCGGCTTCTTTAGGAGTTAGTTCGAGGGTAACTGTTTTCGCAAGTACTGCTTCATCCGACGTGTCATCATACTCCTGATCAACTGCAATTACTCTGACGTCAGCAAGAACAGTTTCCGCTGCGTAACGTACAATTTGTCCACTCAAAACTGGATCATCGTCTGGGGAGCTCTTTCGGACGTCATGGATTAGGATGACGTCTATGTGATCACCAGGCAGTATAAATCCGGCGGCTCCCCGCTCTGGCTTAATGTCAATGGAAACGGCTCGCATCCCCGGAGTTAGAAGGCCGGTTAGAAAACCTGCATCCGAGCGCTGGAATACCATTTTTGCCGTTATCGCTGTTCCCGCAAGTACTTCTTTTCGGACCACAGCGCCAACATATTCATCCAAAAGGCCTTTTTCTTTTTCAGGGCTAACCACGAAGGTGTCCCGGATCATGTCTTCGGGCCAGGGATTCCACTGCAGGTGTCCTCTAGAGATGGTAGTGCCTGCACTCAAGTCAGAGTCCACCGATAGCACATACATACGAGGAATTTCTTCGACTTCTTGGGGCTCAGGCACAACCACCTGAGCCTCTATTTCCGTTTCTAGAAATCGTTTTACCAAGAGGGCTGTGCCACCAGCCGCCGCTAATGATAGTACCAAAAGTCCAGATATCAGGGTTCTCATGTCTTGGCTCTACACGGGAATGAATCTTATCAAAAAAAATCTGTATCCGTCGCCCTGCCTTAACCGTCGTATGCTCAGAAGTGGTCCATGCCGCCCGCTGAACGTGGTTCTGACTACTGAATGGTTTTCCATGGCGGGTTCATGTTAACATGGAGCCTCAATTACAGCTTAAGGGAATTTTCTTATCTTTGGCCGTTTAGCAGGATTTTATAAAGGGGTGTGTAGAGCGAGACAAGCTTCTAGAGGACCTTGATTTGTACGTCCTGCTCCGTTGGAGCGGTCGTTTGCCTGAATGGGAGGGGGGCATGAGATTTTACCTGACGGCCCTTGTAGGGGCCATAATCGTTGCGTCGTGGGGTGTTAGAGGAGGCCAGTCAGATGAAATGGTGGCTGCTTCACCCGTAGACCCGGTTGTCGTCGTAGTGAATAAAGCTCGGATTTTGCGTCTGGACGGAGAAGCGGACGTAGTTTTAGTTGCTAATCCAGAAATTGCCGACGTAGTCATCGACTCGCCGAGTCTTTTATTTGTTCTGGGCTTGCAAGCTGGCGAAACTAGCCTTTTAGTCCTTGACGAGGCTCGCGAGGAAATACTGGTGACTAACATTTCAGTGGTATCCAACGAGGCACAGGCGAGCTCTGTGGGCGCGGAACCAGATGTGACAAAGGTAAAACTGTTACGTCGAACCGAGCAAAGTACGCTTGAATGCACGCCGCGTTGCTTGGAAGGTGAGAATAGTTCTGCCCCATCACAAGGTGTTGGAGTGCAATAAAGGGTGTGGAACACGAAGAGAGCTGGTGAAGAAGGCGCTCATTTGGAGCGGAGATGCCTTGTACACGGGCTCACAATTCTCCACTCACTTTCAATAAGAAATAGCCCCTTTTTTGGCGTTTGTTTGAATGTTGTGCGGGGAAGCCAAAGTGAACCTGCTAAACCTGAGGCGGGTTTTGCCGTACACTCTTGAATTGAAGGTGGTCGAACCATGATTCCGAAATATCAGCATGCGTTAATCGTTGGGGCGGGTCCCGGACTCTCTGCGTCGCTCGCCCGGGTATTTGCAGCTCAAGGGCTTCGTGTGACTATGGCTGCCCGAACGGTGCAGGATCTGGAACCACTCTGCCTTGAAATCGGGGCCACAGCAATCCCGTGTGATGCTGCAGATAGAGAGGATGTATTATCTCTGTTCGCCACTGTTGATGAGTCGCGCCCTGATGTGGTGGTCTACAATCCTAGCGCTCGCGAGCGAGGACCCTTTGTGGGGCTAGACGCAAAGGGTGTCAAAGACGGTTTAATGATTACGGCTTATGGAGCGTTTTTGGTTGCTCAAGAGGCGGCCAAGAGAATGGTCTCCGATGGCCATGGGGCCATTCTGTTTACCGGCGCTTCAGCGTCGGTTAAAGGTTTTGCCCAGTCGGCACCTTTTGCGATGGGTAAATTTGCTCTTCGAGGCCTTGCGCAAAGCATGGCTCGAGAGCTGCACCCACAGGGCGTGCATATTGGTCATTTTGTAATTGATGGAGGAATTCGCAGTCAACAACGACCGGAGCGGGTGGATGAGCCAGGCAACCCGGACAGCATGCTCGACCCGGTGGGTATAGCTGAGGCTTACTGGAATTTCCTACAACAGGATCGGAGTATCTGGAGCTGGGAGATTGAGCTAAGGCCGTGGGTCGAGAAATTTTAAGAAGAAAACCACTTGGCTAACGTATGTTCCCGCCTCCTGGGCAACTTTGGTAAAAAATGCACACTGCCGTTTCGGCGTCGCGATAAAGCTGGTTGGCGGATTTGCGGACCCATTTGGACGCTAAGCGCTCATTATACTCTACACCCCGACCGTAGTAATACATAAGCCCTAGCCAGAGTTGGGCACGTGGATCGCCTGCTTCAGCGAGCGGTTGTAATTCTTCAAAGGCCGCATTTAATCTCTCCCCGTAACGCGCCTCGAATCCAAAATCGAGTTCAGCCCGCGCAAGGTCAGTGCCCAGCAAGAAAAAACTCACCAGTGTGGCCGCACAAAAGCCACGACTTTGACCTATAGCCCTAAGTAATGGTTTGAACGTCATTGCATAGTTCTCCAAGCGTTCCCAGTTTAAGTTAAAATATAATCGACCCCAGTCTTATCGTAACAGTACCTTGTTTAAGCTTTTAGGCGGTAGTCAATTTTCTTGCTCGATCAGTCCCTGTGGTGTGAGGGCTAGTTGATTTGATTCATTGAGCGTTAATGATAGAACCTATCTATATAACCGATTGACAGAAATTTTCTGTGCTGTTCGTCACACTTCGCTAATTCCGCCAGTGACACGAACACTTTTGGATGCAGAAATTCGGTTCATAAAAATCGATTTCCTAGTGGCGAATGAACTACATAGGCTACAGGCAGAAAGCTTTTGTATGTTGCATTATTCTAGAAAGTGCTTCTTGGAAATATCCACTGGTCACTTTAAGTTTCGGGAGACCACCATTTTTTAAAGTCGTTTTTGTTTGAGTTGCTGGGCACGTACCATTTCCTTGCTTCTGAGTCCCACCGTGCACCTTGAGCTTTCGCAAGGTCTTTTTCGCTGAAGTCTACGGTCAGATAAAATCTTTCACCATCATCTTCCATATTGTGTCCAACTAGTCTGGATTTTTCTCCGGGCCACCACCTCTTGAAGTCATTGACCTCTATGCCTTCGGGCACATACCATTTTTTCCGGTCTGCATCCCAATATGCGCCTTGGGCCTTGCATTCGTCTTTCTCGTCGTACGGGCAATCCAAATAAAATCGTTCCGTTTTTTTCAATCGTCGGTCCTTAAAAGGGGTCGTTTGGCAGTCCATAGTGCTAGCAAGAAAGTCAAGCAATATTATAGGATATGCTCTTGAAATGTTTTAAATATTTAGACGGCCTGATTAGGTTTGTTGAGATGCCTTGCCAAGGTTATTATAGGTCGTTGATCACTCTTGTGGAGCCTCCATTACGCGTGATTTTCCTTTTCTGGTCCGGTCCGGGATGATTTTCGTTTAACCAAAAAAAACAGGAGATACGAACTTATGAAAGAAACCTTGCAAAAATTCCAAAATCAGTTTGGAGAAGGAACGGCGTTTGACCTCGATTACGGGAAACTCGTTATTCTTGGGCTACTAATTTATCTGGCTTTTTTTAAAGAATATGGTGTTTAGGATTAGTAATAGCCACCTTCAGAGCTAAAGTGGTTACACAATTCTGCGGTGTAAAATAATTCTAAATTTGCGGATGCAGGGCACTTGGGGAACGTTTTACCTGTGTTTACGGTCTTTAGTCGTATTCACATCTGGTGCAAAGTAGATTAAGTGACTGGGGATTTTCCTGGTGAACAATTAGTGATTGAATACAAATCCATATAGCCCAATCGGCGCGCAGGGTGTGGATGAGAGAGATTTCGTGTTGATCTAAGGTGCCGGTAGATTTCTTTTCAAATTCGGTGTGCATTATAACCCCTTTGACCATAAGTTCCTGTGCCTCTATCCCCGCAAGCGTTTTCAAGGGGCATTGTTTTTCTGGAAAACTTTGCGCATTTGCAGGGAAAGACACGATTAATATCATGATGGCCACGGTCTTACCTAGCATGCTTTCCCCCTATGATTTTTCCGCAATGCAGCCCGGCTTTGGTAGTTTTCTTTTAGTCACGAATGTTCGGGTAAACTCTAATAACACGTTTCCAAAAGCACACACGAGGCTAACTCATTGAGAATGTCTTCGCAGTAGATAGATCTGTTGTAGCGCGGCATTGATTTTCAACTCCAGCATGACGCGCCCAATTTCAGCCGAGGCCAGTGTTGGATCACCATTGCTGCCCGTAGCCTCCGAAAATCGGTGGTTGCTCGCGTTTAGCTGTGTGAGCCGCACACCATCGGGCCGGATGGCGAGAAGCTCGGAGGTATCTCGTATCCCCGCATGGCTCCCGATTTCACTATCACTGTATCCTTGCTCTTGCAGCCACTGAACCTGGCCATTTGCCGAATAGTAGTCACTGATATGATACGTGGCTACATCGGTGTCGCGCCACTCACTGTTCAGTTTTTCCGCAACCTTTGCCTGGCCATCTTGGTTCCCGCCACTGTCTCCCAGAAAAAGGATAGTTTTAAAACCATGCGCTTTTAGGCTTCGTGCGGAATATTCGAGAATCAACTCAAAGACTTCTTGCGGCAAAGAAATAGTTCCGGCAAATGTCATATGCCCTCCGGGCGGATCTATGGACCCTTCTGGCACGGTTTCTATAGTAGGAGCGACTAGGGTATCTTTTAAGGCGTGGGCGATCGCTCTGGCTGTGTATTCGACTACATATCCGTGCTTGCCGAGCACGGCGTGGGGACCGTTTTGTTCTGTCCCAGCAGTAGGAATAATGACACTGTTTTTCCCTTGTTCAATAAGGGATCGGACCTCTACCCAAGTAAGGTCGCGTAAGTGAACCTCTTGGGTCTCGGGAGCAGTCAAAGCAGGCTTGAACTGGTTAAGGTAAAGGGATACCCCAGCGATTATTAAAGGGACCATTATTAGCAAGTATCTGCGTTTGGATACTGGTCTTTGGCCCATAAGCTCAGTTTCGTCTTTTGCGAACGATCATTGGAAGATGTTTGGAAGCGCGGAGGAAGGGGCGCCAGTAGAGCCGATGAACACTTGTGTATTCTTGTTGTTCTTCATCTAGGAGTCCGAAGACAATTTCTTGTTTTTCCGACGGAACGTAGAGGCGGCCTGTAGCCCAATCCCAGAACGCAAAAATAAAACCAAGATTACAATTGAAATGCTTGGGGTTCTTGCTGTGATGCATTTGGTGCTGGGCCGGGGAAATAAAGATATGGCTAACGATACGAGGATATGTCAGCCAGATATGGGAATGACGGAGGTTGTATCCGAGCACATAGAAGGCGAAGAGTCCGATATGTAAACCAGCAACTGCAAACAAGCCCAATCCCTCATCGTAAATTGTCTGGAAGAACCCTGTAAGTACCCCAATTGCGATACTCCCCAGCGTGCCGGTCAATAAATCATCGACAGGATGCATACGGTATACCGTAATTGGGGTAAGTACTTCTGCTGAGTGATGTATTTTATGGAATTCCCATAAAATCGGCACATTATGTAGTAGATAGTGGCTCGCGTAAAATGCTGCATCCATTACGATTAGAGTACACAAGGTGAAGAAAATCTTATCTTCTAGCCCTGCATTTCCCATGGCACCAATAAGAAAAGAAAGCTGCATAAAGAATAGGTTGCTGGTCTGACTGATTGTTGCCACGCCAATTATCAGTGGGGCGACCAACCACGGAAAGGCGATGCGGTTCACGATAAAAAACAGATAATCAATTTTTGCTGATTTATGGCCGTATACTTTTCCTGGGAAACAAAACTTTCCAAAGTCCTTTAGTCGGCGCAAGCCCGAATCTGGTTTAACGTTTTTGTCCGGACCTCCCATATGAACGAAAATCCAAGCAGCGAAAAGAAGTGCAACAAAAAGGTATAGCCAGTAGATCCGTTGATCCAACCTAGTGACATATAAAAGGGGATCAACCGCGCTGACGAA
>CAZSYW010000008.1:0-31693 GCA_964611315.1 uncultured Rhodospirillaceae bacterium
GGCCTCAACCCCATTGATTGAAAAGTACACAATTGTTTCCATCCCCAGCGGCTCGATGAAATATACCATTACCTCAGCACTGGACTCGCCGCTAGCACGTTTTTCGTGTACGTGCTCGGGCCTGATGCCGAGCACCAGATCACGCCCGATAAAAGGTTTGTAACGTGTGTTTCGATCCGCAGGGACTTGCAGCTTCAATTCGTCAGTAACAATTAAGGAAAGGCTCTCTGCCTCACGCACCAATCTACATTGTAGAAAATTCATTGCTGGAGAGCCGATAAACCCAGCGACAAAGCGGGTCTTAGGTTGATGGTACAGTTCACCTGGTGTTCCTACCTGCTCAATTAACCCATTGTTCATAACCACAACTCGATCTGCCAGGGTCATGGCCTCGACCTGATCGTGGGTGACATAAACCGTTGTTGTCTCGAGATGCTGATGGACCCGTTTGATTTCTATTCGCATTTGGCCACGTAACTTGGCATCAAGATTACTCAGCGGTTCGTCGAATAAGAACACTTGCGGGTCACGGACAATTGCACGCCCCATGGCAACTCTCTGCCGCTGACCGCCTGACAACTGCTTCGGCCGACGCAGCAACAACTCAGTAATTCCAAGCACTTCCGCGGCATCTCCCACCAGCCGCTCAATCTCGTTTTTTGGATATTTTCTCAAGCGCAAACCAAAGGACATGTTTTGAAATACAGTCATATGCGGGTAGAGAGCATAATTTTGGAATACCATGGCAATATCCCGATCTTTTGGAGGAACATCATTCACCAATTCCCCGCCAATCCGGATCTCACCCTCGGTGATCTCTTCAAGCCCTGCAATCATGCGGAGTGTTGTGCTCTTCCCGCAGCCAGACGGTCCGACGAGAACTACAAATTCGTTGTCCCTTATTTCTAAATTAATGCCCCGCACCGCCTCGGTCCGATCAAAGCGTTTGTGCAAATTGACGAGTGAAACATCTGCCATGCCAGCTCAACCCTTTGTAGCGCCAGACGTCAGCCCGGCAATGTAATAGTCCATCAAAAAAGCGTATAAAATCACTGGAGGTGCAGCTGCCAACAAGGCTCCAGCCATGAGCCCACCCCAATGGAAAACGTCGCCTTTGATGAGAGTTGTAACAGTCCCAACAGTCAAAACCATCTGGTTATCACTATAAATATAGGCGAGAGGATACAGGAAGGAGGCCCAGGAAACAGTGAACGCAAAAATCGTCGCCGCTATCAGGCCAGGCAGCGCGACAGGAATAAAAACTTTTATCAGCATCTGCATATGATTGGCACCATCAATCAAAGCAGCTTCATCAAGTTCCTTGGGAATAGAAGCAAAATACCCAATCATTATCCAGGTGCAGAATGGTACTGTCAGTGTCGGGTATACCAGCACTAACACCCAATAAGAATTCAAAAGGCCTAAGCCGCCGACAATTTTAAACAGAGGAATGAACAGGAGTGAATCTGGGACTAAGTAGACAAGGAACACCCCTGTTGCGATTACTCCGGAGCCCCAGAATCCTAACCTCGAAAGCGCGTAAGCCGCGAGGACACTCACTACCATGGTAATTGCAACCACAAAAAAAGCGACAATTACTGTATTTTTAAAATAAGTGAGAAACGCTGTTTCAGTCAGTAAATGTCGATAATGCTCCGTGGTAACGCCTTCCTCGATAAGCCATGGGTTACTGGACAGGTTCGCGATTTCTGCGTTTGTCTTTAACGAGGTCACCAACATGTACAGCGGTGGCGAAAGAAAAAAGAGCACGAAAACAATCAGACAGGCGTAAGAAACGAACAGAGCCCAACGTCGATTCTGGTCAAGGCTTTTTTTTGAGCCTAACAACTGGCTTAAAACGCCACTATTTCGAGTTACCTTGGTCATACATCCACCGTGCGTTGCCGAACGTTACGCAAAATGACAAATGCCAGAACCGCCAGCGCTGGAAACATGAAAAGAGAAACAGCCGCACCTAATGGTATGTCTCCAGATTCGATACCTACTCTAAATGCATAAGTAGCAAATAAATGCGTTGAATTCCGGGGTCCGCCTTGAGTCAAAACCCGGACGATGTCGAAGTTCGCAAATGTTACGATTATCGAAAATAGCACTGTTATCGCTATAATGTTCCGCATCATCGGCAACGTGACGTGAATGAGTTTTTGCCAGGCACCTGCTCCGTCAATGGATGCCGCCTCGTACAAGTCCTCCGGAATAGATTTTAGCGCCGCCAGGTACATTATCAGAAAAAACGGGGCACCGACCCACACATTAACCAGGATGACTGAAAAACGAGCCCAGAACACATCGCTCAACCAGGGAATGGCGGGTACTGCAAATTCCGCAAGGATCCAATTAAAAGCACTGTAAGTTGGTTCGAATAGCCACCACCAACCAAGTGTCGACAGTGCGGGTGGGATTACCCACGGGACCAACATCATACCACGCCATTTTCGTTGACCCTTGCTTGGTATCGTATTCACAGCGTGTGCAGCGATAAACCCGATCAGGGCCTTGAATATAACAGCCACCAGCGCAAACAAAATTGACTGCTGGACCACCAACCAAAATGTCTCACGCTTAAACAGAAAAAGAAAATTTCCGAAGCCAACAAATGTGGTCTCCGCCTTATTCAGCATGGAGAGGTATATTGAATAGGCAAACGGATATGCAACCAGGCACGTGATGATTGCGAACAGCGGGAAACACATCATCACCGCAATAGTGGAGCGACGTCTCAGCCATAAATAAAACTTGCCGCGACGGATCGCCTGCGATTGATCAACCACGCATGATACCTTCTAACTCATTCTCCGCCCAACCTATGGCATCATCGAACGAGTCACCGCCCTGGGTCACGCGGGCTACCAGATTTGGGATAACACCCTGGGCCATTATTTGTGCTGCGTACTCAGGAGGTGCTGGGTAACCCGCAGCCATTGGCTGCTCGTCACCACGTATTGGGTAGTTATACAGCACGCCACTTGGTGGCTCCGATTCAGCCCACAAATCGTTGCCTTGGTAGTGCGACACGATAAGGGGAATGTCAAACCCTTTGGACGCGGCGACCAGCGTATCCACCACATCGCGTTTAGCTACATGCCGCAACAAGTCTTTGGCGGCAGAAATATTTTCTGAAAAATCCCAAATTCCCCAAAAGAAAGGAGCGTCTGCACGAAAACGACCCTTGGGACCCCGGGGCGCATCATGGTGCCAAACATGCTTCGCTACATCCGGATTATCTCGATTTGCTACAGCCCAAGCGCTTGGCGGGTTAAAAATTATGGAGCCTTCACCCGAAATCAACCAACGATTGTTGCTAGCGTCGTCCCAAGCATAGACACTATCAGGCATATACTGAGTCAGGCGCTTTAGGTATTCAAGGACGGCCCGGGTTTCATCAGAATCGACGGTAATCTCAACCGACTCGCTGACGACTTCGGCACCATACGATGCAAAAAGTGCTGCTAGCCACTGATTCCCATCTGGTGTCGGTGCTATGGGCGCACCGAAGGACTTACCAGCTGCATGAAGTTTTGCAGCAGCATCGAGAAAGGCATCATAGGTCCAGCTATCAACTAACTCCCTATCGCGTTCATTGGACGCAGGAAATATACTTTTCAAGTCTACTCCCGCGTGAGCTTCAAACAAATCCAGGCGTGAAACCGACGCATAGTTAAGTGAACCTGCCGGAGCAGGCGATGCCCGCCATACGCCGTCGAGGTGCGCAAGAAATTCTGCCGAAGGATGAAGAGCACCATGTTCTGCAATGATGTCCCCCACCACATCGTCGACTGGCTCCAGCCGTCTCCTAAACATGGAAGGGAACCAAAGCGGCTGCACATATATATCATGCCCTGTCTCGGCACGAGATTCCGCCTGCGCAGTCAACAATAACTTGTTGCCGATCGAAGTGATGAAATCAACAGTGACTTCGACGCCGTTGGCAGCACCCCAATCCTCACAGACTTTCCGCAGCACCTCGTTAGCACCCGGAACCCAATGGTCCCAAGTACCCACCACTAATTTCCCTGCGGATCGGGCAGTTTTGACATACGGCATAGCGAACGTGGCAACACCTGCCGCGCCTGCTGCTACCAAGACATCGCGTCGAGACCGTTTCTTCTTTATCATGGACTCCCCCACCTAATGTAACCCGTCACAGCACAGAACGTAGCACGACGTGGGCAACGGGTATCGATCCGAGGAGTTATGGTGAGGCAGGCCTATGGCTTCGTCAACCAGTTCTGCGCCGAATACTCGTACCCCATCTTTTTAAAAACAAGAGAAAAACAGAATCGGAATTTCTGGTATCGATATTCTAATTTAATATTTTCGATATAATTTAATCATTGACGATTGCACAACACTTGCGGAATTTACTGAAATTATCGGACCGTTCCCACTTTGTTCGGCGTATGCGGGACTCTGTGGGCAAAGGAAACCCCAAATGATGCATTTTGACATACGAAGACGCATTGCGGCTGAATGCCTGGGCACTGCAATCCTATTGGCCGCGGTTGTAGGATCCGGGATAATGGGTGAAACACTTTCGGCAGGAAATAACGCAGTCGCATTGCTTGGCAACACCATCGCAACCGGCGCCATTCTGACAGTATTGATCCTAATTTTCGGACCGCTCTCCGGCGCGCATTTCAATCCCGCCGTCACGTTGTCGTTTTTGATACAAGGCAAAATTAAATCCGGACATGCAGTTTTCTATATTCTAACACAGATTCTCGCCGGCTTACTGGGCGTACTGGCAGCACACGTAATGTTTGACCTACCGCTAGCGCAACTTTCCACAAATGAACGCAACGGTGCAGGCCAGTGGCTTTCAGAAGCAATCGCAACGTTTGGCTTAGTACTCACCATACTGAGTTGCGTTCGGTTTCGGCCAGAAGCTGTGGCATACGCGGTTGGGCTATACATTACCGCAGGCTATTGGTTCACCGCATCCACATCATTCGCGAATCCCGCCGTTACGATTGCGCGCGCTTTCACGGATACATTCTCCGGCGTTGACCTAACTAATGTACCACCTTTTATTGTAGCTCAGCTGGCAGGAGCAACTTTGGCGACTTTCCTGTTCAAGTGGCTTAACGGCGTTGGCGAGACCCGGAAAATATCTGGAAAAGAGGAAAATTAAATTCGCAAGAGATAACTTAAAAAGCTGTTGCTCATTTCTTCCCCCTCCAGCCTACGACATTTTCACTCATGAGTTCATCTATTTCCATTGCGTCAAAACCCCACTCTAAAAGACCATCGCGGGTATTTTGCCCATAATCGGGCGGGGCACCCTTGATCGAACCAGGTGTCCGGCTAAATCTAGGGGCAGGGTTTGGCTGCACCACTCCTTCTACTTCAACAAACGTACCGCGCGCCTCATTGTGGGGATGATGTGGAGCCTCGTTGAACGTAAGGACGGGAGCAAAGCAAACATCTGAACCCTCCATGATTTCACACCATTCATCCCTGGTTTTGGACTTAAATATCGCCTCAAAGCGAGAATGCATTTCAGGCCATTGTGCCTTATCGAGTTGTTCCGGGAGGTTCTCTTCCCCCTTGAGCCCCGTTTTTTCCAGCAGCAGATCGTAAAATTTGGCTTCGATAGATGCGATGGACACGAATTTTTTATCCAACGTCTCATAGCACCTGTAAAAAGGAGCGCCTCCGTCTAATATATTGTCCTGGCGTTCGTGCGAATAATCTCCAACGGCAGCCATACCATACATAGCAAGCGCCAAGTAGGCAGAACCCTCGGTCATTGAGATATCTACAACCTGCCCTTTTCCGGAATTCCGCGCTTCATAAACCCCCGCTAGGATACCAAACGCCATGGACATCGCCCCTCCCCCCATATCAGCGACAACATTAAGTGGCGGCGTGGGTATTTCCTTCGAGCCTATGGCATGAACGATTCCAGTAAGCGAGAGATAGTTCAGATCATGCCCTGCAGCGTTAGCTAGTGGACCAGTCTGGCCCCAGCCAGTCATACGCGCGTAAATCAATTTCTGGTTGGAGCCAAGACACTCTTCAGGACCGATACCCAATTTTTCAGTAACCCCGGGACGAAACGGATCTATGAGCACGTCTGCTACCTCAACTAAGCGCATCACAGCTTGAACACCCCTAATATTCTTGAGATCAATTGATAACGATTTTCTGCCTCGTCGCAGCAGATCCGTCCGTCGATCACGAGGCACACCAAGTTTTGCATCAAGATTACGATCAATTCGTAGTATTTCAGCGCCAAGATCACTCATGAGGCTACAACAGAGTGGAGCCGGACCGATTCCGGCGAGTTCTAAAATTTTTAGACCCGCAAGTGGACCAACGTTGCCGTTGTCTGTACTCATCCTGCCCCTCCCTCTAATTCCTTTAAGCGTTCTCACCCTACTGCAAATAACCTAGGTCATGCCATGTCGAATAAGAGTTACGGAATTCTGAAAGTGACACCCAAACACGAGCGAAATCCGCATCGGCCTCGGCTTCCTCTGCCACAACTTGCTCCCAAGCGACTGCGTAAGCATCCAAAAACTCCTGTGGCCACCTGTGAAATTGAACGCCCTGCTCCGCCAAAAAATTCATCGCGGGCACCTGAATTGCTTCACCACGGGCAATTGAGTGTCGAACAGAGTCACCGCAAGCCATTTCAAATTGACTTTGTTGGACTGACGTTAGCTGACGCCACCTTTTCAAATTGATAATCAAATCTAGCCAAGTGGACTGTTGGTGCCATCCAGGAAAATAATAATGTTTCGCAATTTGATAGAAACCCAAATCTTTATCGATCACAGGGCTTGCATATTCAGTCGCATCGATAGTGCCCAACTCGAGTGCCGGGAAAATATCGCCTCCGGCAAGCAATTGAGTAGAAACACCAACCTTTTCCATGACTTTTGCGCCGAGCGCAAAAAATCTCATCTTCAGTCCCTTCAGGTCTTCAAGACTGGTTATCTCCGTCCGGAACCAACCCGAGGCCTCAGGGGGGAAAATTCCACAGGGTATACCCTTGATACCGTGGCGAGCGTAAATCTCGTCATAAAGCTCTCGGCCACCACCATAATACATCCACGCCATATATTCAGGGGCCGCGGGTCCAAATGGTACGGCAGCAAACAATTGTAAGGCAGGAACCTTGCCTGCCCAAAATCCTGGCGTCGCCCACCCTGCCTCTACCGAGCCTGTCGCAACAGCGTCAAAAATTTCGAGGGCCGGAACTAATGCGCCTGGCTCGAAAAATTTGAGTTGTACGTTGCCATCACTGGCTTGATCCAGGTTCTCGACTAAACGATGCCCCAAAGTTCCAAGCAACTGGGCACTCCCCGCATAGGCACTCGCAAGTTTCCAGCGCACGGGTGGAGCGATATTCGTTTTATCGTCATCAGTCTGGGTAACTTTACTGGTTTCATCATGGGACGCAAACAAAAGGCGGTCCATAATAACGCCCAGAACTAAACCAAAAATCAGAACACCGACCACACTTATTCGGTTCATAACTCCGCCCCTCCTCAAACAAAAATGAAAATTTACGATACGCTACATGGAGGCCAGGGTCAGCGATCACACATCTATTGCTACAGCTATCACCTCATGCGGCTAGGCCAAGGGGTGTCCTTTCAAATAGTGTGGCGATGTAAAACACATACAGTGCAATCATCGCCAGCCCGCCAAGCCGAGCAATACTCCATCCCTTTAGCAATATCACACAAATAAGCAGGGTCGCGCCCAGCATTACCCAGAGGTCAAAAAAAGCGACTTGCGCCGGCACATATAATGGCGACCCGGACACTACAGCAGCAACTCCGGTGATCCCGAACATGTTGAACAGATTACTACCAATAACATTGCCAATTGCTAAACCTGGATGCCCACGTAAAGCTGCCATTACAGAAGTCACTAACTCAGGCAAAGAAGTTCCGATTGCTATAACAGTCAAGCCAATCACAACTTCTGAGATCCCCCACATTCGCGCCAGATCCACAGAACCTTCAAGTAATAAATAAGCTCCCAGAATTACACCACAGATACCACCCGTGGTAAGAAACAAGGATACCCCCAAAGGCAACGGCTTCTGCCCCAGTTCTTCGACCGATTCCGCGTCTGCTACGTCACGCCCGTTCGCGCCCTGGGATCGCTTAAACGACCAAGCGGTATAAGCAATCAAGCCAGCCACCATTAACGCGCCACTTTCCCATGAAAAACTTCCTAAGCACGATAGTCCTGCAAAAATCACGGTAAAGATAAGCAACAGAGTGTAATCTCGACGCAATGCAGACCCACCGGGCGCCAACAGAGTCTTAATGGCGGCGGCAACGCCCACTATGAGAAGAATATTCGCGACGTTTGAGCCCACAACGTTGCCAAGCACTATGTCAGGGTGCTGGCTCAGCACGGCCTGAATACTGACCATTAGCTCCGGCGCAGACGTGCCAAAAGCGATTATGGTCATTCCAATCATCAATGGAGAAACACCTAGACAGCGCGCGAGACTGACGGCGCCGCGGACTGTAATAGCTCCACCACCCAGCAATATCCCCAGGCCGATCACTACCATCAGGAGGGTCACGAGCATGTCAGAACCGCTTTAGGTTTCCCGACCACAAAAAAGCGCCTATTGGCGTTCAATAAGAAGTTTCTTGATTTCGCCGATTGCCTTAGCCGGATTTAAGTGTTTTGGGCAAGCCTGGGTGCAGTTCATAATCGTATGACAACGATACAGTCGAAATGGATCCTCTAATTCATCAAGCCTATCACCTGTTGCCTCATCTCTACTATCATTGATCCAACGATATGCCTGCAAAAGGACCGCAGGCCCTAGATAACGATCACTGTTCCACCAATAACTGGGACAACTCGTTGAACAACAGAAACACATAACGCACTCATACAAACCGTCCAGCTCTTTGCGTTCAACCTGGGATTGCCTCCGTTCCCGATCGGGCGGAGAGGATTGGGTCTCTATCCAAGGTTTGATAACGGCGTATTGCTTGTAAAGCTGAGTAAGGTCGGGGACCAGGTCCTTGACGACAGGGACATGAGGCAGTGGATATATTTTGACGTCACCCGTTACGTCGTCGATGGGTTTGGTGCAAGCCAGAGTATTGGTACCATCAATATTCATCGCGCAACTGCCGCACACTCCCTCACGGCACGATCGCCGGAAGGTCAAGGTCGAATCGACTTCATTTTTAATTTTTATCAGGCCATCAAGGACCATGGGCCCGCACGCATCCATGTCCACATCATAGGTGTCCAAGCTCGGATTCACGCCATCGTCCGGACTCCAACGGTAAATGCGGAAGCGCTTGACGTTTACAGCATCATCCGGAGCCGGATAACTATTACCAACACCCACCTTAGAATTTCGCGGTAAGGTGAACTCAACCATCAACCCTTTTCCTTAGTTCGTGATTTTGACTTGGCGATAATCATCAGTAAACGCGAGCCTGAGGAGGAATTACCTGAATTTCATCTGAAAGCGTGTACAAATGTACCGGTCGATACTGTATTCTACTTTGTCCCATCTCATCACACCAAATCATGGTGTGTTTCATCCACCGCTCATCATCTCGCTCGGGAAAATCCTCCCGCGCGTGTGCTCCCCGGCTCTCTTCTCGATGCGCAGCACTACGCATGTTGCATACCGCCTGAAATAACAGGTTATCGAATTCTAGTGTCTCGATAAGATCGGAATTCCAGACGAGGGAACGATCCAAGACCCGGATGTCCTCTCTGGCACTCCACAGCGCCTCAAGTTTACTAATTCCCTCTGCCAAGGAGTCTCTTGTACGAAATACAGCGCAGTGTGTCTGCATAATTTTTTGCATTTCGAGGCGTACCGCGGCGGTCGGCGTACTACCTTTTGCATTACGAAATTTATCCAACCGCTCAAGCGATAATTCTTTTGCTGAACCCGGCAACGGCCGATGCCTATGCCCCGATTTGACTATCTCGGCAGCACGGTTTGCAGCCGCGCGTCCGAATACCACGAGGTCAAGCAAAGAGTTAGAACCCAGCCGATTCGCCCCATGAACCGAGACACATGCCGCTTCTCCAATTGAGAGAAGCCCCGGCACTAACGTTTCCACACCATCCCCGTTTACGGTAACCACTTCACCGTGATAGTTGGTGGGGACACCGCCCATATTATAGTGACATGTTGGTAATACTGGAATCGGCTGTTTGTTGACGTCAACACCTGCAAAAATTCGAGCGGTTTCCGAAATTCCAGGGAGCCGTTCGGCCACCAACCCTGGATCCAAGTGCTCAAGGTGTAAATTGATATGATCACCCTCTGCACCAAGACCGCGGCCCTCACGAATTTCAATCGTCATTGAGCGGCTGACCACGTCACGAGACGCCAGGTCCTTCGCACTTGGCGCATATCGCTCCATAAATCGTTCGCCTTCGGAATTAGTCAGGTATGCTCCTTCCCCGCGCGCACCTTCAGTTATCAAACAGCCAGACCCATAAATCCCGGTCGGATGAAATTGCACAAACTCCATGTCCTGACACGGTAAACCAGCACGCAGAGCCATTGCATTACCATCACCCGTGCACGTGTGAGCTGAGGTGCAGGAAAAATAAGTCCGGCCGTAGCCTCCCGTCGCCAAAACTACGAGCTGGGCCCTAAATTGGTGCAAAGTCCCATCATCAAGACATAAAGCAACCACACCGCAACATGCCCCGTCCTCATCCATCAACAAATCAATCGCAAAATACTCTATAAAGAACTCTGCTTTATGTTTTAAGGATTGCTGATAAAGGGTGTGCAGAATCGCATGACCGGTACGGTCTGCAGCAGCGCATGTTCGCCGCGCTTGGCCCTCACCAAAATTGTTGGTCATACCTCCAAAAGCGCGCTGATAGATTTTTCCTTCAGGCGTCCGAGAAAATGGAACCCCATAGTGCTCAAGCTCTATGATAGCGGGAATTGCCTCACGGCACATGTATTCGATGGCATCCTGATCGCCTAACCAATCAGACCCTTTTACCGTATCGTACATATGCCAACGCCAGTCATCTTCTCCCATGTTACCCAGCGCAGCCGAAATACCTCCCTGCGCCGCAACTGTGTGGCTTCGAGTGGGGAACACTTTCGTCACACATGCCGTCTTCAACCCTTTTTCAGCCATGCCAAAGGTCGCACGCAGACCGGCGCCGCCAGCGCCAATAACGACGACATCATATTCGTGATCTTCAATTGGATAAGCAGGAGCCATGCCCTACACCGCAATCTTGAGAACAGAAAAAGCACAAGCAACAGCCAGTGCTATATTGATAAAATCATTCCCCAACATACACATAAGCTTCAATGTTTTTGTGTGAATATAGTCCTCAATTACTACCTGCAAACCAAGCCTAAGATGGTAAAACATAGTGATCAGCATCAATATCAAAATTAGCGCAACAAACGGATCAGAAATCCACGATGTGACCCGCGCATGATCTGCACCCGCAAGACATGTCACGGAAGTGATAAACCAAATGCTAAGAGGAACCAATGCAATCGCCGTAAGCCGTTGCATCCACCAGTGACGAACACCGCCTTTTACCGAACCCAGGCCAAGTACACGGCGCAGCGATCCTCGGCCACTCATAGGCTACCCCTGGAGACGACCACGGAAAGCCAAATCCCGCCAGTAAGCAGAATAGATGCGATCACAACCAGCCATCCGGAACGGTACACCGTTTTTATCTCATACCCGTAGCCAGCATCCCAGAACAAATGGCGAATACCATTACACAAATGGTAACAGAGCCCGAAAGTCCAACCGATTAGCAGGATGCTTCCCAACCAAGACCCAATAAGCCCTTGGGCAAGATCGAATGGCCCCGGACCCGCGGCAGCAGCAATAAGCCAATATGCGAGTAGTAAAGTCCCAGCCCCGAGACCAATTCCACTCAGACGATGGCAAATGGATAATACCGACGTTATTTGAGGTCGATAAATCTGGAGGTGCGGAGACAAAGGCCGATTGGTCGGATCCATGGGCACGGTCCTTACAAACAATAGTGCAAAATGTAACCGAAACCTGAGCCTCGGGCTCCAGGCTCAGCGGCGGAGTGTGGCGCGTCTTAACAAATTTGTCTAGCTAACTTGAAAACTGGAGCCTTCTTTTGGTCCCTAAGAGGATAGATCCAACATCTAATATAATGCTCAATGCCATACATAGCGACACCCTGACACTAATCAAACACACGATGGCATTGGGGGTCACAGCCCATGTTCAAAACCCTGCTACCATGCTCCCATTACACTTTTTGGGATAAAAAGTATGGCATTAAACCCTCTACGAGGCTTCCAAACAAATCCTGAAGCTACAGGTAATCCTCCACTAATGCCTCAGCTATCTGCACAGTATTGAGCGCAGCGCCCTTCCGAAGATTGTCGGAAACCACCCATAAATTAAGGCCATACTCAACTGTTTTATCTTGTCGAATTCGACTGACATACACCCCAGATTCGCCCGCCACATCAATTGGAGTAACGTATTCAAGGGTTTTTGGTTCGTCGATCACGACTATTCCCTCAGCACTTTCTAACACCCCTCTTGCCTCCTCAACACTTATCGGTGCATCAAACTCGATATTGATAGACTCTGCGTGACCGACAAACACCGGCACACGCACACAGGTTGCATTCACTTGTATAGCGGGATCCAAAATTTTTTGAGTTTCACACACCATTTTCAACTCTTCCTTAGTAGAGCCATCTGGTTGGAATGCATCAATATGAGGGATCACATTAAAAGCGATTTCACGCGTAAAACTATCGGGGCTCACACGTTCATTAAAAAATACTTTCCGAGTCTGATCAAACAGCTCATCCATCGCCCGCCGCCCCGCTCCTGAAACCGACTGATAAGTCGCCACTACAACGCGTCGGATCGGAGCTAAATCGTGAAGCGGTTTTAGCGCCATTACCATTTGAATTGTAGAACAGTTCGGATTGGCAACAATATTTCGTTTGTTAAAATTTCCGAGTTCGTGACGGTTAATTTCAGGAACTATTAGTGGCACGTCGTCGTCCATACGAAAGTGAGAGGTGTTATCTATCACCACACACCCCATCTCTGCTGCTCGCGGAGCATGTTCTGCCGACACGCTAGCGCCCGGCGAAAAAAGCCCAATATCAAAGTTCGTGAAATCAAAATCATCAAGCGCACGAACTTTAAGCACATCAAAATCGCCGTACGAAACCTCCTTGCCAACAGAACTTGATGATGCGACCGCAACTACCTCGTCAGCAGGAAATTCTCTCTCCGAAAGGACAGCAAGGATCTCCCTTCCAACATTTCCGGTAGCACCCACTACAGCAACTCGGTATCCCATCCAATTCCTCCCGCACCCAGCTTCACTCAATCACTCACCCGGACAGGTGCAACATGTAACAACAATCCGACGCACTATCACGCATCAGACATTCTCAAGTCGTAGCCCTTCACCACCAATATCATCAGTGCTTGCCAACACGTGCCATAAAATATCAGCAATAGGGCAAAAACATTTCCCCAATACCGCAAGCCATTCGGAGACCGAGCATATAGTTGACCCACAATCATAAACACTTAGGTGTTACCAGCAGACTAAGCAGTGCTTTGCTATTCGGCTCGAGACGGCTTCAAGATAACAAAATATGCTGGGCAACACACAAATAACGGAAACTAAGCTGCGAGGTTATCGAGTTCTTGGAGAAGAGCATTCCCCATTCCCTCTGTCGAAACCCTAGTCATCCCATCCTGCATAATGTCATCCGTGCGCAAGCCAGCATCCAACACATTGGCTACTCCAGACTCGATTAAATCGGCATCTTCGGCCAGATCAAAAGAATAACGCAGCGCCATAGCAAATGACAAAAGCATCGCAATTGGATTAGCTTTTTCCTGCCCCGCGATATCTGGCGCGCTGCCATGGACCGGCTCGTACAATGCAAGGCGCCGACCTGTTTCATCAGCAGCCCCAAGTGAAGCAGACGGCAGCATCCCAAGAGACCCCGTCAACATCGCTGCGATATCTGAAAGAATATCGCCAAACAGATTAGAGGCGACGAGAACATCGAACTGCTTTGGCTGACGAACCAGTTGCATAGCCGCGTTGTCCGCATACATGTGATGAATTGGAATTTCTGGAAATTCTCGGTCCCGCAGCGCCTGCATATCTTCGCGCCACATCTGCCCGCTTTCCATCACATTTGCTTTTTCCACGGAATGCACAAAACCCTTGCGTTTTTCGGCTAGCTCGAAGGCCACCCGTCCAACACGAACAATCTCTGATGTCGTGTAAACCTCTGTGTTGATGCCGCGTCGCTCACCTTTACCAATTTCTTCGACACCGCGCGGTTCGCCGAAATAAATTCCGCCGGTTAGTTCGCGTAGTATCATGATGTCTAAACCCCGCACTAGTTCCGGTTTGAGGCTCGATGCGCCAATCAACCCGTCGAAAACTACTGCAGGCCGCAAATTAGCGAATAGGCCCAGGTCTTTCCGCAACCGAAGGAGACCACGCTCTGGTTTCACAGAAAAATCCAAGCTATCCCACTTTGGTCCCCCTACGGCACCAAACAAAACGGCATCGCATTGCATAGCTTGATCAACGGTCTCATCAATAACCGGGGTGCCGTACTTGTCGTAGGAAACCCCGCCCACGAGACCTTCCTTCACATCAAAACCGACAGCCCGCCTCCGATCAAACCAATCGATAACTCGATAGACCTCACCCATTACCTCCGGGCCAATTCCATCCCCTGGTAACACCAGAAGAGTTTTATTACTCGCCATTTATCAGTGATCCTTACGCTACCATTAGAGCCAGGGGCTTTGGGCAGCCCGTTGTTGCTCAAAAGCTTCTATTTTTTTGGCCTTTTCGAGTGTCAGACCAATATCATCAAGGCCGTTAAACAAACAATGCTTGCGAAAAGGGTCTATTTCAAACTCAAAGACATTACCCTCGGGATCAGTGATCCGCTGAGCCTCAAGTTCGACAGTGAATGTTGCGTTTGATCCTGCGTCGGCCGCATTCAGAAGCGTGTCCACATGCTCCTCCGGAAGGGTAACAGGCAAGATCCCATTCTTAAAACAATTGTTGTAGAAAATGTCTGCAAAGCTAGAAGCAATCACGCAGCGAATCCCAAAATCAAGGAGCGCCCAAGGCGCGTGCTCGCGACTCGAGCCACATCCAAAATTGCGTCCTGCAATTAGAATTTGTGCATGCCGATAGGCTGACCGGTTAAGCACAAAGTCCCCCACCTCAGAACCTGCTGCATCATAACGGATGTCATTGAACAGAAACTTTCCCAGTCCTGTCCGTTTAATTGTTGTTAAAAATTGCTTGGGGATTATTCGGTCTGTATCTACGTTAATCATTCTTAAGGGCGCAGCCACGCCCGTGACGGTTGTAAATTTATGCATGATTTAGACCCCGTATCAAAAATCGGTAGAGAAGGAAAATATTCCACACCAGTCGAAATAATTCTCCCTATGTGAAGTCCCGAACGTCAGTGATGTGACCCATCACCGCCGCCGCCGCCGCCATTGCCGGGCTCATCAGGTGTGTGCGGCCGCCTCGCCCCTGACGTCCCTCAAAGTTGCGATTAGATGTAGAGGCACAACGCTGGCCTGGCTCCAGTCGGTCCGCGTTCATTGCCAGACACATAGAGCAACCGGGATCTCGCCACTCAAAACCGGCTTCAATAAAAATTTTGTCGAGACCTTCGGCCTCAGCCGCCTCCTTAACCAAGCCCGAGCCAGGCACTATCATTGCTCCGACTCCCCGGGCTACCCGTCGTCCTGACGCCACGGCCGCAACCTCACGCAAATCTTCGATTCGACCATTTGTGCAGGATCCAATAAAAACTCTATCGATAGGAACCTCTGCGAGTGGTGTTCCCGGAGTGAGATCCATGTACAGCAACGATCGCTCGATTGCCGCTTTGCGCGCGGCGTCATGTTCTCCCGTCGGGTCCGGCACCGTGCCAGTAACTGGGAGAGCATCCTGAGGACTAGTACCCCAAGTCACATACGGTGTTAACTCGCTTGCGCTTATGCTCACTTCGCGGTCGTATGTTGCACCTTCATCCGATGGAAGTTCTTGCCATTTCACCAGCGCCTGCTCCCAAGACCCGCCTTTTGGAGCCATTTGCCGGCCTTGAAGATATTCAAACGTAACTGAATCGGGAGCTATTAAACCAGCACGTGCGCCAGCCTCGATCGACATATTACAAATAGTCATGCGTCCTTCCATGGACAATGATTCGATCGCCTGACCCGCGTATTCAATGACATGACCCGTGGCACCCGCAGTCCCGATTTGGGCGATAATTGATAAAATTATGTCTTTGGCCGCAACACTTTGCGGACACTTACCATCAACCGTGATCCGCATATTTTGTGGTCGTTTCTGTATCAAAGTTTGTGTCGCCAGCACGTGTTCCACTTCGCTAGTTCCTATGCCAAACGCAAGAGCTCCACAGGCACCATGTGTGGAAGTATGGCTGTCGCCGCACACCACCGTGGACCCGGGGAGCGTAAAGCCCAATTCAGGTCCAATAATATGAACTATGCCCTGGCGTATATCGTCGAATGGCAAATAGGGCACGCCAAACTCAGCAACGTTCCGTTCCAGCGTTTCTACTTGGACCCTCGAAGTCTCCTCGGTTATACCGGCCGATCTATCCTTAGTCGGAATATTGTGGTCGGCTACCGCAAGAGTCCCCTGGGGCCGATGCACTTGCCGGTTAGCAAGTCGTAAACCTTCGAAAGCCTGCGGGCTGGTCACTTCGTGGACCAGATGCCTGTCAATATACAGCAGGCACGTCCCATCATCCTGCTCGTGCACGAGGTGATCGTCCCAAATCTTATCAAACAAAGTCCGCGGGGTCTTCATTAGAACACCTTCAGACGAACTGTAGGTCAGTCATCTGCATCCGATGTGGATTTGTCAGTTTTTGAACTCGGAGATTTCTTGCGCTCTTTGGGGCGCCGATCCTCGCGTTTCTCGGCAATACGAGCCGACTTCCCTGTCCTACCCCGCAAATAGTAGAGTTTGGCCCGACGGACATCACCTCGCCGAATTAATTCGATCCCCTGAATAAGCGGGGAATATAGCTGAAATACGCGCTCCACGCCTTCACCATAACTAATTTTGCGTAACGTAAAAGACGAATTCAATCCCCGATTTGAGCGTGCAATGCATACACCTTCAAATGCCTGTAGGCGCTCACGAGAACCTTCTACGACACGAACCTGGACACGCACTGTATCCCCCGGGCCGAACACAGGAATGTCCTTTCCGTCCGTGAGCTTTTCAATCTCTTCGCGTTCAATTTGCTCTATTGTGTTCATTCTCTCAGTCCCGCTTCGCCACCACGTAAAATTGTCGCCAAATACTACTTATACCACACATTAAACGGCACGACTGTTTAATGATTGATATCTCTGCCACATATCCGGACGACGCGTCTGGGTCACGCGCTCTGCCTCCTGCCGACGCCAACTCCTAATCCCTTCATGATTCCCAGACAGAAGGGTCGCCGGCACTGCTTTGCCCTGCCAAAGCTGAGGCCTCGTATAATGCGGATACTCCAGCAGTCCTTGTTCGAAACTCTCCTCGGTCGTTCCATCAGGGTTACCTATCACGCCAGGGCACAAACGAATGCAAGCATCCGTCAGAGCTATTGCAGCCGGTTCACCGCTCGACATAACAAAATCACCAACACTAACTTCCTGCAAGCCACGCGCCTCAATCACGCGTTGATCAATTCCTTCAAACCGGCCACACAGCACCAAAATGCCAGGGCCCGCGGCCCAACGCTTCACCCGCTCTTGCGTGATCGGTTCCCCACGCGGAGTGAGGCAAATTCTTGCTAAATCGCGGCCCTCCGCGTCCAATGCCCAATCTATAGCTGCCGCGGCTACATCCGGCCGCATAACCATACCGGGGCCCCCACCATACGGTGCATCATCCACAGCACCCTGTTTATCGCGTGCAAAATCACGAATGTCCACTGCTTTCAAGGACCATAGGCCCTTCTTCAGTGCCGCACCCGCAAGACTGTAACCAAGTGGACCCGGGAACATATCGGGAAACATAGTTAATATTTGTACGGCCCAAGGGAGTGGATGTGTCATGACTTGATTGCATCCCACTCAAAAGCCTCTGGCGCCACAACTAAACGCCCATTATCTATATCGACAACTGCCACAGTTCCGGCAGTAAAAGGCAGCATCATGTTTGCACCCTCACCAGTTTCAACGTCAATGATGCCTCCAGCTCCAAAATCGTGAACCGCTATGACAGTGCCGACCCGGACTCCTTCCTGCGACTCCACTCGCAATCCAATCAAATCAGCCCGGTAATACTCCTCAGGCTCAAGCTTAGGCAGGGCCGAACGCACGACGTAAAGCCTTTCTCCAACCAGGGCCTCTGCTCCCGTTCGATCAGAGACATCATCTATATGCGCCACAACTATACCCTTTTGTAACCTCACCAGGCGAAGCCGTACCGGGATGCCGCTTTCGTTTACCAGCCTCTCAAAGACGCAGATCCGCGAGGCCTCGTCAGTAAATGGTTTGATACGTATCGCACCATTAAGGCCCTGCGCCCCCACCACCACGCCAACACATAAGTCATTCAAACCTGACCCGTCTAAGCATCCACTATCTGCCGCGAAGCCGTCCAGGCCAAGTTTATGTTTTAACTTCCGGCTCCGTAGCCTCGCCACTCTCTTTTACCTCGGCTTTCTCTGTCGGCGCTGCGGACCCTGCGGCTTCCTCAGGCACCTCCTCAGATTTCTCGGGTTCGCGGCTTTCATCTGCTACAGGCTCATCGACCGATTCCGCAGACTCCGCTGTTCCCTTTGCGACCTCCTCTGCCTTCTCAGCGTCTACCTTCGCCAGCTCATCTAGGCGGGCCTGGGCTTTGGCTTTCGGCTTTGCCTTTTGCGGGTTCTCTCGTTTACGTACCGGGATAACATCTGCTGAACCCAAGAATTTTGCCACTCGCGAAGACGGTTGCGCCCCCTGATCCAACCAGTATTTGATCCGATCAACCTTCAATTTCACTCGGTCTGGATCATCACGTGACAATAAAGGATTGTACGTGCCGACCCGCTCTATGAAACGACCGTCACGGGGATTACGTGCATCCGCTACTATAACTCGGTAGTGCGGCGTTTTCTTGGCGCCCGCCCTGCTAAGACGGATTTTTACTGCCATGTTTGACTCCTTTGATCTCAAATCTACCTTGCTTACGCCTCGGCAGACATTAAAATTTCATCTACACTCTCGATCGACTTACTGAAAAGGCCCCGGATCAACATTACCGCGGGGCTAGTTCGTCGGAAACCCCGGCGGCAGAAGGTTGCTTGGACCCGATGGCATCAAGCCCTTTTTTCCCATTTTCTTAACTCGTTTCATCATCGTAGACATGTCTTTTTGCTGTTTGAGCAACCGATTCACTTCCTGGATAGTAGTTCCTGAACCTGCTGCGATACGCCGTTTTCTTGAACTGTTCAAGAGTTTCGCACTTCGTCGCTCGGCACGGGTCATCGAACGGATAATTGCCTCTTGATGACACAGTTGACGTTCATCAACCTGACCGACCGCCATTTGCTTTTTTATTTTGGCAACACCAGGCAAAAGAGCGAGCATACCCTCCATACCCCCCATCTTTCGAATTTGCGCAATTTGCGCCGCCAAGTCGTCAAAATCAAATTGACCTTTAGCAATTTTGGTAGCCAGTTTCTCCGCTTGATCTCGTTCTACTGTTTCCTGAACCTTTTCCACCAAAGATACGACATCGCCCATGCCCAAAATTCGGGAAGCAATCCGTTCCGGGTGAAAGTCTTCGAGAGCTTCCAATTTCTCCCCTACTCCGATCAACTTGATCGGACAGCCCGTTACCGAGCGAATACTCAAAGCTGCGCCACCCCGACCATCACCATCGATACGTGTGAGAACTAAGCCCGTAAGACCCACTCGCCGATGAAACCCCTCGGCACTCTTGACCGCGTCCTGGCCCGTTAAAGAATCTGCAACCAGAAGGGTTTCAACTGGTTGAGTGATTTTCGCCAGCTCAGCAAGTTCGCTCATTAAGGTTTCATCGACGTGAAGCCTACCTGCCGTGTCCAAGATCAATGCATCATACCCACCGAGCCGAGCCGCCTGAACCGCGCGCATCCCGATAGCGAGTGGCAATTGCCCCTTAAGAACAGGCAGCGTATCGACCCCTGCCTGGCGACCAAGAACCAAAAGCTGCTCTTGGGCGGCAGGGCGATTGACATCGAGCGAAGCCATAAGCGTTTTTTTGTTGTCTCGGGTTTTAAACCGTAGACCCAACTTCGCGGCAGTCGTGGTTTTTCCTGAGCCCTGCAACCCAACCAACATTACAACCCCAGGCGGATTGGTGCCCAAAGTTACAGGGGCCAACTCTGAACCCAGCATCTGTATGAGATTATCGTGCACTACTTTGATCACCATCTGACCCGGGGTGACGCTATTGAGCACCTCAGCTCCGACGGCGCGTTCCTGCACCTGTTCTATAAAGTCCTTGACGACTGGCAACGCGACATCGGCCTCAAGCAAGGCCACCCGGACCTCACGCAGTGCCTTTCCAACATCAGTCTCAGTCAGAACTCCTCGCTTTTTGAGGCGGTCGAATACCTCACCCAAGCGACTCGATAAACTATCGAACATTTTTAAAAACCAGTCAGTTATTGGGTCCTACAGGCCCTTTACGCCCCATATTCGAAGGGTGAGGCAAGAAACGCCAACTCCGCTCCGAAGTCAACCCGATCCGCAGAAAGATTCACGAGACTGGACGCAGAGGTTCCACCGGCCTTATAACGCCGACATGAGCGCGCGTCCATTCATCAAAATGCACGGCCTAGGCAACGATTTCGTTGTGCTTGATGGTCGTACTACAGGGATTACCGTCGATGCCAAACTTGTCCAAGCAATCTCTAACCGCCGGACTGGAATTGGCTGCGATCAAGTTATTCTTCTCGAAGTCTCTGATCGAGCGGACCTCTTTATGCGTATTTACAACTCAGATGGAAGCGAAGTCGAAGCCTGCGGAAACGCAGCCCGCTGCGTGGCGCAATTAATAACGCAAGAGACGGGTGCGGAAAACATTCTTCTCGAAACCACCGCTGACATCTTGCGCGCTAACGCAATAAGTAATGAACTGATAGAAATCGATATGGGAAAACCAAGACTTGCTTGGCATGAAATCCCGCTTTCGACACAACAAGACACCCTTCACATTCCTTTGGAGGAAGGCTCTCTGTCTGACCCCACGGCAGTTAATTTGGGCAACCCTCATGCCACTTTCTTTGTGGATGACATCTCTGTCGTGCCACTTGAGAACCTTGGACCAAAGTTAGAAATCAACCCCATTTTCCCTGAGCGGGCCAATATCGGTGTTGCCCAAATTATTAATCGCAGCAAGATTCGGTTGCGTGTATGGGAACGCGGCGCCGGCCTGACGTTAGCGTGTGGCACAGGAGCCTGCGCCGCCCTGGTCGCCGCTCATAGGCGTCAACTATGTAGTAGAAATGTTGAGGTCCAATTAGACGGTGGAATCCTCAAAATAGATTGGCAAGACAATGATCACGTTTTTATGACTGGTGCAGCATCGACCGCCTTTGCTGGCGAGATAGATCTCGCCCTTTTGCCATGACAGTCAACGCTCATACCACCAAAATCGTTACCTTTGGTTGTCGCCTAAATACCTACGAATCCGAGGTCATGCGCCGTAACGCATTTAATGCCGGCCTGACAAACACGGTGATCATCAATACATGCGCGGTCACGGCAGAAGCGGAACGACAAGCCCGCCAAGCAATCCGTCGAGCGCGACGTGAACAACCGGGCTCCCGCATTGTTGTAACGGGCTGCGCGGCCCAAATCTCTCCAGAAACTTTCGGTGACATGACAGAGGTCGATCAGGTCCTCGGCAATTTGGACAAACTTGATCCTACTTGTTTCAAAGACCCCCACTATGATCGGATTAAGGTCAATGAAATTATGTCCATACGGGAAACTGCAGCCCATATGGTAAGCGGGTTTGAAGGGCGCACACGAGCCTTTGTCCAAATTCAAAACGGCTGTGATCATCGATGCACTTTTTGTGTTATCCCCTTTGGTCGTGGGAATAGCCGCAGTGTGCCAGCGCAAGAAGTACTCGCTGAGGCACGCCAGTTAATCGCGTCTGGATACCGTGAAATAGTGCTGACCGGCGTCGACATCACATCCTACGGGCACGATCTGCCAAAGCGTCCGCTTCTTGGGCAACTAGTCCGTCGTTTGTTAGCTGACGAGCCCGACCTCGCCCGGCTACGTCTTTCCTCGCTGGACCCAGCCGCTATTGATGAAGAACTCTGGTCTGCCATCAGAGACGAACCACGGTTGATGCCTCACCTTCATTTGAGCATTCAAGCGGGCGACGATCTTATACTGAAACGTATGAAAAGACGCCATAACCGTGCAACTGTGATCGATTGCTGCGCCCGAGCCCGTACCCTCCGGCCTGAAATCTCCTTTGGGGCGGATCTCATTGCTGGCTTTCCCACAGAGACTGAAGCTATGTTTGAGCGAACGCTTGAACTGGTTCAGGAATGTAACCTGAGCTTTTTGCATGTCTTCCCCTATTCGCCACGCGGTAGAACGCCGGCTGCACGGATGCCTATGGTTCCAAATAATGTCCGGCGCTCTCGAGCGGCACGGCTCCGGGAAGCAGGCACTCAAATGCTTACAAATTTGCTCCGCAGCCACACGGGAAATGAAGCTGACGTTCTGGTAGAGCAACAAGATACCGGTCGCACTGAACATTATATATCGGTGCGTTTATCGAACCCCGAACCACCGGGCACTCTATGCCGGGTCCGTTTTGTTGGCATCGAAAACCAGAAGTTACTTGGCGTCCAGCTGTGAACGACGAAGAACCCACGCACCGGGGCAATTGGTTAGATCGACTTAAGTCGGGACTTGAAAAATCGTCGACGAAATTAGGCAGGGGCATTACTGATATTTTTTCCCTCGGTCGCCTCGACGAAAAAGCACTCGAAGACCTTCAGGATCTATTAATCACCGCCGACCTGGGGCCCACCTTAGCAGTAAATTTGAGTGCATCGCTGAGCAGCAGTAGGTTTGAGAGAAATGTAACTAGCGAGGCGGTGCGCCGAATTCTTGCTGAACAAATTGCAGACATACTTAAATCTTCTTCTATCCCACTCACACTCAATCCGGCACACCGTCCCCACATCATTTTGTTCGTAGGAGTTAACGGGACTGGGAAAACCACAACCATTGGAAAACTTGCCAAGCAACTGATTGGGCGAGGCAATAAAATTGGGATAGTCGCGGCTGATACCTTTCGGGCAGCCGCCATCGAACAAATTCAACACTGGGGCAGGCGAGCTGAATGTAAAGTGATCGCAGGCCAAACCGGCGCTGACCCCTCAGGACTAGTTTATGATGCGGTAAAGCAGGCCCACATCGACGGACTCGATGGCCTTTTGATTGACACAGCAGGACGCTTACAAAATATGGTTAATCTGATGGCTGAACTAGGTAAGATCTCGGATGCTCTTCGCAAAATAGACAGCACTGCACCCCATGACGTGGTACAAGTGCTGGACGCGACGACTGGCCAAAATGCGCTTTCACAAGTCGCCGCTTTCCAAAGCGTTGTTGGTGTTTCCGGGCTCGCGGTAACGAAACTAGACGGTTCAGCACGGGGTGGAGTGGTAGTGGCGCTCGCCGAGCGGTTTGGGCTGCCAATTCACGCGATTGGGGTAGGCGAGGACATTAACGATCTACAGGCCTTTAAAGCTAAAGAATTTGCCTACGGACTAATGAATATTTCGGAAGGGGTTTGAGCTCGGAATGAATCAACTGTTAAGACTGGTGTTTGAGATCAGCCCGCTGATCGTTTTCTTTGTTTGCAACGCACGGTACGGGATTTTTATGGCTACTGGCGCATTCATGGCAGTCACGGCTGTTTCTGTCTCAGCGATGTGGCTTTTTGAACGACGCCTGCCGGTGATGCCATTGGTATCAGGTTTATTTGTTCTCACATTCGGCGGACTTACACTGGTACTTCAGGACGAAACTTTCATCAAGCTGAAGCCCACCATTGTCAACCTATTGTTCGCAATAGTTTTAAGTGTAGGCCTTCTTATGAGAACTCCCCTGCTTCAAAAATTATTTGGGTCAGTCATGAGTTTAACTAACGAAGGTTGGCGACTCCTCACAGTGCGATGGGTAGTTTTCTTTGTCGTGCTAGCGTGTCTCAACGAATTGGTTTGGAGGACACAAACCACGGATTTTTGGATTCAGTTCAAATTATTTGGGATCATACCCCTTACTCTGGCTTTCAGCATGGCTCAGTTACCATTGATCAATCGTCACATGGTTTCAACTGAGTCGGATCGCCCATAACTCTACAAATGCCTACTCTAAATCTCCTTCAGCATTCGGTATCAGTTTAATAATATGGCAACTTATCGGGGAGGATGCCATTGCAGACAGGTAGTTTTCGAAGTCAAAGCGCCTGACCATTTAACCGTGTACGACTGCAACTGTTCCATATGCCGGTTGACAGGATTTCTCCATCTCATTGTGGATAACAGAAATTTTACCTTACTTAAGGGTGCGAACTTGCTCACTAGGTATAGCTTCAACACCGGCACAGCGAGACACCAATTCTGCGCCGAGTGTGGAATCAAATCGTTTTATGTACCCCGCTCCCACCCAAAAGGCTTCTCCGTTAATGCCCGATGTCTCGACGGAGTAAATATTAAAAAACTTGAAATAAAATCATTTGACGGCGCCAATTGGGAATCCTCCGTCACAGCCCTCCGCCGGGATGTCTGACAGAGCAACAGCTCGTCACAAATGTCAGAACACCGATCATTTACCTCCCCCGCGACCAAACGGGAAGGCACCCTGTTCATCCCTTAGTGGCATGAGAATTAAAGTCCACAACGACTGCCTGGACTGTTCACCAGATGTTGCAATCCCAATATTCATAGATTCGTGAGCCATTTTGGGTGCGGCCCGATAAGTACCGAAAAGGCGATCCCAAAAGGCCAGATTAAAGCCAAAATTACTGTTCGTCTCGTCGATAAGTACAGAATGATGCACACGATGCATATCGGGGGTCACTACAATTTTCCGAACCCGTTTATCGACGGAGGGCGCCAAACGCACGTTGCCATGATTAAACATTGACGTGGCATTAAGTAACGACTCAAAAACGATTACCGCAAATACCCCGGCACCAAGGAAAATCACCGCGACCATTTTTACACACATTGACAATAGAATCTCGACAGGATGAAATCGCACCCCGGTAGTAACATCAAAATCGGGGTCGGCGTGGTGGACCTTATGTATGCGCCAAAACACTGGAACCGCATGAAACATGACATGCTGACCGTAGATCAATAAATCTAACAATATTAAGGACAATGAAACTTCGACCCAAAGTGGCAACGAAATCACGTTAAACACACCCCAATTATGCGACGCTGCAAATACAGATGCACCGACAGCAGCTGCAGGGAATATCAACCGAAGCATTACCGTATTAATCACAACAATGCCGATATTGCATGACCAGCGAACTAATTTTGAAATCTGCAGCGAACGGCGTGGAGCAACCAACTCCCAAATTGCCATAGCAAAAAAGATACCTCCAAATACGCACGCTCGGATCTCAGCTTCGTACAAAACCATAATGCCCTGCATCACCAAACTAAACCTGGCGACATCGCACCCACCACGTCACCTGGATGCTTAAATATGAGAGCAAAGCCACTATTGGCAAACCGCTTCATGGACCCAAACACCTGCAAACTCTGGAGTAAAAAGAAGATAAAACCGCCAACTAAAACCGCATTCTTGAGCCGATAAACGTCCGGCTTTCTACTACGGCCTCTTCTAGACCGACACGCGGGACCGCTACGTCCTCGGGAAAAGCACCCAGCAAACGTGAAGGTGTCGCCGCATCGAGAATTACGAAAACCCCAAAATCATCACCCTGACGGATTAAACGGCCATACGCTTGCTTCAACTTCATGCGCACTAACATATCATCATAAGACGAACCGCCAAAATTCCTGCGCCGGACCCGGTGCAAAATATCGGAACGAGGCCATGGCACGCGATCAAACACTACCATGCGCAATGAAGCGCCGGGGACGTCAATACCATCCCGAAACGCATCAGTTCCCAGCAGGCAGGAATCTCTCTCGGAGCGAAAAATTTCGACCAGAGTGTTGGCATCCAGGCCATCAACATGCTGGGCCAAAAGATTCAGACTCTTTTTTTCTAAGGGTGCCACCATCCTTGCCGCTGCCTCGCGCAAACGCCATATCGCCGTAAATAAGCCTAAAGCTCCACCGCCGGCTGCGGTAAACAACCTCAGCATCGCCCGCGCTATCTCGTCCACATCGTTACGGTCAACATCATTCACCACCATTACTCGCGTTGCCGCTTGATAATCAAATGGAGATGGCACGGCAGCACGCACTACTGAAGAACCCAATAAATGATGAGCACCCACACGCCTCTCAGCGGCGAACCAGTCCTTTTCCACATTCCCAGTGCTGTCTTTCAATGTTGCTGAGGTAATCAGAGCCCCGTCGGCCTGTTGGACCACTGACTCAGCAAACGGAATGAGGGGATCAATCCAATTACGATACATGCCAACATCTGTTTCCCTGCCTCCACTGCGTTCAATTACAAAACGATCAGTCACTGTTTCTGGTTCCTCAAAACTGAGTGATTCCAACATGGACTGCCAGCGCTGGATCACATCCAGCCTACGTCGGCGTAAAGATTGAGACACAGCTTCCAACCGAGAGCGTTGCCCGAGTTCCAGTTTTTGATCTGCGTCATTGAGAAATCGGTCCACAGAGTGTTCCAAAACACCGATGGCATCAGACAAGCGAGAAAGAGCCTCCTTGAAATCTGATGCGACCAAAAGCAATTCCTCTAAACAAGGACGTGGCAGGGTTTCTAAATCATAGCCATTATTTGGGGTTGCTTTCGCCAGCACCTGCTTATGTACAAGGCACAAAAACGCCTCCGCCGTGCCCTTTGGACGACGGTCTACGACCCTGCGTTGCCAACCGGAAGTTGGCAACACCCGCGCTTCATCCAAAATAATGTCGAGAGCCGCCTCCATGTCCTTATTCTCTAGAACAAGGCCCTCCATACGCGACTTGAGCCCGCGAGCTCGACGTCGGCGGCCTTCCTCGATGCCACGGAACCACCGGCGAAGCTCAAACATTTCTCGTCCGGACAGACACGAAGCAAAAGTACTATCCGCCGCGTCAAAAAGATGATGACCTTCGTCGAACACATACCGAGTGGGCAATGACGAAAGATCCTCACCTCTTGCGCCAAGGGCCATTACCAATGCATGGTTTGATATAACCAATTCTGCCTGCCTGGCATTGCGGGCTCCACGTTCTACAAAGCACTTTCGGTAGTGACTGCAAGAAGAATAGATGCACTCCCCGCGATGGTCAGAAAGGTCAGGAACACGGGTCTCACGCAACAAACCACCCAGCCACGCTGGCAAGTCTCCGCCGACCATATCTCCATCTCTCGTTGCCTTAACCCAACGCGCTATTAGACCGAGGGTTCCAGAATCAGCGTTAGGACCAAGAGGGCGGGCTCTCACCACTTCCTCAAAATTCAGTAGGCACAAGTAATTTTCTCTCCCTTTCCGAATTACCACCTTTTTATGTTTAGTGTCCTGGTCGGGGTAGAGTCGATCCAGTTCACGATCAATCTGACTTTGAAGATTTTTGGTAAAGGTCGATAACCACACCACTCCCTCATTTTTGTCTACCCATACGCTCGCGGGGGCTATATAGCCGACGGTTTTGCCGACCCCTGTGCCAGCCTCAGCAATTACGACCTTGGCAGCCTTAGCCTCATCTCGAGGCGCAAAAGCCGTCACGACTGTAGAAGCATAGGTAACCTGTTCTGGCCTTGGCTCAGAGTCTGGGCCGACCAATTCCGCAAGCCTTGCATTTGTTTCTGAGGGGGTGACAGCGTTAATTTTGGAAGATTGTTTTGAAGCATGCTCCACCCACTCAGAAAGGTGAATCCAGACATTATAGTCACCGGCTTGTGTTCGATTTCCTAAAGCCGACACCACTGGCTCACCCCAAAGCCAGCCCTCAACTGCCATACGCCTAGCGATGGCACTGGCAAAATCAGCATCAGGATAATCCGGTTGGACAAGTTCAGCTAAAAGCGAGCGCAAGATAACTGGTAAAGTTTGTACCTGCGAAACCAAATCATTGGGCACGCTTTGGGCTGTGGCAGAAGCAAGTCCGCCTATCGTAGGAACACAAAACTGCGCAGGCCGCACAAAAGCAAACAATTCCAATACGTCAAGACATGGGAAAACATCAAGCGCTAGCCTCCTAGCTATTGCAGGACCGTGGCACAATATGACAGGACCACTTCCGCGTAGTCTTGTCCGTATTTCAGAATGATCTGATAAAATTGGGCGACCACCAGATTCGCACCAAGCAGCACCTGATGGAAGCACTGCTAATGCCGGAGCCGCTGGCATGTAACGGTCGATATCCTTGATACGGGGCACGGCTCCACTATAAGCCAGAGTATCCCATCTGGCATCTTTGATGGCATTGACGAAATCCCCCTCGGGGCCTACGGTCCGCGCGCTTTCTAGTGGGAACCCAAACGCATAATGTCCGAACTCCACGCCTTCGCGATGAAAAGCAATGCTTGGCCCATGGTCGAAGCGCAAAAATTGCTGAAACGCCTTGAGCGAACGCGGCCATCTAACGACTATGTTCTATTCGAGACGGGCTACGGCCCATCCGGACTTCCTCACATCGGCACTTTTGGGGAAGTCGCTCGCACAACTATGGTACGTCGCGCCTTTAGTACCATTTCAGATTTTCCTACCAAGCTAATAGCCTTCTCTGACGATCTGGATGCACTTCGCACAGTGCCAGACAATATTCCTGCCCCAGAGATGTTGAATGCGCATGTTGGCATGCCCTTAACCTCAATCCCGGACCCCTTCGGAACCCACGAAAGTTATGGTCATCACAATAACGCTCAGCTGAGGTCGTTTCTCGACCAGTTTGATTTTGACTATGACTTCTACAGCGCCACCGAATGCTACGGCTCAGGGCAGTTTGATGATGCATTGCAGACCATTCTGACCCACTACGACCCGATAATCGCCCTTATTCTCCCAACCCTTGGGCAGGAACGCCAGGCGACCTACAGCCCGTTTCTGCCAATTTGCCCCACCACAGGCAAAGTTTTGCAGGTCCCTCTCGTTGGCCGCGATCCTGATGCCGGTACTATAACTTATAGGAATGAACAAGGTAATTTGGTTGAAGTGCCCATAACGGGGGGTAACTGCAAACTTCAATGGAAGGTAGACTGGGCTATGCGTTGGCATGCGCTCGGGGTCGACTACGAAATGTCCGGAAAGGATCTGATTCCGTCCTTACACTTATCAAGCAAAATATGTCGAATCCTTGGCGGAACACCACCTGAGAACCTTACCTATGAATTATTCCTCGACGAGAACGGAGAAAAAATTTCTAAGTCGCGTGGCAATGGCCTGACTATTGACGAATGGCTGAAGTACGGACCAAGGGAAAGCTTGTCTTTTTACATGTACCAGTCACCACGGAAGGCAAAACGGCTCTACTTCGACGTCATCCCGCGAAACGTCGACGACTACTTGGTGCATCTTGGCCGGTTTCAGGACCAAGAAACTGAAGATCAAATTAAAAACCCGGCGTGGCACGTGCACAGTGGCTCACCTCCAACCCAAGACTCACCTGTCACTTTCAGTCTTTTACTCAATCTAGCCGGCGCGTGTCACGCTGAAGATAAGGCTGTTTTGTGGGGATTTATTACTCGATATGCTCCTGACTCGAGTCCCGCAACCAACTCCCTACTGGACGAACTTGTGGGTTATGCGCTGCAATACTACCAAGACTTCGTGGCCCCAACACAACATTACCGATTGCCAGATCCATCAGAAAAAAGAGCCCTTTCGGATCTTGTTCAAACACTTGAGAAATTACCTGATCATGCCGACGCCGAGACCATACAGACGGAGATTTATGAGGTTGGGAAACGCAACTCTTTCACCGAACTTCGCGCTTGGTTCAAGGCCCTTTATGAAATACTGCTGGGCCAAAGTCAGGGGCCACGCATGGGATCATTCATCACACTTTATGGGCAAGATGAAACCATCAAGCTGATTCGAACTGTACTTGATGGAGAACCGTTAGGGTCGATCAAGAATACAGTTCAGCGCAAATAGGATTCCAAAAATTGCTCAAATTGGCCCACTATGGCCGGATGCAACGTACCAAGCAAAGTCTCCATCAGCTCAATCATGATCTCGTCGCGCTCAGCCAAACTCGCATCTTCTGAAACGGTGCTGCTTGCCGTTGCATGTCCGCTAACATAGGCACGAGATATGCGGCGATCATCAAGAATATCGATAGTGATTTCAACACGTGCATCGTAGCGAGCCGCCTGTTCAGAAGTAAACAAGGATTTCAGGTCCTGGTTGACGTCCAATATCTCCCCAACGAGTCTCGCGTCTGAAATTGTAACTCGCACTGTGCCTTCATCTCCAACAGGACGCAGCACATGCGTCGCCCATTTCCATACGGCGGCAGAAGGCGAAACAGGCACCAAGTGTTCCACAAACGGTTTCTTAAAAGGAGGCTTGTACGTACTCACAATCTCCAAATCAGCGACATCTAAGAGATATGGCTCCAGATGGGTAAAGGCAATATCACGATTCAAAACACTCGGTTGATGCGATCCACACGCAGCTACAACAAAAACACCCGCTAAACCGATAATTTGCAAGAATTTAACTGCCGCCTTACTGGTCACGTTTAAGTTAGACACCACTTAAGAATACCTTTCTGCACGTGCAGTCGATTCTCAGCGCCGTCCCAGACGACAGAATTTTTACCATCTATCACCGAGGCCGTGACTTCTTCCTCCCGATGCGCGGGCAAACAATGCATAAATAAAGCGTCAGGCTTGGCAAAGGACATCAGTGTTTCATCCACCTTAAACGGCTCCAGCGAACTCTGCCGACTTGCGGTGGCAGAGGCCCCCATCGAGACCCAAGTATCAGTGACGACGCAATCTGCCCCTTCCGCTGCAACCTTCGCGTCATGGGTAAGCGTAACTCGCCCACCCTCGACCTTCGCCCATTTCACCAGCTCAGGATCTGGACTAAGTGCAACTGGACAAGCCAAACGTAACTCAAACCCGAAACGGACCGCGGCATGAATCCAGGAAGCAGCAACGTTATTGCCATCGCCAGACCAAACCACAACCCGATCCATAATCGGCCCACGATGTTCTTCGAACGTCATTATATCCGCCATCAACTGGCATGGATGACTTCGGTTGGTGAGGCCATTGATTACTGGTACCTCTGAGTATTCCGCTAACTCAAGCAAAGTTTTATGCTTGGTTGCACGCAAAACAATGGCATCGACATAACGAGACAGAACTCGCGCAGTGTCGGCCATCGGCTCTCCTCGACCCAACTGACTATCTTCCAAAGATAACACCACAGCCTGACCCCCAAGCTGTACCATCGCGACCTGAAATGAGATACGAGTTCGAGT
>CAZSYW010000009.1:0-28747 GCA_964611315.1 uncultured Rhodospirillaceae bacterium
ACCAGCGCGACAGTCTCCCCGGCTGCGACTTCAATATCAATACCTCCGAGAGCCGGGACATCGTCTATGTATCTAAACTTAACCGCGCTAAATTTGATTTGCCCACCACTCACAAACAAATTTCCAGCGTCCGTCTCCTCTGCGATATTGCTCTTTTGATCAAGAACGGCAAAAACCCGTTGGGCAGCTGCCAAACCTTCCTGCAGGGCGGTATTTAAGTTAGCGATACTTCTTATTGGTCGGTACGCCAACAATAAGGCTGTAAATAAAGCAAAAAAAGCGCCTGGTTCGGCCTCCCCCGCTATGACCTGGCTGCCGCCATACCAAATCACCACGGCGATGGCGAGCCCTCCAAGGCCTTCCATCATCGGAGTAGTCAGAGCCCGTGTCCGAGTGGCTTTCATGTACAAATCAAACAATCGTTCGATCCTGTGTTCAGCGCGCATACTTTCATGTGCTTCCATTCCATATGCCTTAACATGTCGCACACCTCGAAAAGTTTCACCGAGCAAATTTGTGAACGAACCAACTTCTCCTTGAGTAACAGTAATAACTTGGCGCATTCGTTTACCAAGGCGACTAATGGGCCAGGCAGCCATGGGAAATATAAAGAACACTACGCACGCTAGACGCCAGTTTTCGTAAAACATAAGTGCCACCAGAAAAAACACCGTCAGCAAGTCCTTAACCAAACTAGTCAAGGTGCTCGAAGTCGCTTGCCTGATCAGGTACGCGTCGCTGGTTAAATGGGCTATAAGCTTACCGCTTGGGTTGCGTCTGAAGAAGGCAAGATCAAGATTGATCAAGTGTGAGAACGCGCGATGCTGCAGGTCCGCTACAATGCGCAAGCCAACCCAATTCATTAGCACTGATTGCCCGAAATTGGCGGCACCGCCAACTACCATAATGCTCATAATAGCGAGCGGCACCAACACCAACATAGTTTGGTCCCGGTTTATAAAGACGTCTCGCACCACTGGCTCCATCAACCACGCGAGCAGTGGCTGTGACGCAGCAGCCAACACCATGCATATGATAGCCCCGATTAATTTAAACCGATATGGGCGCAAGTAGTCCCTTACCAGACGCATCACCAGCGACCCAGTCGACAAATAACCGGCCGACGCTTCCGGGGACTGTTCAGGTCTGGCGGAATCGAATGGCTCGACGCTCAAGATATTACTACCTCGATTAGCCCAACGTTAAAGTATCATGATGGGAAGCAATTCTCCAAAAAATACAAAAACTGTAAAACGCCGGAAACGTGAAGTTCCTTTTGTTGTGCGTCGCTTGCACCTCAATTGGCCGCATTTTTTGGTACATAAACCCCATTCTCAAAGCGTTCAAACATAGTTCCAATCAGTGGGTTATTGACGGGCCCGGTGTCAGAATCTGGCTCGAGGTGTCGCTCCGCAACATAGGTGCTATGTACCGCCCCATCGACTAGCAAATGGTACCAAGGTTTGTCTTTCGGAGGTCGGCTCTTTGCCACCTGATCATACCATTCCTCGGTACCAGAAAAGCAGCCATCTACGTCAAAAACCACACCGCGATAGTCGAATAATAAGTGATGAACAACTTCCCCGACGCTAAAGCAAGCTTGTATCGAATTCATGGCATACTAATCTTTAATCTCTTTAAAATAAATCTTTTAGCTCTTTCACAATACATTGTCTTGTATTCAGTGTCGCAGGCTCTCTTTTCCTATCCCCAGCGTTTCTATATAAAAAGGCGCACGGACTTGCTAAATTTATAAATCCACCCCAATTATCCACTTTCAAACCTCCGTTCTGTAATGACTTGAGGAAATGATGAGCTCGTTATCGAACCGCTGTAAAACCTCGTTTATCGCAATCGTAGCTCTGGCGACTGCTAGTTTCTGGACTTTCCCGGCGAATAGCACGACACAAAATGAGCTAAACATCCGTCTCGGAGTTCTGAAGTTTGGCACAGTCAATTGGGAACTAGACGTAATAAAACACCATGAATTGGACAAGCATTCAGGATTAGCCCTCGACGTAGTCGGACTTGCCAATAAAGACGCCACCTCAATTGCACTTAATGCGGGCGACGTTGATATGATAGTCACTGACTGGATTTGGGTTTCCCGGCAACGTGATGCAGGCGCAGACTTCACATTCGTACCGTATTCTGAAGCGGCAGGCTCTGTTATGGTTCATCCAGATAGCGGCATTGAACGCCTCGCCGACCTTCAGGGAAAAAGAATTGGGGTTGCCGGGAGTCCGATTGACAAGAGCTGGCTTTTACTCCGCGCTTACTCTCTTAACACGATTGGAGAAGACCTTGGTAAAATAGCAAAACCAGCGTATGCCGCGCCGCCATTGCTTAACGAAAAATTTAAACAAGGCGAGTTCGATGCAGTTTTGAATTATTGGAACTACACAGCCCGCCTCCGAGCAGCCAATATGACTGAGCTTGTCAAGGTGCAGGACCTGCTGCCATCACTTGGGGTTCCAGGGAGACTACCATTAATCGGATACGTATTCAGTCAGTCTTGGGCCGAAGAAAATATTGAGGCTGTTTCGGCTTTTTTTAGAGCATCATCGGAGGCTCGGGCAATCATGTTACAGTCTGACGAAGAATGGGAACGCTTAAAGCCACTTACCAAGGCCGCCGATGAAGCCACTTTAGCAGCGCTACGCGATGGATACCGGGAGGGTGTTCCTCAAGCATTCGGGCAAGAGCAAGAAGAGTCGATCCGCGCCGCATTCCGTATCGTTGCTAAGCACGGCGGTCGAGCATTAGTCGGGCGGAACACCGAACTTGCACCTGGCACTTTGTGGAGCGGAGCCACCTATTGAATCTCTCTGAAACACCAAGAGATGCTGGAATTAGCGGGGCGTGGCTCCGCGTTATTTCGGCTGTTTTATTGCTAGTTATATGGGGTGTCAGCTCACTTTTTGCCGACAGTCGGGTATTACCTGATCCATGGGCGGTAGCCGTCGTTTTTTTTGATCACTTAGTAAATGGCAGCCTGCTTTCAGACCTCGGGATCACTTTATGGCGTGTAACGGCCGCTTTTATCCTGGCCATGGCTACTGGCACAGTCATCGGTATTCTCATGGGCTTAAGGAAACGCCTCGACATCCTACTGGATGGATGGCTAATAATATTTTTAAATATACCAGCACTAGTCACGATAATCCTTTGCTACGTCTGGTTCGGCCTGACGGAAGTTGCCGCCATTGTCGCCGTCTCGCTCAACAAGTTTCCCAACGTTGTGGTCACATTACGTGAAGGAACGCGGGCCGTAGACCGAGATCTTCTCCAAGTGGCACAGGTTTTCAGGGTCAGCCACCGAAAAACGTTTCTTAAATTCTTCCTGCCACAATTGTATCCGTACATTATGATTGCGGCGCGTTCAGGAATCGCCTTAATTTGGAAAATAGTATTGGTAGTAGAATTACTGGGACGAAGTAATGGTATCGGATTTCAACTCAGCGTATTTTTCCAACTTTTCGACATTGCCAGTATTCTCTCCTATACTCTCGCATTCGTAATTGTGATGTTGGGTGTAGAGCTAGCGTTTATCGGCCCAATGGACCGCTACGCAACTCGGTGGCGAAAATGAGTGCTGCGGCGCTTGACATACGGATTGACCGCAAGGTCTACCCTGCGAGTTCGGGCGGAGAAGCTCGAGTTGCTATCAAGAACCTGAACTTAACCGTCTCTGATAGTGAGTTTCTTTGTATTGTGGGCCCCTCAGGCTGTGGCAAAACAACCCTCTTAAATCTTGTCGCAGGAATCGACGGAGATGCGAGCGGAGCTGTTACCCTACAAAATGGCCAAACCCTGGACTCAATTCGTGTCTCCTACATGTTTCAAACTCCTCGTCTTTTGCCCTGGATGACGGTGCGAGACAATGTGCGCGTGGTCCTTGATGAAACAACCGCAAAAGACGGAAGAGCCGAACGGTTGCTGGAACGAATGGATCTTGCTGACTCGCTAAATGAGTTCCCAAACCGCCTCTCTGGCGGAATGCAACGGCGGGTTTCCCTGGCACGCGCTTTCGCGACCGAACCACAGTTGCTACTCCTCGATGAACCCTTCGTTTCACTCGACTTACCCGTTGGTAATTTGTTGCGCCAGTTGTTGCTTGACCTGTGGAAAACGCGGCCTACCACAGTAATTTTTGTGACCCACGATTTGCGGGAAGCAATTTATCTGGCGGATCGTATTGTGTTTCTATCTCGTGGCCCGTCACAGGTGGTTCTCGAACAATCAGTGGACCTGGCGCGGCCCCGACAAATAGACGACCCCGAGATAGATCGTTTTCGCCATGATCTATTGTCAAAGCATCAGTCATTGTTACATGGGATGGCTGGCCCACAATCAGTTAGTGATAAATGACGACTTCATTTAGGTGATGAGCTTTAAAAGCAAGTTAGAAAGGTGTGTTGAATAAAGTGAGCAACAGCAGTAATTCCCACGTAAGCCCAATTCTAAAAGCCGCTGGAATAGTGAAGTTCTATGGTGCGCGAAAAGCACTCGACGCCGTCGATATTACAATTCAACCTGGAGAATTCGTTGCACTCCTCGGGCCAAACGGAGCTGGTAAAACGACCCTGTTTCAACTATTAACCGGCCTATTTGTTCCTGATGCAGGAACCATTCATATCGGAGGCATTGACATCCGTAAAAATGCTGTTCCTGCCCTTGCCGGAATTGGCGTTGTGTTCCAACAACCTACCCTCGATCTTGATCTTTCTGTAATAGATAATTTGCAGTTCCACGGAAGTCTTCACGGGCTAGGCACACGAGAAACACGGTTGCGAATTGATGAGGAGCTAGAGCAATTGAAGCTTTCCGATCGCTTTGGCGATCGTGCAAGAGCCTTAAGTGGTGGCCAAAGAAGGCGAATAGAGCTAGCGCGGGCACTGCTGCATCGACCTCAATTTTTGTTAATGGACGAACCAACAGTCGGTCTCGACCCGAGTAGTCGACGGGATTTACTGTCGTACGTTCTTCAACTCAAACAAGAACGTCAAATGGCAATTCTGTGGGCAAGCCATTTAGTAGACGAAGCGGAAAAAGCTGATCGAGTAATTGTCCTCCATGAAGGCCGCGTCCTATCCGATGGCGAACCAGATAAACTCGTCAAGGACACCAACGCCAATGACCTTCACGATGCCTTTGTGTCCATAACGAAAAAGAATTAGGCGCTTATTGCCTTATATAGGGTTATGATGGACAACAAGGCTTCGTGCCGCGCGGGCCCTAGACCGCCAACTGGTTAGTGTTGGTTGAATCCGGAAGGTTCCTGATGCGATTGAACTCTAGTTTTACCGACCTCATAGGGAATACACCGTTAGTTAAGCTGAAACGTGCTTCTGAACTAACCGGATGTAATATTTTTGGAAAGTGTGAATTTCTTAACCCAGGACAATCGGTTAAAGATCGCGCGGCATTATATATAGTCCGGGATGCGGAGCAAAAGGGCCAACTTAAACCGGGCGGTGTAATTGTCGAGGGAACGGCCGGGAATACTGGGATCGGGCTCGCCTTGGTAGGAAAAGCCCTCGGCTATAGTTCAGTAATCGTAATGCCGGAAACACAGAGCCAAGAAAAAAAGGACATGCTGAGAATGTGTGGCGCCGACCTGCGCTTGGTCCCAGCACTACCCTACAGTGATCCCGGCAACTACATACGTTATTCTGGAAAATTGGCTGAGGAAATAGCTACAATAAATAAGGCAGGCGCCATTTGGGCCAACCAATTTGATAACGTTGCAAATCGACAGGCTCATATTGATGGGACGGGCCCTGAAATTTGGGAGCAAACAGGTGGTCGAATTGACGCTTTCACGTGCTCAGTAGGCACTGGCGGCACGATTGCAGGCATTGGTACAGTGCTTAAGGAACGAAATTCGGACATACAGATCGTTCTATCAGACCCGATGGGTTCGGGCCTATTTAGCCTGTATACACAAGGAGAGGCCAAGCCAGAAGGCTCATCAATCACAGAGGGAATAGGCCAAGGTCGAATCACCAAAAATTTGGAGAATGCTCCGATAGACGACTTTCAACAGGTGTCGGATGAAGAGGCCTTAAAAGTGATTTTCGATCTCCTCCAGTATGAAGGCCTTTTAATGGGCGGCTCCACTGGCATCAATGTCGCAGGCGCCATCAAGTTGGCAAATAAAATTGGGCCTGGCTCCACGATCGTTACAATCCTGTGCGATTACGGAAGCCGCTATGCAAGTAAGGTTTTCAATCCTGAATTTCTTAAGGAAAAAGGCCTTCCCCTTCCCGATTGGATGATCTGATGAAGGCTCCTGAAACTAAACTTCTGTTTAGTGATGATGCGTATTTAAAAAAATGCCGAGCCACCGTAATCGCTAGCAATGAGGAAGGCTTCCAACTCGATCAAACCGTTTTTTACGGTCGAGGCGGTGGCCAACCCGGCGATATCGGGTTTCTTACGCTTCCGGATGATACCAAAATTGAAATTATTGACACTGTTAGAAGTGAATGTGGGAAGCATTTAATTCACGTGCCCGGATCAAAACAAGTGATGCCAGGGCCCGGCACTAGCGTCACAGCAACCATCGAGTGGCCACGTCGCTACCAACTGATGCGAATGCATAGCTGCCTTCATCTTCTGTCCGCGGTCATCGACGGCATGGTTACTGGAGGTCAAGTTGGCTTAACGACAAGCAGACTGGATTTCGATGTTCCAACAACCAATCTCGACAAGTTAGAAATAACTGACGCGCTAAACAAGCTAATCGAAGCAGACCATCAGATAATACCGAGGTGGGTACCCGGCGACGAACTTGTTAGAAACCCGGCACTAGTTAAAACGATGTCTGTCAAGCCTCCCGAAGATGCCGACACAGTTCGCTTGATCGACATAGACGGAACGGACCTTCAAGCATGTGGAGGCACCCACGTAGCCGGCACTGGTGAGATAGGACATGCTGAAATAACCAAAATTAAAAACAAAGGTCGCCACAATCGCCGGGTGACCGTTACTTTATCTGAACCAGAGGACTTATCCTGATGGTCACCCACGTTGTTGAAGCGCTGGTCGACAGTGACTGGCTAATGGATAATTTAGACTCGCCCAACATAATTGTGGTCGATGGTTCATGGCATTTACCTACTATGAGGCGCAATCCATCGGCTGAGTTTGAGTCCGCGCATATCCCCGGAGCAGTATTTTTTGATATTGATCACATTGCCGATACCGAAAGCTCGCTTCCGCACATGATACCCAGAGCAGAGGAGTTTGCGATTCAGGTTAGTGCACTTGGAATAAACAATGATGACCACGTTGTTGCCTATGACACCACTGGAGTTGGCAGTGCAGCTCGAGTGTGGTGGATGTTTCGTCTTTTTGGTCATGAGCACGTGTCAGTCCTAAATGGCGGTCTTCCCGCTTGGCAAAGATCCGGTGGCTCCATGACAAAGAAGATTGCTCCATCGACTACGACTGATTTTTCAGCTCGGTTGAACAAGCGCTTACTGAGAACGATCGATGAACTAAAACGAAATGTAAAAAACGATCTAGAGCAAATCTTGGATGCACGTTCTTACGGACGGTTTACGGGGAAGGAGCCTGAGCCCAGGCCAGGATTACGGAGTGGCCATATCCCAAATAGCCTGAATCTCCCGTTCCCAACTCTCTACGATTCTGAAACCAAGTTAATGAAGTCTGACCAAGAACTGATGGAACTGTTCTCGAAAGCGGGAGTGAAAAAAAATAAACCAGTGGTAACGTCGTGTGGCTCAGGCATCACCGCCTGCAATCTTGCGCTTGGTTTACATCTGATAGGACGAAACGACGTCGCTATTTACGATGGGTCATGGACCGAATGGGGCGGACGTTTAGATACTCCTATCGAGAACCGAGACCAGTCCTAGATTATTACGAATCACCTCACAATATTGAGATAACACGTCAACAATTGTCAGGTCCAATGCCTATTTGGTCGGCACCAAGCTTGTCGATGAATCTGTATAACGTTCCACATTAAAATGCCCTTCACTTTTCGCAATGACGCAGGTCACTGCGGCGTCACCCGTGATGTTCACCGCCGTACGCAGCATATCGAGCAATCGATCTACTCCAATAATAAGCGCTATACCTTCCACCGGAATATTAACCTGCTGCAAAACCATTGCTAACATGATCAAACCAACCCCCGGAACGCCAGCAGTACCAATTGACGCCAGAGTAGCCGTCATTATCACAGTTAGAAACTGCCCAAGACTAAGGTCGATGCCGTAGGCCTGTGCTAGAAAGACGGTAGCCACACCCTGCATAATGGCAGTTCCATCCATGTTTATGGTAGCGCCAAATGGCACGGTAAAAGATGCCACGCTGTTATCCACACCCAGCCGATTTTTTACTGTCTCCAGTGTCACCGGTATCGTTGCGTTACTGCTAGCAGTGGAAAAAGCAAATAATTGCGCCGCCCGCATCTTTAGAAAAAAAACGGCCGGGTTAAGCCGACCCACAATTTTCAACAATAAACCGTAGGTAACAATCACGTGCACGGCTAAAGCTCCAATCACACAAACAAAATATTGCGCAAGAGGGAGAAAAGCTTGCACACCTTCTGACGAAAACGTGCGTGCGATCAAACAAAACACGCCAACCGGAGCTAGTCGGACTACAATCCAGACCATTTGCATTATTACGGCATTTAGGTCTGTAAATACGTTTAGCACATGCCGACCTCGATCCCCGGAAATCGTAATTGCAACACCCAACAAAACTGCAAACACTATAATTTGCAGCATCTCTCCATCGGCTATAGCTGCGACAGGATTACTAGGAACCAAATCAATTAAAACCTGGCTGAGAGGGGGAGCAACCTGGGCCTCAAACTCAATCACCGAGTCAGAAACATCGAATCCTGCCCCCGGCGATACAGCGACAGCCACAATCAGGGCGATGGTAATAGCTAATGCCGTAGTTAAAACGTAAAGTCCGAGGGCCTTACCACCAATTCTCCCCAAGGCAGCAATATCTCCCATATTCGTGACGCCGCATACAAGTGACACCAGCACCAGGGGCACTACCATCATCTTGAGGGAAGCGATAAAAATTGCGCCAACCACACGAAGGACACCATCCACCAGGAATATTTTTACTGCCGGCATTTGATTCCCAAATAAATTCAGGACTAATCCCAGCAATACGCCGGCCAACATCGCGAATAAAATCTGCGTGGTAAGTGATATTTTCTTGTCGGGCATGGTATTATCCATATGTGATCGAATACTATTAAAAAAAATGACGGTAACACGGCAGCCATGAAGGTCTCAACCAAACCCCCTGAGACCTTCCACTAGGATACATAGTACAACCAGTCGGACGTATTCACCTGATATTAACCAAAACATATTGCCATGAAGCAAGATACTCTGATAACCACTGCTGGGCGTGACCCGGAAGCCAATCACGGGGCCGTCAACCCGCCCGTCTATCACGCATCTACTATTTTATTCCCTACGGTCGCAGACCTAGAAGCCTCTGAAAGCCGTCGGCTGGAGAGCGATACAACGTATTATGGGCGTTTTGGGACGCCAACCACATTTGCTTTTCAAAATGCCATTGCCGAACTGGACAATGGGCATAGAACAATTGCTGTGGCATCCGGGAAATGTGCAGTCCTCGTTGCGCTGATGGCATTCCTTAAGTCCGGAGACCACCTCTTAATGGTCGACTCAGCTTATGGCCCGACCCGAGCACTTTGCGACGGCTTACTCACTAGGTTCGGCATCACGACAACTTATTACGATCCACTAATTGGCGCCGGCATAGCTAAGTCTATTCGCTCCGAGACCCGAATAATTTTCACCGAATCACCGGGCTCCCAGACGTTCGAAATACAAAACATTAGCGCGATTGCAGAAGCAGCACATGCACGCAATTGCGTCGTGTTAATGGACAATACTTGGGCGACACCGCTTTTCTTTCGGCCATTTGACCACGGCGTTGATGTAGCTATCCAGGCAGCCACCAAATATATCGTTGGACATTCCGATGCAATGCTTGGCGTCATAACATCGACAAAAGAAACATTTGAAGTCATACAGCAAGCAGCACTTGATTTCGGCGCACCACCTGGACCAGATGATGTGTATCTTGCTCAACGAGGGCTACGCACGCTTCGCGTTCGCCTTGACCGCCACATGGAGACCGGATTGGCAATCGCCCATTGGTTAAAGAAGCAAAATCAAGTCGCGCGTGTACTTCACCCTGGACTGCCTGATGACCCAGGTCACGCCCGTTGGCTAAAAGATTTTCTTGGTGCGAGTGGGCTTTTCGGCTTGGTGTTAAAACCCACCACAAAATCTGCAGTGGCGGCAATGTTGGATGGGATGGAATTATTTAAAATGGGGTACAGCTGGGGAGGTTATGAAAGTCTGATCATTCCCACCAACCCAAGGAAACAACGCACAGCAACCAACTGGAAGCCCCAAGGACCCACGCTTCGTATCCACGCTGGTCTCGAGGACCTCGACGACTTACTCGGCGATCTTGAACACGGACTAGCCCGCCTCAATGCAGTATCCCAACAATAAACTTGTCACATGTTAGAAATATGTTTTGGCCAGATTATTTTGAAACCGCCATGGTTATTTTAATCTCTGCCGTCGCCATGAGCCCAGATCGACACCATCAATACCCGAATCATCACAAAGAGAGTGTTATGTTCTATTTTGCGGGACAAAATTGGGATGGGTAGGCTGCACTACTCCATCATCTGTAAAAGCTTTTTCATATTGTTGCTGCTCAACCTCTGCACTCCAACGAAAGTTTGGGCAGAAAGCATGACTTATGAAAGTTCTGAAATATGGGTAGAATCGGCTACGGGACGACACCGTTTTGTCGTGGAAATAGCAGAAACCTACGATCAACGTCAGCGCGGACTTATGTTCCGCCGCGAGTTGCCAAGGGACAGCGGAATGTTATTCCATTTTGGGAAAGAATCTCGGCTGGCTATGTGGATGAAAAATACTTTCATCCCTTTGGATATATTGTTTGTCAATAAGAGCGGCATAATTCACCGCGTAGTGGAAAACACCACGCCCCTATCGCTTCAAACCATACCAGGTGGTGCTCCAACTTTGGTGGTTGTTGAACTCAATGCGGGAATCACTCAACAACTTGGTATTACTGTGGGAGACAGGGTGATTCATGATATTTTCGGTGGCGAGTAGACACCCTTGGATTTTGTTCGGAATCGGGTGGGACAGCACTGACGCCCAGCCGATCAATTGATGATATGGCTGACGTAAGAAAACTTCGCCTCAGGGTCCTTTTTGGCCCTGAAATAGCCCTTGGACCAGGGAAGGCAGCCCTCCTTGAGGCCATCCAAGAAACCGGATCAATATCGGCTGCTGCGCGTCGTATGAATATGTCTTACCGACGGGCTTGGCTACTAGTCGATACCATGAACCGGTCTTTCCGGGAACCCATAGTTGAAGCCGCAACCGGCGGTAAAGGCGGGGGTGGCGCACAAGTGACAGAATTCGGAAGCACAGTCCTCGCCAAGTACCAACTCATGGAAAAAACTGCCATTGCCGCCGTAAATCCACATATCGCCGGGTTCGCCGCTCTGCTGGCCGATCCGCCTCCATCCGAAAAAAAGTGAACCCCCAACTCTGATTCTATAGTCGCCGAATTTACTGTTTGACATATACCGTTATATTCATATATATATAACACTTCTCTATTTGATCGGATAGCTCTTTATCCATACTTGTCGAGTGACTTTGAGTGCGTAGACGATACAACTTGTCACAGCACGCACTTAAGCAACAAATGTTGGCTTAAGTGCGTGTTTTTCTTTTGGTCGTAGCTGTGTGGGGTGCGTTGCTTTGCGCAGTATCAAAAGAAATAAAAGCCGAGGAAATTTGGTTATTGGCTGCAGCAAGCCTCACCGACGTAACGACGGACATCATTAATACTTATCAGACACAATCTCACGACACCGTTATTAGTTCATTCGCGGGCAGCGCAGCCCTTGCCCAACAAATCAAAAATGGAGCCCCGGCAGACATATTTGTTTCGGCTAACCTTGCCTGGATGGATGTTCTCATCAATAACAATCTGGTTAGACGTGATACTCGCAAAAACGCATTGAGCAACAGACTTGTTCTAATCACGCACGCGAATAACGATATTGATATTAGTATAGAGCCCAATTTTCCTCTTGCGAAAACACTGGGAAATACCAGGTTGGCAATAGCTAACCCAGATTTTGTACCAGCTGGGCAATACGCTGCAGCATCACTAGAGTGGCTCGGTATCTGGGCAGCGGTGGCAAACAAACTAGCACCCGGCAATGACGTAAGAAATACTTTGTTATTGGTGGAACGCGGTGAATCGAACCTTGGAATTGTGTACCAAACTGATGTCATTGCAAGTAATCACATACGAATCGTGGACCGTTTTCCTCTCGAATCTCATCCTCCAATTATTTATAGTTTTGGAGTTGTGAAGAACCGTGATGTTCCGTCTGTTATGTCCTTTTATAAGTTTCTCACTGGTCCAGAAGCGATGAAAATTTTTAAAGCCTATGGCTTTAGCACACGCTGAATGATGTTGCCGCTTAGTCCAGACGAGTGGCTTGCCGTTGAACTGAGTCTGCGGGTTGCATTTTGGAGTGTATGCCTCAACCTACCTTTTGCCTTATTTTTCGCCTGGCTCCTAGCGCGGAAAAATTTTATAGGTAAAACTTTAGTCGATGGCATAATTCATCTGCCTTTAGTATTACCGCCAGTCGTGATTGGTTACGTTCTGCTAATCGTGCTCGGCAGAAAAGGCTTGGTCGGCGAATGGTTCTATGAATTTCTTGGAATCACCTTTGTTTTCAAATGGGAAGGGGCAGCGATCGCATCAGCCGTGATGGGGTTTCCGTTGATGGTACGTGCCATCCGCTTATCTTTAGAAATGGTTGATCAGGGTTTGGAACGCGCCGCTCTTACCCTCCGAGCAGGACGCCTGCGTGTTTTTTCGACAATCACTTTGCCGTTAATCTCACCCGGGATTCTCTCCGGCGTGATTTTAGGTTTTGCTCGGAGCTTAGGAGAGTTTGGAGCTACCATAACCTTCGTATCAAATATTCCAGGTGAAACACGCACCTTACCGCTCGCGCTCTACACCTATACCCAAACCCCGGGCGGAGACACCATGGCAATTCGCCTTACTGTGATCGCGATCGTACTCGCTTTGCTGTCACTGTTTGTTTCCGAATTTCTGGCTCGGGGCATTCGAGAAAAATTGCAGGCTTGACGAATGCTTGATGTAAAAATCAAAGGCATGATAGGGCAACTATCCATCGATGCCACATTCACGACCGAACCGGGGACTGTCACAGCCCTGTTTGGCCGCTCTGGCTCGGGGAAAACGACTATCATTAATATGATCTCGGGATTGGTCCGACCACATTATGGGCGTATATCGATCAACGATAAGGTCCTGTTCGATTCGACTCACTCAATTGACAAACCCCCCAATAAACGTGGGATTGGTTACGTTTTTCAGGACAACCTGTTGTTCCCACATTTAACTGTTAAAGGAAACCTGAAATACGGGCAAAATTTGGTCCCGGAAGCAGAACGATATTTAAATCTGGGCGAAGTAGCAAACTTACTCGGTCTCGAGAATTTATTGCTACGCAGGCCAAGAACTCTGTCCGGCGGTGAAAAAAAACGAGTGGCTTTGGGCCGCGCACTATTGTCAAACCCGTGTGCACTTCTAATGGATGAGCCTTTGACAGGCCTCGATGTCGCTCGCAAATATGAAGTCCTTCCCTTCATAGAAAAAATTTGCCGGCAGATCCGATTACCTATCATTTACGTGAGTCATGACATTGACGAAGTAATTCGACTCTCCGATCAAATTGCCTTAATTGATAAAGGCCGCACCATATCGGTTGGGCCGGCAGAAACAGTCGTGAACCAAACTGAATCACGGTTAGTTCTCGGAAAAAACGATCCCTCTACAATCATCTCAGGGACCATCACCGATCACGACACCGTTTTCGGGCTCGTTAGCTTAGAAACGAAGGCTGGACAAATTCGGATTCCTGACCCGGCACTCCCCCCAGGGGCAACACTTAAAATGCGCCTGAATGCACGTGATATTTCTATTGCCCTTAGCAGGCCTCCAGATATAAGTGTCCTGAACGTCTTTCCCGGAGTAATCGAAAATATTGTGCGGGTTGATACTAGTTCCGTTGACTTAAGAGTCCGAGTTGTTGCGGAACTTTCATTAGAGGCGCGGATAACAGCGCTGGCTTGCCAAAAACTAAATCTCGACGTCGGAATGCCTGTTTTTGCCTTAATAAAGAGTGTCTCGATAGTTCGTTTTTAACTTGCTCGATGGAAAATACCCAGTCATTTACCGAGCAAACTGGAACCGGGCGCAGCCTTCGTCTAAGCTCACTTTGATTTTCTAGGAGGCCATGTTGAACCAAAAAAACGCTCCACGCACAGGTGGCGAAATCCTTGTCGACCAGCTTTTGCTCAACGAAATTGATACCGTATTTGCTGTACCTGGGGAAAGTTATCTCGCCGCTTTAGATGCGCTCTATAAGGCCCGCAACCAGGCGCGCCTTATTACCTGCAGGCAAGAGGGCGGTGCCGCTTTTATGGCCGAAGCGTATGGAAAAGCGACAGGCCGACCCGGAGTATGTTTCGTCACGCGCGGGCCCGGAGCTTGCAATGCCTCAATTGCCGTTCACACGGCCATGCAAGATTCCACCCCCATGTTGCTGATCGTTGGGCAAGTCTCAAGGGAAATGTTAGGGCGCGAAGCATTCCAGGAAATTGACTTCAGTCAAATGTTTGCACCCCCAATCACAAAAATGGCAACCCAAATCGACGACGCTGTTAGAATTCCTGAAATAATCCACAATGCCCTTGCTACCGCTATGTCAGGACGTCCAGGCCCCGTAGTTGTAGCGGTACCAGAAGATATGCTGGTTGACGAATGCACGGTTGAGGATGGCCGGCCAGCCCGAGCTATTCGACCCCATGCTCCGCCCAGACAACTCATTGAACTACGCGAAATATTAACGAAAACGACCCGACCCGTGATGATTCTTGGAGGTGGTGGATGGACTTCGGAGGCTTGTGCCAATATCGCAAAATTTGCAGCCAATAACTGTCTCCCGACAGCCGTGTCATTTCGCCGCCAGGATCTATTTGACAATCAGAACGATACCTACATTGGGGATTTGAGCAGCGGTGTCGATCCAGCACTTGTTGAAAGAGTTAAAGATGCCGATTGCTTGTTAGTAGTCGGCGCACGACTTGGCGAAATGACCACCAAAGGTTACACAACTATCGTACCACCGCGTCCAACGCAAAGGTTACTACATGTCTATGCGGATCCAAATGAACTTGGAAGAGTGTTTCAACCTGACCTTGCGATTTTATCTGGCATGCCGTCCTTTGCACAACAAGCATGTGAACTTAAACCGGTCGATGGCGAAATTTGGTCTGAGTGGGGAGAAGCTGCACGTAAGGATTACCTCCGAACCCAAGAACCCAATGACTTAGGCGGGGTGCTTGACCTCGCTTTCGTCGTAAAACACGTGCAAGAAACTCTTGCCGAAAACACCATTGTAACCATTGATGCGGGTAACTTTAGCGGTTGGGCCCACCGCTTTTGGCGTTTTCGGGAGCCCCGTACGGAGCTAGCGCCGACTGTAGGTGCGATGGGATACAGTGTACCGGCAGGGGTCGCCGCACAAATAGCCCATCCAGATAGACCCGTGGTAAGCTTCGTGGGAGACGGCGGGTTCATGATGACCGGCCAAGAGTTAGCCACAGCGCTTCAACACGGCGCAACCCCAATAATTTTGCTTTTCAACAACAGCATGTACGGCACGATACGGATGCACCAGGAAAGGGAATATCCAGATCGAGTGATAGGCACGGATCTGAGTAACCCAGACTTTACAGCTCTCGCCCGAGCATATGGTGCGCACGGTGAGTGCGTTAAGCGGACAGAAGAATTCGCTCCAGCTCTGAAACGAGCACAAGCCTCCGGAAAGGCAGCAGTTATTGAGCTTATTCTCGATCCTGAACAAATAACCACGCGTGCCAAACTTAGTGAAATCAGAGAAGCGGCACGCATACGCACCTAACTTTAAAGTCGAGCAAAGAATGCTGTTTAAATATTTATAGAGACGTCGATGAAGATAGCCCAAAATCGTGCACACGGCTTACCACGATTAACTTTACTAAGTGCTAATTCGTATTTCTAGATAATCCTGAACAGCCTCGAAAAACGCCAGGCGGGATATAGTAACCGGAGGAATCCACATTATGAAGATTACAAATATTGAGGCCATCCCAGTTCCAATTCCTTTCACGCAAGGAGGTAATTCAAGTAACTTCATTGCTGGGGAAGGAAACGAACTCGGACACCTTCTGGTCAAAGTTGAGACAGATAGTGGCATTACGGGATATGGGGAAGCTTTCGGATTTAATGCCATTCACACTACAAAAACTGCTATCGACACCTTGGTTTCCCCAATGGCCATTGGGCGTGACCCACTCCAAATCGAAGCACTCATGAAAGAGTTATCAGTTAAGACTCATATCTTGGGCAGGTATGGAGTGACCATGTTTGCTCTCAGTGGCCTCGATATTGCACTCTGGGATATTGCCGGCAAAGCTGCAGGGATTCCCCTTCATCAAATGCTCGGAGGAGCTCAGCGCCACACAATTCCAGCGTATGCAAGCCTTCTAAAATATGGTGATCCCAGCGTATGTGCACGGCTTACTGAAGAGGCGTTAACTCAAGGTTACAGATTGATTAAATTGCATGAAAACACCGTTGCACCCGTCGCAGCTGCCCGCGCCGCCGCAGGAGAAGACATCCCAATTACACTTGACGTAAACTGCAGTTGGTCGCCACAAGAAGCAAATGAAATGGCTGGTAAACTCGCCTCGTGCAACTTACACTGGCTCGAAGAGCCAATTTGGCCTCCAGAAAATTTTGAAGCTTTGTACGAGCTCCGTAACCTGCACGGCATACCCATTGCTGCCGGCGAAAATGCATGCACAGCTTGGCAATTTTCTCAGATGTTTAAAGCTGGGGCAGTTGACTACGCTCAACCTAGCGTCACAAAGGTTGGCGGAATAACAGAAATGACGAAAGTTGCTACTCTGGCAGAAATCGAGAACGTTAACCTGCAGCCACACTCCCCCTACTTTGGCCCAGGATTTTTGGCAACTCTACACTTGCTGGCAGCATCGTCCGGCACGCAATCAATAGAACGATTCTATGTCACTCTTGACGAAGACATGTACGAGAAAGCACTGGATCCGATCGATGGGTTCATCCACGTCCCCGATGGCCCTGGACTGGGAATTGATCCTGATCCAGCATTTATCAAAAAATACAGGGCTGATACAGCGTGAGCCCTGACACATTCGTCGACTCTGTTGGTTTCAATTTGGCACGGATGAACTAAGCATTCAGTGCTGACGTTATAGCGTAGCCCACGACAATCATAAAAATGATGGTCCCAACGGTCACGTAAACTAGGCTGTAATCGCTCGAATGATCTTGCTCCGCCATTTTGCACCCCCAAATCGCTTATCATTGTGATTAGATAACCCACTTACATAACAGGGTCCGAACTTCAACGCTAGTTCCAAGGGCTCCTCCAACCCCACCGCAACCCTGTCCCTTTTTAAACCGGAAGCATTAGGCTTTATCGATTTCCGAATGCTAGATTAGACATTCCTGGGACACCTAATGACAAGTTAACGCTTGCGGTCTGGGCAAGTTAAAAGACCTTGGCTAGAATTGCACTTTACAACCTGAGTAGCGGGAGAAACCAGTGGCCCAATTACGGGAAAACCTCGTCAAAAAGAAATTACTTTCCGGCGATCGTGCGACCGTCTTGATGGGCCTAGATAGTGCCGATCAAATTGATCTATATGGGCCGGCCGGCCACGACGGTGTTTGGCTGGAAGGTGAACACGGCGGCATCGATTTCCACGAAATCGCAAATTCCACACGCGCGTGCGACATTTGGGGGAAAACCTCCATCACTCGAGTGCATCAAAACCAAGCCGGGGTCATTTACCGCACTTTGGACCGTGGCTCTCAAGGAATTGTTGTACCTCACGTCAACACGGTTGAGGAAGCCAAAAATGTCGTAAAAGCTGGTAAATTCCCACCGCTCGGAGAACGTGGCATGTTCCCGAGCAGACAATCATATGGCGTCCAAGATTATTTTCTGAAAGCAAACGACGAAACTTTATTTATCGTTTTGATTGAAGATATCGTCGCAGTAAATAATTTGGAGAAAATCTTGTCTGTTGATCAAATAGATGTGTTTTTTGTGGCGCCCAGTGATCTTGCCGCATCAATGGGATACATCGGAAACAATGCAAACCAAACAGTACTTGATACCATTGATAGCGCACTAACAACAATCGTACAGTCCGGAAAAATAGCTGGAACACTAGTAACGGACACTAATATTTCCCACTATCGCGAACTTGGTGTGCGTCTTTTTGCAACTCCCGTCCAAAGGTGGATTTCAGATGGGATTGAGGATTTAATACAAAAAATAACGTAACACAAAATCGAACTGCGGCAATACATTCCAAGGTAGTCAAGCTGCGATCCTTGTCGGATTTGCAGCCTGATTGACAAGCACAGCTAGTGTTTTTCAGTTTCAGAACTAACGCTAACTTTGAATCTCTATTACCTCCTCCACACTCCCGTAGGGAGAACAATAGGAAGAAAGCGAGCACCGCACGATCCTCTATTTATCCACAGTGCTCGTTAACGATGACCTCTGCAAACACTCGAATAAAAGGAGTAATCTGTTTCGAGTTTTTTGAAAGGACCTTGTTCAAGGTACCACAACTTTCTTGGGTAAACTCGTTTTCAGCAGCAACCGCTGTTTTAGGGACCCAAACTTCATTCACCACACGTGCGCCGATACCGCCCCCTATCATGCCTGCCATAAAAGATATTGTGACTACTGCTGTGAGTTTTTTCATGGTGTGCGCGCCCCACATTTAATGAGTATTTGACTTGTTTGGCGCGCCCTCCAGGACTCGAACCTGGGACCCCGAGATTAGAAGTCTCGTGCTCTATCCAGCTGAGCTAAGGGCGCCGAGGAGAATTAAGTCATTTGGCTCCTAGTTTTTAAACGCTAATTCAAAGACTTAAACCTACCGTCGGATCATATCAAATTTCGTCGAATCTGACGAGGGAATGATCCATATTTGCCAGTTTTTCGCACAAGTGTCCTGAATTTATCTTGAAGTATTTAGTACAGGAGTCCCAGTTCTGATATTAATTCACGGCTTGCTATTAGCTCCCCATCCCACCCTAAAAAACAACCCTGGTTTAAAAATATATAATCTCGACGGACGCAACTTTGACTAAATTGCTCGGGCCATAAAGTGTAAAATGGACGGAGCTATAGTGTATTAAAACATGCGAACATGAAAGGTTTAGGGTGTCATTTGAGTTTCCTTCCTATGACATTAGGTTTTTTGCATTTCAAATTATTCAGGGAGCAGAATATGATAAGAGGAAAATTGTTAATGGGAGTCAGCGCCCTTTTTTTAGGGCTAGTAATAACTGGGTCGGCCCAAGCTGTAGCGACAAAAGCCACTCTGACACTTGAGATGGCTAAAAAAATTGCCGATGCTTGTGAAGCCCTGCAGCAGGAAAAAGCATTCCGTCCTGTAGTCATTGCAATCCAGGATGGCGGTGGCGACATGAAGCTACTTCGCCGGCAGGACAATGCGTTTTTGGGAAGCATTCTAGGTGCAGAAATGAAGGCAACTAGTTCATCGAGCTTTCCATTTCCGAGCCGACTCTATGGAGAGCTGGCCTTTGGTAAGGACGGAGCGCCTGGGCCGCTGCCTGGTATAGCAGAGTTGGCCGGTCATGCGGCTTTTCCTGGTGGTCTCCCAATTCTTACCAAGGACGGAGCCCATATCGGTAGCGTAGGCGTCAGCGGTGCAGCAAGTGCAGATGATGATGAGGAATGTGCGCAGGCCGGTCTTGATGCGATTGCGGATATGCTATAGCGGATCGCTTGCCATCAATATGGGCGTGGCCCTCGGTGTTGCAGTCAGGCTTCTTCGCAAAACTTACCAATGCAAATCGTGTTCTTAAAATGCCTTTTAAACCGCCCAAGAACCCGCTGCAGAGTCGAATGCTCCCGACCTGGTGCTGGCGCACCTTATTGATCGGCATTCTTCTCTATCTGCACTTTGCTTCTTTGGAGCCACCCGACCGCATAACGATGAAGTAACTCAGCCAAGATGGAGTCATGGTTGTTAGACGGAGATTTACCAAAATTCTCAGGCTCATTTTCACATCTTCCCGGTACAAATGCTGTAAAAAAGAAGGCCCGCATAACTGCGGGCCTTCGACGTTATAGCCCGTGACTCATTCGGGAACAGAAAGATTCTCAGCTGAACTTTTACCGTTTCGGCCAGCCTGCAACTCAAAGTTAACCTTCTGACCTTCCTGCAAAGTGGACAGTCCTGCCTGCTCCACTGCAGAAATGTGGACAAAGGCATCTTCACCACCTCCGTCAGGCTCAATAAATCCAAAACCTTTAACAGGGTTGAACCACTTCACGGTTCCTGTAGCCATTGATAATTCCTATACATAATATCATGCCCTCCGTGCCAATCACGGAAGGTTACTAGTTCAACGAATTGCGTGGAGTACTGGTGCTTTAGTCGGCGTGACAAAGCAATATACGCCGAAGCCTCGAAGACCTGATATGGTCTATATGGGCATATTGAGCCGAGAAAGCAAGGACAACAGTATTTTATCGCTAATGTTTCCTGCCACAATAGCCAGTGTGTTCTGCATTGCGCGAAGCATAGCTACAGTTCTGGTTACATGAACCGACAACAGTGACAGCAAAAATAGGAACAGGTTACGGTGCACACTTATACGCACCTCCATATGATCAGCTTGGTTTAGAAAAAGTATGACAAATGCAGGATCTGAGGCTACTAAAGCCTAAATTATCTATTTAGCTTGTTATTGCCCTGTTTGCGGTATCGGCTAGACAGAAGAAACATCGTAAAAGATAAGTTTGCTACTCAGAGAATTTCTGTAGAACCAATTTTGGCTCGTAATTTTTGCACCAGCTCCTCAGAATAATTTACGAGTTCACAGGCGTGCCCTGAAGGTTTAAATACCAAAGTTCTTCTATCCAAGAACACAAAAATACAATCATCCCCGAATGCAAGATCAGAAGTCGACGTACATTCCCGACTAACAATGTATGGCCCTGCTTCGTAATAATTTTGGAAAACTGTTTCCAACGAATATCCTTGAAAAAACCATTTTATTGCAATGCCGTCCTTGAACCAATAACCCTCGTTTGCATCAGGACAAAACAGTCCTTTGCCATTCAAGCCCACTGCATGGACAGGAGACATGAAACCAAGAAGTAGAACTAGGGTCCCTAGGTATTTCATACAAAAATGCTATGCCCATAGGAGGAAAGGGCTAAATACACAGTTTTGGGAACTGAAAATACTCACATTTTGTGTTTTCCATTCTTTCAATATCATATGTTACAATTGGTAACGTTTATGGGCAGGCCTTGCAAACGGTGGCAGTTACCTCTGTGTGGAGTGATTTGTTTCTGAGTTTGTCAGTAGTGATGTTTAATGGTGTTGCCTTTCTAGACAATAATCAAATGGATACGAACCATAGAAATGGCGGGATTTTGATCCCACCGATTCTAATCCAAACCTGAGAACACCACCTTCTCAGCGTAGTTCTATTCAGAAATATCCGGTGTATCCGGGTGCCTTGTTATTTGAACATCTTTCTTCAATTTCCAGAGATACTGGCAAACGATATGTACTACGGCTCGTTTCTCAATAACTATCGACTGAGTTAAATCGCAATACCTCGCTATAACCGTAGAGTACGGGAGCCGGTTCGGATCTACTTGAAAATGCACCGTATCGCCGGTGAGGCAACCTATCAGCGGTCCGTCATTCCCGACCATCGAATCGAAATCTATAACTTCACTATTTGAACAAAGTCCGATTTTCTGCTCATCACTCATAACTCGTTGGTTGTTGAGTTGAATGAAAAAAACGATCAGCAGAGTTAATAGTACCCGTCTCATATTAATCATTTTAGCTAACAACGATTGCCATACGACACCGCCTACCTATTCCGGATCTGGGGACATCACCTTGTACGCTCAGCTTACTTTAGCAAAAATGATGGCAAATGCAGAATCGTGAAGCAGACATCCAAATAGCAGCAAGAAATTATTCTGGCGGAATACAGTTTGATAATTGACCTGCCAGCCACTCCTGGGAAGGAATCAAGGTGTCTGGAGTTTCCTGTAAAAGTTCTTCTAGGGCCTCCGCTGTAAATGCCGCAACTTCGCATGCATAGTCTTGTCTGTTTCGGTTCGGGTTTTGATGTTTCCACTCTTGATAATCCTGTTCCTCGAAATATACCCCAGCCGCAATCCCCGCTATTGGGACCATCACTAGAGCTCTCCTCAACCTAGCTTTTGCCTTCGTTCTCGCTACTGTATTAGCAATTTCTTTACGGTGCTTTAATGCAGTTGCCGTAGCCTCAGCAGTCAACCGAGCGATCCCTGTTGTTAACTGAAGTGAACACCAAGTAAGACCAATTGATAGAGAAGTTAACGCACCTACAAGCCATATCAAAAAGACAACGTTCTTAAAAATACGGAACATGTATTGGCGACGGTAATGGCGACAGCGGGAACAGGATACGGAGCATATCCCTGGGCTCCTCTATGCGGCTAGATCGATTTGGGAGGAGCAGCTGGTAGTGTATAATTAGGGGTTTTTTAAGGCCTTAAAACTGCATATTTAGCGGAATCCTGCCATTTTTTGGTGTATGGGATTTGTGAATAACGTACGTGGCCCTGCTTTTTGGGTTCACAACACCTGTGCATAGAGCACTGCCGTGACTAGGAAGGCACCAAATTACTTTTTGGGTAACATTTATAGAACGATGTAGAGGTTTCAATTTCCTGGAAAATAGAATTTCCGCCCCTAAGGTGGACAGTAGCAGCCAAAATCCAGCCTCTCTTTTCCTCAAAAACCCTGTCGTCGAAAATAAACTGCAATAACCTACCTTCCAAAAATAATACGTGTTTGCTTAGTTGAGGAAGACCAAGAGGACCCCATAAGAAATATTTATCTCTTATTTCCTCTGAGTTATCAAAATTGAGCCAAGTAATAAGGTTACTATCAAAATCTATTTCCACAATTGCCTCGCCATACACATCTGTTCCATTGCATATAAGTTTTGACGCCTGCTCCCAAATAGGAATGTAATTCTTTAAGTCGGCGCTGAGGGCGGCAGTGCCCACTAAAATTAGAGCTATAGAGACCACATATCTCATACTCAAATGCTATGCTTCAGCAGGAGGTTATTCAATAGATCCACAACTAGTTGCGCCGGGTTAGGATGACTGTAGCAAGGCCATGGCCGGCCACACAAACCACCGTATTAGCCACCATGATCACCGTCAGGAAAATTATTTGAATGACTATCCCCGATATCAAAGGACCAAGAGAAAACCACGAAACCAGCACTCTATCTGTAAATTACCTTCGGCGATAACAGGCCGTTCTATGCGTAGCCTGCTCACACATCCACTCGTAGCCGTAGTACACCACTAGGTAATAGTACTTAACGCCGTACGGAGAATCGTTTGAAGAGATATCTGTAACGGTACCATGAAAAATTATATCTTCCGCTTCAGTTCCAAACACTTTATATGCACCTTTATCATTTTCTGCCTGGACAGGCTCCGCCAACCCCAAAAACAAAACCAAGACAGCTACGTATTTCATAAGTAAATATTATGCTTCGTTCTGCATCAATTCAATAAACCTCAATAACTGGCTAACTGAACGCAAAACCTTTGACGCCGCATTGGCTCCGCTTTTTACTAAACCCGACTGATCGGCCAGCGAACCCAATTGGACTCCAAAAAAACATGACAACACCGAAAACTCTGAATTCTAGATGCCAATTGTTTATTCATTTACATCAACTTATAAAGAAAATGACAGTCCCATTTTGTATCTTTCTCAGCATGCTCTTTACGACGCCCCTCTTTGCCGAGGAGGATCACAGGATATTAGATGGGATGGGTCTGGCGTGTGAAGTTAGCGACAAGATGTATGAACGGGACGAAGAACTAAAGTATTTTGTTTTTGATAGAGAAGAGGTGTATTGGCTTTTCGTAACGGACGGTAACCCACTAAAAATCAGTAAATTTTCTCACGGTCGGTACATTGCTAGTTCCACGGATGTGCGTTGGTATCCGTATATCCTAGATATAAAAACCTTACGGTTAGACAAACTCCGTCCCTCATACCCCAGTCGACAGCACGACTGCCAGGTAATGAACCCAAAACAGATTCAAACGATCCTCCAAGAAAAACTCGAAGCATTGGAAGATACAACGAAGACAGACACTAAGAGTGAATAGGCCAGAACCAGCGACGCGCGATAAATCCAGTCCTTCCTCTGTAAAAACCTGGTCCTTGCTACCTGGACCAAGTCGCCTTTGACTTTCTAAGGCACCACATTTCTACACGCCTGTATCGTGGAAATAATGCGTAACGGGTTCACCGTCCAGAAACGGATCTAAAATTTGATTGTTTCCTCTCTCTCTCCACTGAACCAGGTATTTTTCTTGATGCTCCCTGCTTTCCCAACGTTGATACAACTTTAGTAAATCGGGATCATCCTGATCCTGCATTAACTGTATGCTAAGGTTTCCCTCCGTACCACGGGCAATGGGGGTAAATTGTTTAAACACGGAAACCAGGTCGTTACCCATTCCCTTCTTGGCTCTTATTTCTATTGTGACGAACGTCGACATTTTTGATTCCTTGTGCCAGGCCAACGGCCGCGCTTATTTTCACCATCATCGCTAACATTAATAATTCAGCTAATGACTAATTAAAACCCTAAGTTCTGAATTTTCGATAGTTTCTGCTACAATTGGTGACCTCCCTGAGAGGAGACCGGTTAAATTGGAGAGAGAAAAAAACCATGAAAACCTTAAAAACTTTACTCGTAGCTGCTGTGTGCTCAAGTTTTCTGAGTGTAACTTCCGTTGCAAACGACTTCGGCACCAAGGAAGAAGCTATAGCCTTATTGGAGAGGGCTGTTGCATTGGTGAGAGTAGACAAGAACAGGGCCCTGGACTTGTTCACTACAGGTGAAGGAGGGTTAATACAGAAGGATTTATATGTTTTTTGTTTTACTCCTGATGGAACAATCACGGCACACCCGAATGCGGTTGGGTTTAATATCTATGGAAGTGAGAACACCGATTTACAAGGAAGCCAACTTGGTGAGTCATTGTTTAAAGCAGCCCAAGCCGGGGGACTTGGAGAAGTGACGTATAAAATTCCTCGATATACTACTGGCTCAGATAAAGAATTTACCAAGACTGGTTTGGTAACACGGGTTGCCGGCCAAGTTTGTGGCGTAGGTTATTATCATCCGGAATAGCACCGTATAGAAATACTGTTCCAAGAAAAAGGAGACACCTTAACGTGTCTCCCTTTTTCAAGGCGCAAACATCAGGAACACGCCGGCACAATTTCTAAATTTCGGAGCACTCATCTGTCGTCCGTCTACACCCAATCCGCTTCTGTGACACACCTCATTTTTCCATCCAATATTCAATCATGTGATCTGCCTCGTTGTACCCAGTGGAGGGGTTAAAATATGCGCGTTCAACGCCCGTCCCTCGCACCCCCTTATAAACCCCGGTTCCACCCGTAATAGTTATAGTGCCCGTAAAAAGTCCTGTTGCACCGTCTTTGGGAATTGTGAGTTTTTGGCTTATTCCCGACCAGTTCGAAAATATCTTGTCGCCGTTATCAAAAATCGAGATCTGATACCCCCAGACACGGCCAACACCATTTGTATAGTCCGAGTTTCCCCAGGATATTCTTTCAATTAATAAAAGCCCCTCACAATTTTCAATGGGCTCTTTATAGAAATTATGAATTTCGAATATCCGAATCTGGTGACCCGGCATGTCATCGACATCAATGACATATTGTTCCGTGTACTCAGTATCTGAAGCTGGATTCGCAGTAATGATCTTACATTTCTCGTTGGCAAGGACAGCTTGCATTGGATACGACAGAACTGATACTGCGAGTATCACCCATAGGCGCTTTGCAAATAACATCATTTTCCTCCATTTATTCTTGAACACGTTCCCAGCTTTACTGGCACAGGAAATGAATTTTTTGCTCAAATTTCGTAAAACCGCATTTCTATTATATGAAACAAAGAGTATAAAGACTGGCTGTGGCACTTGTTCCCTGCGTTAAGTAGGCTAGAAATTACTTTTGAGCACATGAAACAAATATTTTTACTACTCCTTTTATTCTTACTACCGTCCTGCACCGGCACACTCGCTACTCTTTCGTACGGAAAATCAGTGGCTGATATTTTGTCCTTTTTTTTAACGGAAAAAACTACTACCGAACACGGCATGGATTTAATAACGGGCCGAGATTGTAAGTTCTTGTACGTTCTAAAAGAAAAGGATCTGACGTCGGTCTGCAAAGAGACAACTGCTATTGCCAGAACGGAGAAAGAGAGGGTTCAGTTGGGTCATTCATCACTGGACCAATCCAATACGCCGAAGTTGTGACATTTAAAAAAGTCTTCAACACGAAGAGACCGGAAATCACCCTACAAATTAATAGCAGAGCACAACCATAGACGCTGGCGCAACACGATTTTGAAAGATCTCACGCACACACCGTAACGAAGACCAGAGGTGTGTATAACTGCTCATTCTTCTATTACCACTTCCGCCATTCGATTTACCTCAAAAGGAAGCTTTCAAATAGCTTTCCCAGGTGGAAGCCAAATCAATGGTATAAGGTTTTTCTTGAAGCTCCCGCAAAACAGCTTGGGCCTCTGCTTCGGTGCACAAACCAATTTTGACTTCCATCACCGACAATATTGCTTCGATTAACTCTTTCCTATCCAAGTGCATCCACTTATCTCCTACAACTGCAATGCGTCGATAACTTCTATAAAAAAACAATAAACCCGAAAATCTAATTCCCACGTAGCACGCACACTCCCCATTCCGACTAAGCTCAAAAACTCTTTTTCAGTCCCGAAGACGTGCCTGCTTATTTTTGCCCCGCTATCTCATTTCCTTGGGTATGAACCGGGTCGCAACAAATTCTCGCATGGCTTTATACCCCAATCTCACGAATTTCCTCCGGACCCTACGTGCCGTAGTCAACACCACAGGACGGGAGTCGGGCAAAGGAGCTACGCGTATATTTATCCAACTGATGTGTTCCGAAACGATGCAAGGAGTTCCATACCATGCATCACATTAGCCCTAATATCACAGTAAAATGTCCCACAATTCTGATAACAGTACTGAAAAGGGTCTAAATTGTACATTTCCATTTCATACAGATACCTTCACAACATTGCCCTGTCTCGATAGTGTACCGAATAGCTTGCCTTAATTTATTAGATGTCTATACGCGCTGCCTAAAAGGCTCACCTCAATGACCAATCAAAAAAGTATTAGCCGGTATCCAATACCAAACGTTAATGACCTACCCGACGATCTTACACAAAGGATCCTTTCCATTCAGGAGAAAGCAGGATTCATACCGAACGTGTTTTTAGTTCTTGCCCATCGCCCAAAAGAACTTAGAGCCTTCATAGACTTTCATGATGCGTTGATGGAACGGGACTCTGGTTTGAGCCAAGCAGAGAAAGAAATGATTGTTGTCGCCACATCAGGTCAGAATAACTGTTTATATTGTGTGGTAGCGCACGGTGCAATTTTACGTATTCGCACAAAAAATCCTGTGATAGCAGATCAACTATCCACTAACTTTAGAAAGGCAGATATCTCGAAGCGGCAAATGGCAATGCTTGAATTTGCCGTAAAAACCTCAGACGATTCCAAATCCATATGCGAATCCGATTTCGAAACTTTGCATAGCCACGGCTTCAGCGACGAAGATATTTGGGATATAGCCGGGATCACCGCCTTTTTTGGATTATCAAACCGCATGGCAAACTTTACATCGATGCAACCCAACAACGAGTTTTATAGCATGGGCCGGTAAACGAGAACTCAGGTTAGAATATCCATTACAGTTATGAAAAACTCTCCCAATAATATCTAAAACACCTTGTCATGACGAAAATTGTCGGCATAAGCTTTTCTTTTGGTCCGCCGAGACCTTGGTTCCTCTACACGGTAAGTCATGCCGTTACTATTGGCGAACGCGACCGCTTGTTCACGGCTACCAAAAGTTAGACATATCTGTTGGGTGGTATCTTTACAACTAGTCCAACCCATCAACCTGTCAATACCACGACCGGCTCGTGGTTCATGCTCCAGCACCCACTTACGGGTGTTGGCTACTCCCGACTGCGTCGCCGTCTTGCTGGGCTTATAAATTCGCACATCCACCGCAGTTAATTCCTTTGTCGTCATGCGAAGCTGCTAATAATTCTCTGTCTCTTCAAAAATGGCAAGGGACCCCGGTTTTTCAACTCTGCTTTTGAACTGACAAATTCACACGGCTCAGCCATACCATTTAATTTGAAAGTTCGTGGATCTAAATAAAGCAACTCGCCATTGTGATACCATTGTATTCGACTTGGCTCCACCTCCTGATATGAGTCTAACTCCCAGTCCCAT
>CAZSYW010000010.1:0-21518 GCA_964611315.1 uncultured Rhodospirillaceae bacterium
ACCCACATGTTGATGGGAATAAAGATATCCCGTGCATCTGGGTAGGTTGGGATCAGACCCTGAATATTAAAAGGCCCAAACTTGCCGCTAGCTGTCCAATAGAGTTGTTGTGCTGACGCAGATGATGCGCCAACAATGGTAAGCGCCGCAAAAATAGCGGCGACGAAACCTGTCTTTCTCATCATATTATGAGCCTCCCCGACACGGCCCAGGATCGGACCCGTTAAACTTACCCTAGACATTAGCTTTGGAATGCCATGTTTTCAAGTAAGTAACCCGCTTAAAACACGACTACGAAAACTTTTTTTGACCTGCCTGGCACACCTGTTTCTTGCCGGCGGCGACCCGAAAGTCGCTATTCAACACCGTATCCACAAAGTGCCACTGGTTAATAGCTGATGCGGGGGTTAATACGAGTTCGGACCAACCACGTCTGAAGGTGTCTAAATCAAAAACTTCCGGACTGGAATCACGCATTGACTGCGCCATAACGGAAGGTTTCACCGGCAAAACTTTTTCGAGTCCCGGGCTAGTGATGCCCGGCGCACCAATCTCAATCCCGACCGGTTCACCGTTATTATTTTTGAGATTAAAGGCCCAGGCGTTGTGGCTGTCTCCGGAGAGAATAATCGGGTTTTTCGCGTATTTGTCTAAACTGAGAAACACACGATCTCGGCACGCTGAGTAACCGTCCCAATTATCAAGGTTCAATGGCAATTCGTCCTGGGCAAGGATCTTCATTATACCCAGGGAGGACCGCCCTTCTTCCGAAACGTGGTCCCAATTGATTTGATCATCTGTTAAAACCGGAAACCGCAATTTCCCCATCAATACTTGCTGACCCAGCACCTGCCATGTTGCGCCACGGGTGCTGTTTTTCTCCAGGGTATCCGACAACCATTGCTCTTGGTCGAAGCCGAGAATGGTTCTCGATTCGTCCGTCAGAACATTATCTTTAAAATCGTTGGAGTCCGGCAGGTAGTGCCAACCATCCGGCAAAGTCTCTGCGGTCAAGTCCTTAATAAGTTCGTAGTCCGTAACTGGTGTGGGAGACCCAGAAGTGAAGTCGAACGGCAGTGCCAAGCGGCGTATTTTGCCATCCTCGACAGAGGCGGCCTCGATTTCGCTAATAATTTCACCTTTGTCTGAGCCTGAGAGTCGGAACGAAGCTGTTCGAGGTCCAAGGTCCTGGCTGTAGTTAAGTATACGATCACGACCATTCAAACGTGTATCAAGCAAAATTAAATCAGCTAAGTTCCCTACTTCATAGTTCCGATAAATTGGCCCTTGGTCGTCCCCGTTGTTGGTGCGAGTGGGCAACCATTCGTGGTATGCTTTGCGTGCATTGTTAACTCGAGTTTGGAAATCGCCCTCTCCCTCATCGTGATCTTCCGCGTCAGATTTCCAGGTGTTGTTGACAATGTCATGGTCGTCCCAGATGCAAATAAAAGGATGGCGCGCGTGGAGCGCTTGCAAATCCGGGTCTGCTCTGTAAAGACCGTATCTCATCCGATAATCTTCGATGCTGACAATCTCGTTAAGAGGTTCTACATGGCGGCCCAGTTCTTCAAGAGCTGTGGGGTTGGCGTAAATACCTTCCTCGTATTCATATATGTAATCCCCTAGATGGAGCACTAAATCCAAATTTGTCTCTGCCATATGCCGGTAGGCATTGAAAAATCCTTGTGGATAGTTTGAGCAGGAAGCCAAGCCAAGACGGAACTCATGAACATCGCCAACAGGCAGGGTTCTGGTTATACCTACTGGACTCACAACGTCAGCACTAACAAAACGATAGTAATATTGTGTGCCTGGTGACAGGCCCTTCGCATCAGCTTTAACTGTGTAATCCTGTTCGGCAGATGTAGATGCAACCCCGGAGGATACAATTTGTTTAAATTGGTTGTCGCTTGCAACTTGCCATCTGCAGGTGACAGATGCATGTTCGCCACCACCTGGGATCAGGCGGGTCCACAAAATTACACTGTCTTTCAAAGGGTCGCCGCTCGCAACACCGTGAGTGAAGTGAAACGGATCCGAGGCGTGCACTTCAAACCCGCGAAGTGCCAAGACACCTAGACTCGCGCCTGCACTTTTCAGCAGGTGACGGCGATTTAGAGTTGTTTTTGTCATGTGGAACCACCTTGAGAAAAAAGTAAATCAAGTTTCGATCAGTACTATAGTCGATAGCGTTCACTGTTATAAGTGCAACAGGGTATCCTGAGGCGCCTGTGTTGGATACAAATCCAAATCTATCAAATGCCGCTATAATACCTTACTAATTAAAATCTCGTACATTGAATTGATTGGCGCGGGATAATGGAAATCGGTGACGCTTTCGCGGCAGCGTTCGGATTGGTGATCAACTTTGACAGTGATTTGGTTGAAATCGTTCTGCTTTCCTTGCAGGTAAGTGTTTTGGCCGTTGCGTTTGCAAGTGTTATAGGACTGCCGATAGGCGCGTCACTTGCTGTGTTTAAATTTCCCGGACGCACTTTTTTTGTAGTTACTTTAAACGCCATGATGGGACTCCCGCCGGTAGTAATAGGTCTTATCGTTTATTTAATATTGTCTCGAACGGGACCGCTTGGCACCTTGGGACTGCTTTACTCGCCCGCCGCCATGGTTATTGCACAAGTGTGTTTGATAACGCCTATCATAGCGGCGTTAACCCGGCAAAATACGGAGGACTTGTGGCACGAGTACTCTGAACATCTCAGGTCACTCGGTATCGGACCCTGGCAGTCCGTAAAAACGCTCCTTTGGGATAGTCGCTTTACTTTAATTACAGCCGTTTTGGCTGGATTTGGTCGGGCAAGCGCTGAAGTGGGAGCTGTCATGATTGTTGGAGGCAACATTGATCATGTGACACGGGTCATGACGACTGCGATCACGTTGGAAACGAGCAAGGGAGATTTGGCATTGGCCCTCGGGCTTGGCTTTATATTGTTGGCATTGGCATTAAGCGTAAATGCTGCAGCATTCGGTATTAATGAAACTGCAAAGAAGAGATATGGATAATCCCGGAAACTTAAATGTTTCGGAATACCGGAAGGTCCGAACTGCTCGTATATTGCCATTAAAATTGAAAGATGTGTCCTATGAGATTGGTCGGATGCGTCTCATTAAGGACCTAAGTGTCGAATTTTCTTCTCCCACGTTAACGGTCATCTTGGGTCCAAATGGTGCGGGAAAAAGTTTACTGTTGCGGCTATGCCATGGCCTAATCAAGCCGTCTATTGGGACCGTCGAATGGGGGGGAAGCGAGAGCACTTTGGCAAAACGCTACCAGGCGATGGTCTTTCAACGTCCGATAATGCTTCGGCGCAGTGTTTTTGCAAACCTCGATCACGCGTTAAAGCACCGTGGAATGAGAGAGTCAGACCGGATTGGCAAAATCAATGAAATATTAAGTCATACCGGTCTGACACGTCTTGCTAAGATTTCAGCGCGTCTTTTGTCTGTGGGAGAACAACAACGTTTAGCTGTAGCTCGAGCTTGGTCGCTTGACCCAGAGGTGTTGTTTCTTGACGAACCCACGGCAGCCCTTGATCCAGCAGCCACCCATTCGTTGGAAAAAATAATTGATTTGATCAGTAAATCCGGAACCAAAGTAATTATGTCTACGCACGATTTGGGACAGGCAAAGCGACTTGCGGATGAAATATTGTTTCTTTATCGGGGGCGCCTTCTGGAAAAAGCCAGCGGTGCCCAATTTTTTGACCAACCAAAGAATGACCTGGCAAAATCGTTTATTCGTGGTGAGCTTTTGTGGTGGCATCGGCAGGAATTAACGCCCCCTAGCGAATCTCGGGATTCGTGAAGTGAACCGTGCTTCGATACAGTCCAGGTTTGGAAGGGGCGTGTTTGCGTGTTTTGCTGTCTCTTTTTTTTGTTCCCAAGTTTGGGCGGCGGATCAATTTATTGTGGTCGCATCGACAACTTCAACCGTTAATTCGGGACTCTTCAAGAAATTGTTACCGGTTTTTACAGAGAAGACCGGTATAGCGGTTCGCGTCGTAGGTGTGGGAACGGGGCAGGCCATAAACATTGCGAAGCGAGGAGACGCTGATGTGTTATTTGTACATCACAAGGAGTCGGAGTTAAAATTTGTAGAAAATGGGTTTGGCGTTAGGCGTCATCAAGTGATGTATAATGACTTCGTTTTGGTCGGGCCAAAAGACGATCCAGCAGATCTGAGGAGTGCAGAAAGTGTGGTGTCCGCGTATAAAAAAATTGCGAGCACCAAATCAATCTTTATTTCTCGTGGTGACGATAGTGGGACACACAAAACAAGCCTTGAATTTTGGCAGGAGGCGATCCCAAACCGAGTCAACTTGAATGAAAATAAATGGTACCGGGAGGTTGGAGCCGGGATGGGCGCTACCTTAAACATGGCGCAAGAAATGAAAGGATATACGCTAACGGATAGGGCCACTTGGGAAGCGTTTCTGAACAAGGAATCTTTGGATCTTCTTTTCGATGGAGATTCGCGGATGCGTAACGAGTACGGGGTCACTATGGTAAACCCGGATCTTCATACGCATATAAAAGTAGAATTGGCATCCGTTTTCATAAGTTGGTTAGTTTCAAAGGAAGGCCAAACCGCGATTAACAGTTTCAGAACTAATGGGAAACAAACATTCTTTGGGAATTCGTAAAAATTCAGTGGTATTTCGACTCTTCGGTCTGCTCGAAGGGATAGGCTGTGAAGCGCGTTTTCTAATTGTGATCGGATGAAAAGTTTTGTGAGTACGGTATCCCCAAATTTCTATGACATGGATGCTGTAGAAAATCCCACGCTATCTCCCAAGTTTTTTAACCTGGTTATTTCTTTTGTGTTAGCCGGGTCATTTGGGGAAGCCCTATAGCAAAGAATGGCGCGGGCCCGATCGATAAAATATTGTGCCCATGGTAATGGCTCTTTTGTTGTAATTTTTTCCAACCAATTGGAATACTTTTCGACCAGATCTCTATTGTTTGAATTTAGTGTCGATTCTATTGCGTCTCTCAAAAACCAAAGCTGATTATGGGCATGACACCCGGTTTTGAGTATTTCGCTACCTTCGATCAACGCCTTTTCACAGGTTTCCTCGTCTTTGGCGCATAGAGAAAGGGTTCCCAACAGCCTGGGCCCGACAAAGGACATTCCAATTGTTTTGCTTATGGTGAGGGCTTCTCTTAGGACATCTAGAGCTTTTTCTTCTTCTCCCGAAACCATAAGTCCCCTCGCTTGTTGATTCATGACGTACGCGCGAAAACGTTCGTTATCCGTCAAAAAAGTTAACTCCAATGCTCTTGACGAGGCTTCCAAAGCTTCTTGTACACGCCCCATGTCCAGAAGAAACTCAGCTGTGAAATTAGTAGAATACATTTCACTGCGGCGATGCCCGACTTCTATAGCTAATTGTTTTGCGGCCAAGACATCATCCAAAGCCTCTCGCATCTCATTCAAGTAGCGTCGAGTGAGCCCAGTCATGTAGCGGTTTGCGACTTCGATCCGACCTAAGCCTTCTTCGTGGGCTATATCTAGGCACTCACGAAAGGCAGATAACGCTTTTGACATCTGCAATCCGGCATAATAGCAATCAGCCAGTCCACTTAGGTTTCTGGCAGCCCACAGTTGGTCGGCACATTTTTTAGCATTATCAAGTCCAGATTCATAAGAAATTTCAGCTCTACCCAGTTCATTTTGCGTAAATAAATAACTTCCCCTGTAGTAACCTACTTGTGCAAGCCGTATGGAAAGGTCACTCGACTTTGCAACCCTCTCGGTTTTTTTTAAAACTTCGGTGCTTTCCTCTCCTTTTCCCATCCATCTGTTGCAGGCCGCGATTCCAATCCAGGCCTCACAGTGAACTTCCTCTTCATTAATCATTTGGATCGCATCTTGATAATATTGAATAGCTTCCTCGGATTTGCCGACTTCCCTCGTCATGAATGCCTGTAGGCATGTCAGTCCGTATTTCTGTGACATTTCTCCGGAAAGTTCTATGCCGCGTTCGACAAGGGGTAGGCCATTGGTGAAGTCAAACCGTTCTTTGCAATCTTTTGCAGCATTGAAATATGCTTGAGGAGCTTCCGGATTGTCACCTCGGTCCAGATGTTGCGCTTCCAGTATCATGTCCTTCTCGGAGTACCAACCAGCGGCACGATTATGTAAGTCCTTTTTCTGTTTGGACAAGTACGAGTTGTATATCGCCTCCTGTAACAAAGAGTGAGTGAAGATAAAACCGGAATTCTCAGGTCGAATCAAATAGGAGGACAAGGCTGCGTTAAACAAAGTATTGGTTGTGCCAAGAAGATGATCGACCATTTCCAGGGTAAACCATTGACCATATACCGAAGCGACTTTTAAAGCCTTCCTTTCAAGAGCGGGCAATCGATCAACGCGGGCAGTCATCATACTCTCAATCGAGCTGGGAACCGTTTCTTCTTCAAAGGTCTCATCTGCACTGCGAAGTAATTGGTCCAAAAAAAGTGGATTTCCTTCAGCACGTTGTACGCACTTTTCTAAAATGGTATCGCTTGCCGATAACTCCGATTTTGCTAACTGGTAGGCCTCCTCGGAAGTTAAAGGTTGTAAATCCATGATATGGACCAAGGATTGATCGGGACTCTCTAACCAAAACTCTGTCCCTAAGACCTCAGAATCAATTCTAGAAGATGCAATCAAGATAATTCTAGAAAGTGTCGTTTCTTGAAACAAACGTTTCAACAATCTCAATGATGTTTCGTCTGCAAAATGAAGGTCTTCAAAAGCAAAAATTTGGGGGATTTCAGCGGAGAGTTTGGTAATAAAATTGCAAACAAATTCGATTTTCGCTTCAAACCTCATTTCTGAGCTCATGGCATCCAGAATGACTTTATTTTCCAAAGGTTGGGCGGTGCCAAAAATATCGTAAAGGATAGTTTCGTCTTTTTTGCTCAATGACTTGATTTCGACAAATGTTTTTATGGCTTGGTGCTGAATATTCTCCGGTTCATTTAAATTAAAGCCAATAAGTTCTGATACCATTACACGCAGTGTCGATCGCTCACTCCCCATACCGAAACTTAGATTGTGTAATTTATGGCAATCAAAACCGCGTTCTTTTGCCATTACTAAAAATTTTCGCAGTAGGCTTGATTTTCCCATTCCGGCGTGAGCGCGAATATAAAAAACTTCTCCACAAGATGAGGTGGTGATTTTACTCAAGGCCTCATGGAATATTTTTATTTCCTTTTTTCTTCCAACGAAAATTCCTTCAGTTGTATCGTTTAGCGGGTTGTATTTTGTTTCCGCCAAGACCCTCCAGACCTTAACGGGTTTGGAGAAGCCTTTTATTATCTGTTCTCCAATGTCTTCTGCGTTAATGGTGGACCCGATTGCTTTTTTAATTCCGTCTGAAATTACGGTTTCCCCAGCTTTGGCAAGACCCTCCAATCGGGCCGCCAAATTTACTGAGTCTCCGATAACGGTATAAGCTTGATGATGTGCGCTACCGCTTCCTCCCGCAACAACTCGTCCCGTTGCAATGCCTATATGGACTCGGATATCGATGGATAAGGTAGTGCTCAAGTCTTTCACCCAATCGTGCACCGATAACGCGGCACACACGGCCCGTTCCGGGTCATTTTCATGTGCCACGGGTGCGCCGAAGAGGGCCATGACGTTGTCACCAATATGTTTATCAATGGTTCCTCCGAAAGAATGCACTATTCCGTCTACACCTTCGAAAAACTGTTCCAGGAGTGAGTGAATTGTTTCGGGGTCGTGCGAGCTCGACAGCTTCGTGAAACCCGCGATATCGCAAAACCAAATCGAGACCCGGCGTATATCTTGGTTTAATTCTTTACGTTTTTTTGTCGATGGTTTTGCATCAGCAGGTGGGTCCTGGAGTTTTGCCCCACAACCACCACAAAAGTTGTCGTCGAAATCATTACTGAAGCTGCACTTGCCACAGATTTGCCGTAACTCCGCTCCACAATTCCCGCAGAACTTCCGACCCTGGTCATTGACCGTCTGGCACTGGCTGCAATCCATGGTGTCTATGATCTAATTTTAATATAGTGCTAATTGTAACATATTTGTGTGTGTCGCCATTGAGAAGGTAGTTTTAGTAATTTTCTTTGGAAACTTGCTTCCTCGTTGGTAAAGTAGGGTTCCGGCCAGTCAGAGATTTTGCTTTTTTTTGATCTTTGAATAACCGAAGCCAGGCCAAAGGTCCAAGAAGATGTCTCAGATTAATGCCGATCTCAACCTGTTTTCCGCTGTCGATTTAGATTCTATGGAATGGGTACAAAGTCCCGCGGCAGGTGTGTGGCGAAAACGATTGTACCTCGATGGGCCAGAGGAGGCAGCTAAAGTCACGTCGGTTGTTCGATATGAGCCGGGTGCACGTTTCCCCGAACACGGCCATCCGGGCGGCGAGGAAATTCTGGTTTTAGAGGGAACATTCTCTGATCAGAAGGGGCATTTTGGCGCAGGTTGGCATTTACTCAATCCTAGTGACTCGCGTCACGAGTCTTACTCAGATGACGGCTGCCTCTTATTGGTAAAGCTGCGTCAATATTCCGATAAAGACACGGTACACCAGGACACAGAGCAACTTGTCTCGAAACGCGGCGAGACAAACGGGATGTCCTTTAAATCGCTTTACGAAAACGCTAACCGTGGGATCACAACTAATATTGTTCATCTAAGCAAAGGGGTAAGTATTCCCTTTCAGAAATTTTCTGGAGGGATGGAAATTTACGTTATCGACGGTGAGTTTGAAGATGAGTTTGGATTACACGGGTGTGGGAGCTGGCTGCGATATCCACCGGATGTCGGTAATAGTATTAGCACCCAGAGGGGCTGCAGACTTTACACCCAGAAGGGCGGTCTGGATGTCGCACCCTAAGTAAGGCCGCGGGGCGTATTGAGCTCGATAGTGACAAAATGCATTCATTTGTGTTGCATTGTACTATTAGGTGGTGCTTTGAAGGGGATGTTCGAAGGGGCGAGGTCAATCCCTTTTGGTATTGACTTAGCTGATGCGTTGTAATGTCTAGCAAGAGAGCCTGAGCCATGGTGTTTCCGATGTGTGTGACGTGGCTGCTTGAGTGCAATAGGAGTTGATGATGGATGGCAGTGGTCTGAGAGATGTGGCACTCGACGATAAATATCAATTAGATCAGGGGCGTGTATTTATCTCGGGAACACAGGCTTTGGTTAGGCTCCCAATCATGCAACGTCAACGAGATCTGGCAAATGGTTTGGACACCGCTGGTTACATTTCTGGTTACCGTGGTTCGCCAATCGGTGGGTATGATAATGCGTTGTGGGCAGCAAAAACCCATCTCGAAAAGCACAACATCGTTTTTCAGCCGGGCTTGAATGAAGATTTAGCGGCGACGGCGATTTGGGGCACCCAGCAATTAGATTTTGTTCCAGGTCGCAAAGTTGATGGTGTTTTCGCAATTTGGTACGGGAAGGGACCAGGCGTTGATCGATCGGGTGATCCTCTCAAACACATTAACTACAACGGTACCCATCGAAATGGCGGGGTATTGGTGGTTTTTGGTGACGATCACGCAGGGAAGTCCTCTTCGATTGGACATCAATCCGATCCGGCCTTGGCTGCGAATTCGATACCAGTGCTTTTCCCCGCGACCATCCAAGAATATCTCGATTTCGGCTTGCATGGCATTGCGATGTCTCGCTTCGCAAGCGTCGCAGTTGGTTTTAAATGTGTCAACGAAACTGTAACTGCGACTGCGACGGTTGCAGTAGATCCAAATCGTGTCTCGATTAATTTACCCCAAGGGATGTCTGTCCCCCAAGGCGGGATCCACATTCGACCCGAGTATGATCCGTTAGGGCAGGATGAGCGGATGGTTCGTTACAAAATGCCCCGGGTCCTCGCGTATGCCCGAAATAATCGGCTGGATCGAGTAGCCTTTGGCAGCCCGCGCCCGACCAAACTGGGCATCGTGGCTTCTGGAAAAGCCTATCTCGACTGCATCGGCGCGTTACACCAGTTGGGGATCGATGATGCGAAGGCTAAAGCACTAGGAATCGGGCTTTATAAAGTTGGGATGGTGTGGCCGCTGGAGCCAGAGGGTTTGAAAGCGTTTGCTGCCGATTGTGAAGAGTTACTTTTTGCGGAGGAGAAAAGGGCTTTAGTTGAAGAACAGGCAAAGAGCGTTTTATACGCAGAAACACGAAGGCCCCGCATCGTTGGTAAGTTTAAAGTAGATGGAACAGCTTTGTTACCATCGGATCGCCCGCTTGAGGCAGCCGTGGTGGCGGAGGCAATTGCCAACCGGCTTCAGTCAGCAAATCTACTTGATGTGGATACCGAGGCTCGCTACGGAGGCATTCGAAATCGCCTTAATCGGAATCTTCCTTCTCTCGATCAGGGGATAGCGAGATCGCCTTATTTTTGTTCAGGATGTCCCCATAATACCTCTACCAAGGTGCCAGTGGGTTCGTTCGCACTGGGCGGAATTGGATGTCATGGCATGGCAGTTCTCATGGATCGAGAAACAAAGTCCATAAGCCAGATGGGTGGAGAGGGCGTCACCTGGATCGGTTTGGCACCGTTCACCAAAACCAAGCACATCTACCAAAACCTAGGAGATGGAACATACAACCACTCCGGGTCGTTGGCTATCCGAGCCGCGGTGCAATCTGGGGCAAGTCTTACGTACAAGATCCTGTACAACGATGCGGTTGCAATGACCGGTGGCCAACCTGTAGAGGGGAATATGTCTGTTGGTCAAATTGCGCAACAGGTGATAAGTGAGGGCGTGATACGTGTTGCCATTGTTTCAGACCAGCCCGACAAATTTCGAGGAGCTCCCGATGTCCCGCCGGAAGTGACCGTACACGACCGTCTGGATCTTGATTCGGTACAAAAAGATTTGCGCGCGGTAGAGGGTACAAGTGTAATCATTTATGAGCAGACATGCGCTGCCGAAAAACGGCGACGCCGTAAGCGAAATGAGTTTCCTGATCCGCCAAAACGGGTGTTCATTAACCCACTTGTGTGTGAGGGGTGTGGGGATTGTTCCGTCAAGGCGAATTGTGTCTCCATACATCCTCTCGAGACCGAGTTCGGCCGCAAACGGATTATCGACCAATCAAGTTGCAACAAAGATTATTCGTGTGTGGAAGGTTTTTGCCCATCATTTGTCACCGTGCATGGTGGGAGCCTTAAACGGGGCGGAATTACAGATATTCCTGACGGGCTGATTGAGAAACTGGCAGACCCCATTCTGCCTCGCGTCGATAAGGACTGGAGCGTATTGATCGCAGGTGTTGGAGGGACGGGTGTTGTCACTATTGGAGCCGTTCTTGGAATGGCTGCTCACGTGGAAGGGAAGGGGTCTGCGGTATTTGATATGACGGGCGTCAGTCAAAAAAATGGCGCGGTATACAGTCACCTAAAAATTATTATGGACCCTGAAGCTATGTCCTCCGCAGACGTGGGTCTTGGGGAGGCAGATTTGCTGTTGGGCTGCGATTTGGTTGCGTCCGTGGCGCCAGTCTCTGTTCGCACCATCGAACCTGGCAAGACAAGAGTAGTAGTCAATGAAACTTTGACACCCACCCCTCAATTTCAGACCGAGCCGAACATGAACCTGGATGGTGGATTGTTGCTTCGTGGCTTGGAAGAACATGCTGGACGCGAGCAAATGAATGCTGTTGCGGCCACAAAAATTGCCCTTGCTCTGACCGGTGACACTATTGGGGCCAACACCTTCATGATTGGTTATGCCTTGCAGTTGGGTGCTCTACCGCTTTCTGTTGCGGCAATTGAGCGTGCAATCGAATTAAATGGTGTGGCGGTTCCATTTAACCTGCGTGCATTCCGGTTAGGTAGGTTAGCCGCGGCAAAGCCACAAGACCTTTCCAATCTTTTGCCGATTGATGGTGAACCAGTAATGGATGGGCTGGAAAATCGGATTCAACAACGGGTGGCATTCCTGTCTGCATACCAGAATGTACAATATGCTGCCCAGTACCAGGATTTGCTTGATCGGGTCCGAGAAGCGGAGCGGAGGCTTGACGGGGACTTTGATGGGTTGTCAGATGCTGTAACAAAATATGCATTCAAGCTAATGGCATATAAGGATGAGTATGAAGTTGCACGCCTCTTTACTGATGGCCAATTTACAGAAAAATTAGAGGAAACGTTTGACGGTGACTATCGGTTACAGTTCCATTTAGCGCCACCGTTGTTTGCCAGGAGGGATCCAAAAACAGGATTACCAAGAAAGAGTAAGTTTGGTTCGTGGATGTTTTCGATATTCAAATTCCTGGCGCGCTTAAAAGGATTGCGTGGGACGCGCTTCGATCTATTTGGGTGGACCACGGAGCGACGATTGGAACGACAGCTTCGTGATCAGTATTTGTCCGATATCAAACGCTTGTGTGAGGAATTAAGTGTTGAAAACTACGCATCCATTCTCGAACTTGCGAAGGTGCCTGAGGAGATTCGTGGTTTTGGCCACGTAAAAGCGGAGGCTATAGAAACGGCGGAACAAACTCGTATCGCTATCCTACGTAAAATTGAGACTATCAAGCGGCAAGATCGTGCCGCTTGATACGTGACTCGATGTTTCAGATTTGTCATTAAGTTGTTGGGTCCGGGGACACACGGACCACTAATTTGCCGAAGTTGTTGCCTTTAAGAAGGCCGATTAGAGCTTCGGGCGCAGTTTCAAGTCCGTCAACGAAATCCTCGCGGTACTGGATCTCACCGTTTTTCAGCCAATTGGCAGTGTTAGAGAGGAACTCAGCCTGCTGACTGTCGTAATCTCTTACTATGAAACCCCTTAGCGTCAGGCGATGCGTGAGTACTTTGAACATGAGTTCTGGTACTCGGTTTGGAGCCTCAGGCAGGCTAGTTGCATTGTAGTGCGAAATTAAACCACAGACAGGAATACGCGCGAACATGTTTAATAATGGTAGAACGGATTCCCATACCGTTCCTCCAACATTTTCAAAGTAAACGTCTATTCCATTATTACATTCACTCGAGAGCTGTGAGGCAAAGTTCGGGTCCGCATGGTTTAAACAGGCATCAAAACCAAGAGTTTTGGTTACGTAATCGCATTTCTCTGAGGACCCTGCTATTCCGACAGCTTTGCAGCCCTTGATTTTAGCGATCTGACCAACGATCGAGCCCACCGCCCCGGAAGCGGCGGCCACAACCACAGTTTCCCCCTGTTTGGGTTTGCCAATGTTGAGGAGACCGGTGTATGCGGTCATCCCAGGCATGCCGAGCACTCCTACGGCCGTAGAGATGGGCGCAATGTTTGGATCCACTTTTCGTAGCTCAGAGCCTGGCACAGTCGCGTAATCTTGCCATCCCGTGCGCGACACCACGATATCTCCTTCCGAGAACGATTGGTTCTTGGATGAAACTACACAGCTAACTGTTCCACCTTCCATTACCCCACCTATTGGGACCGGATCAGCATAGCTTTTTGTTTCGTTCATTCGCCCACGCATGTATGGATCCAAAGATAGGTATATTGTTTTGCACAGAACCTCACCTTCGCGGGGCACAGGAATTTCTTTTTCTTCCAATCTGAAGTCCGATGGTTTCGGTTCACCGAGTGGCCGGCGTGCAAGGAGAACCTGCCTGTTTCTTTCCGCATTCATGCATTTGTCCTTTTCACTGCTTTGTTTAGAAATTTAATATTCGTATGTTGGTTCGTTCATTTCGGAGAAGTGGCTCTTTGAGGGCAATTTCTTTACATTTCAGTAAGGTCTAAAAAGTATATACCATTATTTTTAAAAACGACGTTGCAAAGAATACTCCACCGGGTCTAATGACCCTGAAACTTATTCCTATAAAGGGGAGGTAATTTTCCCTGAGATGGAAGAACTACCAATCGTGTAAACAAATATTGGTCGTCTATCCTACCTTACGTGCACACAAAATTTCTGGAGGGTATTTTGAGCCTGACATCCTTGTTTGTAGCCAACCGAGGAGAGATTGCAGTTCGAATTCTGCGAACAGCTATGGAAGCGGGTTTGCGGACTACTTCTGTCTATTCTGAGGATGACATCGACGCCCTTCACGTTCGGATGGCAGACCAATCACGACGCTTGCCTGGGACGGGTCCTGAGTCTTACTTGAACGCGCCACTAATAGTTGAAGAGGCGCGTGCCGCTGGTTGCGACGCAATCCATCCTGGTTATGGATTTCTTAGTGAGAGGTCAGATTTCGCTTTGTTGTGTCAGGAGAACGACCTCCTTTTTGTAGGACCTACGGCCGACCAGTTAAAATTATTTGGGGATAAGCTAGCAGCGCGCGCGCATGCTTCCGCTTGCGGGGTTCCTGTGGCGCCTGGCACGAGTTGTTCAGCGAGCTTGGAAGAATGCCAAGGTTTTTTCGAATCCCTGGGTCAAGATGCGGCAATATTAATTAAGGCGATCGCTGGTGGGGGCGGGCGCGGCATGCGCGAGGTACGGGATATAGACGAGATACCGTCTGCGTATGAGCGGTGTCGTTCTGAGGCGCGGCGGTCATTCGGAAATGATGCGGTGTATGTCGAGAGGGTAATTGACGATGCACGTCACATTGAAATTCAGGTTGTAGGGGATGGGGCTGGGTCGGTTATTCACTTGGGAGAACGTGAGTGCAGCTTGCAGCGCCGACGTCAAAAGTTAGTCGAATTTACACCTTGTCCAGGTTTATCCGAAGGACTGCGTGAACGTCTTGTGGGATCCGCCGTAAGTATGGCTTCTGGTGTCAATTATAGGAATTTAGGGACCTTCGAGTTTTTAGTCGATGCTCGAACGATCGACAGGGACGATGGAGCATTTGTATTCATAGAGGCAAACCCTCGTCTACAGGTAGAGCACACTGTGACGGAGGAGGTTAGCGGCATTGATTTGGTACGGCTTCAACTGGATGTCAGCGCAGGTTTGAGTTTTGAAGAATTGGGCCTCCGGCAATCGGAGGTAAACAAGCCGCGGGGTCACGCGATTCAGGTCAGGATAAATATGGAAAGTATGAATCCGGACGGTATGGCCCAGCCCGCCAGTGGAAAATTGTCAGTCTTTGAAGTGCCGACGGGGCCAGGCGTCCGTGTGGATAGTTTTGGTTATGGAGGATATCAACCAAGTCCGAGGTTCGATTCTCTGTTGGCAAAACTTATAGCGCACAGCCCCTATGTTGGTTTTTCGGATGTTGTGACGCGATGCTGCAGAGCCTTAGGAGAGTTTCGAATCGGAGGTATTGCAACGAATCTATCCTTTGTCCGAGCAATTCTAGAACATCCAGACGTAGTTTCGGGTAAAATCCATACTCGCTTTGTAGAAGAAAACCTCGGAGACTTGCTAGAAACAGCTAAAACATTGAGCGAGTCCTCTTTCGGCTCGGATAAAAAAATTGCGTCGAGTGTGCTGGTCCGGGCGGGTGCCAATATAACGGAGGACGACCCGCTTGCTGTCCTTGAGTACGGCAAACAATCGACGCTTCCATCAGACGCTATGGCACATCCGGTCAACGGAAACAGTGGTGAGGCTCCGGCAGCGCTAGACACTCCAGATGGCACCGTTCCAGTTCTCGCGCCTATGCAAGGCACCGTCGTAGGCATTACCGTCGGTGTAGGTGATAAGGTTCAGGGTGGGCAAAATATCTTTGTTATGGAAGCGATGAAAATGGAGCACGTCGTCGTTTCTAATTGTTCCGGCCGGGTCAGAAAAATGGTTGTCAGCGTTGGGGACACCGTCTTCGAAGGGTACCCTCTTGCGTTCTTGGAGCCTGACGAAGTTCAAGAGAAAATAACCGAAGAATTAGCGACAGTGAACATCGAGCATATTCGCGATGATCTTGCTGCCGTCCAAAAGCGGCATAGTCTCGGCTACGACCGGGAACGGCCAGATGCGGTTGCACGTAGGCGAACCACTGACCAAAGAACGGCGCGAGAGAACATAGCTGATTTGTGTGACCCTGAAAGTTTTATTGAATATGGACCTTTGATCATTGCTGCCCAAAGGCAACGTCGTTCTGTCGAAGATTTGATTGAGCGTACGCCTGCCGACGGACTTGTCTCTGGGGTGGGGAGCGTGAATGGCAATCTGTTCGGCGAACAGGGTTCGCGATGTGTGGTTATGTCCTACGACTACACGGTTCTAGCGGGTACGCAAGGTTTTATGAATCACGAGAAGAAGGATCGTATGTTTGAAATTGCGGAACGATCCCGATTGCCGGTTATTTTTTTTACCGAGGGAGGTGGGGGTCGACCCGGGGATACTGATGGCGCCCCCCCAGCGGGCCTACATGTTAAGGCATTTCATTTGTTCGGTAAGTTGTCGGGTTTGGTTCCTCTGGTAGGTATAACTTCAGGGCGCTGTTTTGCTGGAAATGCTGCATTACTCGGTTGTTGTGATGTCGTCATTGCGACGAAAAACTCAAACATCGGAATGGGCGGGCCGGCAATGATCGAAGGAGGGGGGCTAGGGGTTTTTCGGCCGGAGGAGATAGGGCCTATCGAAGTCCAGATTGCTAACGGTGTTGTTGACCTAGCGGTTTCGGACGAGGCAGAAGCTGTAAGCATTGGGAAAAAATACATTTCGTATTTTCAAGGTGACTTGCAAGAGTGGGATTGCGCCGATCAACGTCTTCTTCGTAGCGCTATTCCGGAGAATCGTGTGCGAATATACGACGTGCGAAGTGTCATTAACACGTTGGCTGATTCAGAAAGTGTCCTTGAGTTACGGCGTGAGTTTGGACCAGGCATGGTTACATCACTGGTAAGAATAGAAGGTCGCCCTATCGGCCTCATCGCAAATAATCCTGCTCATTTGGCTGGTGCTATTGATAGTGATGGTGCCGATAAAGCTGCACGTTTTATGCAGTTGTGCGATGCTTTTGATTTACCTGTACTGATGCTCTGTGACACGCCCGGAATGATGGTGGGTCCTGAAGTAGAGAAGACCGCTTTGGTTCGGCATTGTTGTCGTTTATTTGTCACCGGAGCAAATCTTACAGTTCCATTTTTTACTATAGTGCTTCGGAAAGGCTATGGCCTTGGTGCTCAAGCGATGGCTGGGGGCAGTTACCACGCGCCTCTTTTCACGGTTTCTTGGCCGACTGGAGAATTTGGAGGTATGGGTTTAGAGGGTGCAGTGAAGCTAGGCTATAGAAAGGAATTAGCTGCGCTTAAGGACCCGGAAGAACGTAAAGTGTTGTTCGAAAAAATGGTTTCCAGAGCATATGCTGAGGGTGAAGCACTCAACACAGCATCGCATTTTGAATTTGACGATGTAATTGATCCAGCGGAGTCCCGTCGCTGGATTGTGGGCGCGCTTCGCTCCTCTCCGGCGCCTGCAGATAGAAAAGGGAAGAAACGCCCCAATATTGATACCTGGTAGTGGCTTACCCGTTGATTTGGCGCATGATGTCTGCAGCGTTATCGAGAACGGGTAAAATGGTATCGGCTTTTTCTGATGGAAGCCGGAAAACGGAGCGGGTAATTCCGTGATCAGCCAGCCTTCGGTTACCGTCTACGTCACTTGGTGCTCCGTACACACTTAAACCTAGGCTATCTGGTTCACGCCCGGCCTCAGCCGCCATTTGTCGAAATTGGGATTTGATTTCCACGGGATCGGCGTCACGTCCACCTACCGGCATCCATTCATCTCCGAGAGCTATGGCTCGCCTCGCCCCATGCGGAAAACTTCCTCCAACGACAATCGGTGGGTGGGGTAGTTGTATTGGTTTGGGCCACGACATCATTTCATCAAAGTCGACAAATTCGCCGTGATATTCTGCTTTTTCATTTGCCCAGATGACCTTCATTGCCTCGATCCGTTCGTTCATCAGCCGACCACGAGTTTTTGGATCGGTGCCATGATCGGCCATTTCTTCAAGGTTCCACCCGGCGCCCACACCGAAAATAAAACGTCCTCCGGAAATTTGATCGAGTGTTGCGACTTCTTTCGCCGTTTGGAGAGGGTCCCTCTGGATAACCAAACATATACCTGTCGCAAGTTTGATTTTTTTTGTCACGGAGGCAGCAGCTGCCAGCGCAATAAATGGGTCCATCACGTCGTAATATGGCTTGGGTAAGTCTCCGCCTCCGGGAAACGGAGAAATTCGAGAGGTCGGGATGTGGCTGTGTTCGGGAATCCACATCGACTCGAAGCCACGTTCTTCCGCCGCTATCGCCAATTCTGCGGCGGTCATCGAGTAATCAGTAATGAACATGAATACGCCAAAATGCATTTTAGTTTCCCTCCAAGAGACAGGCCGAACCAGCTAGTTTTTGTATTTAGCTACTTCACTATTGACTAAGGTTAATTTATCAAGTCGGATAGCGTCCGCCGAGGTAATGGGGGATACTCTTAATGAAGATCACGGTGGTTGGTGCTGGGGCTATGGGCGGCTCCTTTGCGGGTTTGTTGGCCCTGGTGGGAAACAAGGTGCAAATAATTGACAGTAATCCAGCACATGTCGCCGCTATCAATCGAGATGGATTGTTGATTGATGGCGTGTTGGGAACTCATCGGGTCGAGTTATCCGCTCGAACAGAACCGGAAGATGGGGCGGTTGCAGACGCCATCATTATGTTTGTCGACACAAACAATACGAAGGAAGCCGTTAAAACCGTGTCAAAATTGGTCGGAAGTCATGGTTTTGCGATTACGTTTCAGAACGGTATAGGTAACGTTGAGGCCTTGACCGCTGAAGTAGGTGCGTCACGCACTTTAGGTGGTTCTAGTATGTGTAGCGCAGCGAATATAGGGGCGGGCCATGTTTCACTGACCCATATGGGGAAGACGTCACTTGGTGAGCTAAATGGGGTTTCCAGTTCACGCGTTAAAGCGTTAGCGGATCAGTTGACAGAGGCCGGATTCGTTGTGGATATATCTGAAGAAATCATGGGTCAAATATGGCAGAAGTTTTTGATCAACTGTGCTGTCAATGCAATTGCTGCCACCACCGGGTTGAGGAGTGGTGAAATTCCCAGAGTTCCAGCTTTGGCAGCTTTTCAGAGCCGAATTATTGATGAGGTTATGAGGATTACCGAGTTGAAAAATATCAAGCTACCTAACCCGAATGTAATAGATGAGTTAATGGAGCACTTGCCGAATAGGTTTAACCGCCCCTCTATGCTTCAGCATGTGGATGCTGGTCGTCCAACTGAGATCGACTCCATCAATGGAGCCGTTCTACGGGAGGCTGAAATGCTTGGAATAACAGTACCATACAATGAGGCTTTAGTGGCATTATTGAAGGGAAAGGAACAGTCGCAGATCAGAGCAATCCATGAACCTGATTTGGATTATGGGGCATGGGAAGCTCGGATTGCTTCTGGCGAGGAGAGGTGAGGAGATACTACTATGTTGAAAATTTGGGGACGACGAAATTCAAATAATGTTCAGAAAGTCCTCTGGCTGTGCGAAGAAATTGGACTTGTTTACGAACATGAAGATGCGGGGGGTGAATTTGGACGGACCCGTGACCCTGATATGTTGGCTCGCAATCCAAATGCGGTTGTGCCAACAATCGAGGATGATGGTTTTGTTCTTTGGGAAAGTAATGTGATTCTCCGTTATCTGGCGACCAAATATGGTCCCGAAGAGATATACCCCTCGGCGATTGCGTCTCGAGCAGATGTCGAGAGATGGATGGATTGGCAGCAAACGACGGTGGTGCCACCGATGACCACTATCTTTTGGGGCAGAGTTCGGACCCCTGATAAAATACCGTCATCTAAAATTAAAGAGGCTATTGTAAAGGCAGAGCCTGTCTGGGGAATTTTAGACAATCGACTGAATGATCGGCGTTGGATCATGGGTGACGCATTTACCTTAGCAGAAATTTCGCTTGGTATTATGGCGTGGCGTTGGTATGCCCTGGTAGAGAAAGAAGAGCGAATTGAACAAAAAAACCTCCAAGACTGGTTCGAGCGTTTGCAGGCTCGCCCGGCCTTTGATAAACACGGAATTTCCGTTCCTTTAACCTAGTCCGTGGGAACGGGGACAAAAAATGGCTAAAGCTAAAGACATCAGAGTTTGGGGCATCGAAACTGGGAGGGCCATGCGAGTCCACTGGATGGCACTGGAACTCAATCTTGATTACGATGTGATACCGATAACAGCCCGTTCTGGTGAAACATCAACCGATACGTTTACAGCAATGAATCCTAAGCAAAAAATTCCGGTGCTTCAGCATGGATCTTTGGTGTTAACAGAGAGCGCGGCTATTATCAGTTATATGAGCGAAGCCTTTCCGCTTCGTAATGGATTGTTTCGTGGCAACGATGCAAAAACCAGGGCAAAAATTAACGAGTGGTGTTATTTCGTAATGACAGAACTTGACGCGCACTCCCTTTACTTCATTCGCCGTCATGACAGTCTTAGAGAAATTTATGGAGCTGAACCAACCGCTGTAGCGTCAGCAGAGCAGTATTTCAAAAAACAAATTACTGCCGCGTCAAAAAGAGTGACAAATGGGAAAGCTTATTTGGTCGAAGATCAATTTTCTGTAGCGGATATTCTCATGACCACCGTCCTTGATTGGGCCAATCTATACGACCTTGATGTGCCTGATGTGCTGGGTAACTATAGGGAGCACGTGCAAATGCGTCCTGCCTATCAGGCTGCAAGAAAAGTCAATTTCCCGAATGGTATTCCGAACTCAGTGCTTCGGGCTGAAGCGGCAGTTAGTAAATAAATATTTTGAAAAAAAGGATCGACGAATGCCCGGACCGCTGACAGGCTTCCGTGTCATCGACTTGACAACAATGGTTTCAGGTCCTGTGGCGACCATGATGCTGGGCGACCAAGGCGCCGACGTAATCAAGATCGAACCGCCTGGCGGTGAATACATGCGTAAAGCCGGCGTGCCGTATCGGGGTATGCCATCAGGTTTTTTATCTTGTAACCGGAGCAAACGATCCTTGGCGATCGACCTTAAGCAACCAGAGGGGCTTGAGGTTGCGAAGAAGTTGGTGGCAACGGCAGATGTCCTAGTTCAAAATTTTCGACCCGGTGCTATCGAGCGAATGGGGTTGGGTGAGGATGTAGTACGTGGTATCCAACCGAAAATTATCTTTGTTTCGATTAGTGGGTTTGGGGAGTCGGGTCCTTATGCGGGGCAACGGGTGTACGATCCTATCATTCAGGCAATATCAGGGCTTGCAGACATTCAACGTGACCGTGAAAGTGGGGAACCGCGGATGGTTCGGACTATCATCCCCGATAAGACGACATCAGTTACTGCGGCACAGGCTATCACTGCTGCGTTGTTACACCGTGAGCGTACGGGTGAGGGCCAGCACATTCGTTTGTCCATGCTTGATACGATGGTGGCTTACTTGTGGCCCGAAGGTATGTCCGGTTTAAATTTTGTGGGCAATGAGGTGGATCCGGCCAAGGCGCAGATGGGTCTAGATTTAGTATTCAAGACACTAGATGGGTATATCACAGCGGCGGCTGTTTCTGACGCGGAGTGGGCTGGTTTTTGTAGAGCGATACGCCACGATCAATGGATTCAGGATTCAAAATTTAAGACGCCGGC
>CAZSYW010000010.1:21536-28206 GCA_964611315.1 uncultured Rhodospirillaceae bacterium
AGATCGTTCAAAGAATCAAACTTTGCGTCGACAAATGATGTCGGATGAACTGGCTAAATGGCAAAGTAGCGAAATTCTCAAACGCATGAAAATTGAAGATGTACCATGTGCTCCAATTCTAGATCGTTGGTCAATCCTCCAGGATGAGCAGGTTCAGGAAAACGGGGTTATTGAAATACACGATCATCCGACCCTCGGGGATGTACGACAACCGAGGCCTGCCGCCCGCTTCGATCGGAGCCCTGTTAAGGTGACTGCCTTAGCGCCATTCCTTGGAGCGGACAATTCCGCAATTCTGACGGAAGTCGGCTACGGCGAAGCTGATATAGATCGCCTCAAGCTTGACGGTGTGCTCCACAGTCAGAAACAGTGAGGTCATTGTGTCTGTCCTTAATCTAGCAGAACACTCGGTCATCGCCCAAAACACCGGGCATGGATCCGACAATAAGATTCACGACGACGAGATAGCACAAAAATTTGGTTTCTCTGGGGCATTGGTGCCAGGAGTTGATGTTTATGCTTACATGACCCATGCGCCGGTCTCGCACTGGGGGGCTGACTGGCTCAGGAACGGGTTTATGCACGTGCGTTTGGCTAAACCAGTTTACGAGGGCGACCAAACCGTTGTCTCAGCATCCCTAAAAAAGAGCGGAGAGATGATTGTTTCAGCATCTACCGGTGGGCCAATTTGTGGCGAGGGCAAGGCTTCTTTGGAGGCACCAACCTCACCGCCACACATTGTAATCTCACGAAGAGAAATGCCTGATTATGACCATAGGCCAGTTGCTAGCGCATCCACACTTGCAACCAACACAGTTCTCGGAGCCCGTGATGAGGGACCGGCCCTCGCCAATCATCCGGCGTATCTTGCCTCTGTTAGTGAGAATTTAACCATTTATCAAGAGGAAGGATGGGTGCACCCGGGTTATATCCTTCGTAGGGCAAATTTAGTTCTCCGAGAAAACGTTTGTCTTGGACCGTGGATCCACGTGGAGAGTTGGATTTGGAACCTAAGGGCATTAGATGTTGACGAATTCTTCACGACACGGGCGGTTGTCACGGACAATTTTGACCGGAAGGGCCATTTGTTTGTCGATCTAGACGTGTCCGTCGCTGCGCGCGACGACGAACCGGTCTCGCGCATCATGCATCGTTCGATTTACGTGCCGCGTCAACTTCGAGATGATATGACGTGATGTTGGCGTGCAGCCATTTTAGGGATGTGGACCCCAAGGGGAAGCCAATAACAATTTGTTCTCTTGCTTCTGTATCAATGGCCTGAATTTCGCCGCAAATGCCATGAAACCTTTGTCCGCATAGATTTTTGCCCAAAAATCCCGCCGATTGGCATCGTCTTCGAATTTCCATAGATGAACAATTTGGTTGAGGGCGCCGATGTCTCCCGTGAAATAACCCACGAGGTGATCCTGGTATGGTTTTAGGGCTGGCCAACCTATTTCCGTGTATAGCTCAACTGCTTCATTAAGCTTTCCAACGACCAGTGTATACGTACGTAATTCATAAATTGCCAATGTAAGCTCCTCGGTGAATAACTCAGTGTTGTTCTGAACGGTGGACCTTGAACAATGTTCTCATTTCCAGCATTGGAGGAGGAGTTTACTCCATCTCGCGTGACATACTATTTTTAAATTGTATTGCGACGGCCGCCATTCGCGGATGAAACTTCAACCTGGTATTCAAAATACCTTTCGCTCCGAACGAAGGACTATGGGTATAAGCCAGTTGTGCCCGTTGGTAATCGAAATTAACTTTATATTGACGTGATCGCGTAGAAACGATAGCTGGTAAGAATGCACGATCTAATGGAATTTTCTGCCGATATTGCACGGTTACTAAAAACTCGTGAAGAGACCGTTGCTGTCGCTGAATCATCCGCAGGGGGTTTAATTTCGGCTTCATTACTTTCGGTATCGGGGGCGTCCTCGTACTTTGTGGGTGGCGGAGTGATCTACACTCTAGCTGCGCGGGAAGCATTGTTACCAGACGGGAGCGAGGCACTGAAGGGTATTCGTTCTGCTTCGGAACCCTATGCCGCATGGCTCTCCCGTGTTATGAGGGAGCAGCTTGGCGCAACATGGGGGCTTGCAGAGACTGGGGCGTCGGGTCCTGCCGGTAACCGTTATGGGGACAAGCCTGGACATACTTGCCTAGCGGTTTCAGGACCTGTTGAACACGTGCGCACCATCGAGACGGGTAGCGATGATCGACAGTCAAACATGTGGAACTTTGCCCGTGGGGCCCTGTCTCTCCTGGAGGAGGCTGTTGGAGAGGCTTAGAAACGGAGAGCATGATATTTGTGCTACTACCTGAAATTTGCCTAATATCTGTGCTGATGACGAAGCTGTAGGTGGGGAAGGCCAGATGGCGGAATTAAGGCGTATAAGGGACGGTCAGGGAGGTCGGCGAACGGCAACCCCGGCATTCGTCGTTTTTGTCATCTTAATCACTCTTGTAATGATTTTTCCAATTTATGGACTTGGCAATCGAGTTGAGCCTTTCGTACTGGGCATGCCTTTTTCCATGATTTGGGTGGTTTTTTGGATTGTTGTTGAGTTTTTCGGGGTTATTGCTTTCTTCCTTTACGAGCATGGTGGGGAGCGGGAATAGATGGATACCTGGGTCATCGCCATAATAGCAATGACGGTTTACCTTATGTTCGCGTTTGCTTTAGGTTTATTAGCAGGTCGCGGCCGTTCTTTCTTTTCAGTATCTGAGTACGCCGTTGCAGACCGGGGACTCGGCCTGTTCGTTATGTGGTTTCTCATGGGCGGAACAATCTTCTCCGCTTTTGCGTTTCTTGGAGGACCAGGCTGGGCATATTCGAAGGGTGCTGCAGCATTTTATATTTTGGCCTATGCCGCGCTGGGTTTACTGCCATGGTACGTTATTGGCCCGAAGGTGGCTCGTCTTGGGGCGGAAAATAATTACTTCACAATGGGGGACTTGCTCAGCGACCGATACAGGTCGCGGGCCTTAGTAGTTATCGTCGGAATTGTTTCAGTACTGGCATTCATACAATATCTGACACTTCAAATTAAAGGGATGGCGTATGTCTTCAATGTCCTGACTGAAGGCCATATACCGGTGTGGCTTGGCGCTCTTATAGCCTATGGCATCGTGGTTGTTTACGTCATAACGAGTGGGGTTCGAGGCGCAGCCTGGAGCGATGTTTTGCAAGCTATTTTGATGTTAGTAGTAGCTTGGGTATTAAGTATTTATTTGGTGGGGCACCTGCATGGTGGTGTAGGCGCAATGTTCGAGTCGGTTGCCCGCGAAAAGCCGTCTGACTTTTTGGTAATAGGTGGAACCGGGTCGGCGATGTCTGCTGCGGCGTATTCGAGCGCCATATTGGTGTCTATGATTGGCTTTCTAATGTGGCCCCACTTATTTACAAAATCCTATACCACCAGCGAGCGTCGGATAAAACTGACTGTGATCTCGTATCCGTTGTTTGCGCTTTTTTTAGTTCCGGTTCTGTTTATTGGTTTTTCGGCGATTGGGGTTGTTCCTCCGGAGGCTCTTGAGAGTTCAGATCAGGTGCTGCCTTATCTCATTACTCATGAGTTGGGTGGTTCAGGTATTTTATACGGCCTAATTGGTGCTGGTGCTCTTGCAGCAGCTATGTCGTCAGCGGATGCAATTACTCACGGCGCCTCTGTATCGTTTGGACGTGACGTTGTCGTACCCTTGAAGCCGGATTTAGCTGCGCGTGCGCAACTTTTGGTCATGCGGGTGGCCGTGGTATTAGTTGGTGGTGCTGCGTATTACCTTGCTATTTTTGGGTCACAAGGTCTGATCCAACTCTTGCTCGGTGCCTATGGGTCGATAGTCCAGTTTGCGCCATCGGTATATGGTGCTTTGTTTTGGCGACGCGGAACCCGAAATGGAGCTATCAGTGGTTTGTTGGTTGGTGTCGGCGTCAATTTCTATTTTCAGCTTATTGCCGACGGAAAACCCTTTGATTTGCACCCCGGTCTATTGGGCTTGATTGCAAATATATTTGTGTTTGTAGTTATTAGCCTTCTGGCGAATCAAAATGACGAGGACGCTGAGCTTGGAGCCCGTTTCGTAAGGTCATAAATAAGGTAGAATGGCTATAAAGAGGAATATGTCGATAAGTTCTCGACTGTAAATATTAATCCAACAGCCAATACTATACCCCCTATTACGCGCATGGGAATTTTCGAACCATCGGCGCCAGACAATAGTTCCAGTGATTTTATGACTATTCCGGCAATGGCGTACTGTATGGCTAAAAGACCCATTATGTACGCGACGAGTGGCGTCACCTCTGCCCCGAGGATGGAGCTTCCATATGCGTATCCATGGAAAATGCCCGTGATAACAAAACCATATATGACAACTTGTGTTGGTAAACGTTTTGCCCGTAGGGCCAAAATACCGAGCAAGACCACTGACCCAGAGATGGCAGGTTCAACCAAATATAATTTAAACGACGTCAATTGAAAAACAATTCCGCCAAGCGTACCCATCAGGAATGCCAAGGGAAGTAAATACCGGTTTTGATGGAAGTAACCAATTAGGCCCACTGCAACGACAAATGCCAGATGATCAAACCCTATTACTGGATGTCCAAGGCCTGAGAGTAAGCCGTAAAAAAATGTGAGAGGTATTTCGCCATCCATTACGTGATGCGCGAGTGACGGATTTGACCATAATGACGCAATGATCAATGTGCCTAGAACGACAGGATGCATTTTCATAAGCCACTTATTCTGAATTGCAATTTCTTGACGGCCGGCAAGTTAAACAAATAAAGTTGTGGTGGTTGTTTGATATCTTCGTAATTAACCTCCAGAATATTCTGGTAGATGGAACACGATTTACTCAATTGGTGGATGCAGGTGTGTCGAAATCATCTGCTTCATATTTTCGAAACAAAGTTGTCATAGATCGTTGGAATTCTGCCTTGATCGTTGCGAGTTTGTTAAATTGAACAGGGATGTCCGTTTGTAACGCTTCTGCCAGTGTATCGCCGCGTTTTGCAGATTGAATTGCAGTACGCTGTAGAAAATTAAGGTATAAACTAAGTTCTCGAAAGGGGCCATGATCAACTACGAGAGGTCCGTGGCCGGGGACCAATTTATCCCAACCAAAATCAAGAAGTGTATCGAGATGCTGGAGCCAGGTTGTAATATCCGCGTGCGGGATAGATGCTGCCCGGTTGTGAAAAATGAGATCTCCTGTGAACAGAGACCGCGTTTGTCGATCATAAATAGCCAAATCTCCCGGGGTATGCCCGCCGCTAAAAGGTAATATTTCAACAATTCTTCCGCCAATATCGAAGTTCTGCACCGTTCTTATTCTATGTGTGGATTCCTCGATTTTGGTTCCAGTTACCCAGTCGTGGCCAATTAAATCTTCCAAAATTCTGAGCAGTGCGGGTCCCTCCTTGGCAAGAAGGGAACTTGAATCGGCATGTAAATACACATCTGTATTGTTTTCCTTAAAACTTTGTATTCCGAACGCGTGATCAGGGTGATGATGGGTCACGATAGCATGTCGGATTGGTAGATTAGTGATGGCACGGATTGCTTCTATCATCTCTTCTGCATAGCTTTTCGTCGGTCCGGTGTCGATTACCAGTACCGAGCTATGTCCGACGATGAATCCCGTATTCACTATGTTGCCGCCGTTTTTCGGCGTAAGGGGCTCCTGTTGGCCCCAAAAAACGTATACACCTTCGGCAATTTGCTCGGGTGCTAGGTTGTAGCGTCCATATTCAGAATAAACTGTTCTGTTGGCGAGAATTGTGAAAACAAGAACGAGAACTGAGACTAGGGCACCTCTAATCATTTGTTTGCGACATGCCTTCCTGCCTTAAAGTTTGATCCCATGTTGTTGTTCGCGGTTTTTCTAATATTTTAAGGGGTTATTAATTTTCTATAATTACAAAAAATAAAGCAACGCCCCCGCCCACGTTTTCGAAACTCCCTAGTAGGTTGTACTCAGGTAGCATTTCGAGCGCGGCCTGTTCTGTAATTTTGCGTATTGCGTCTTCGTCAAACATCAATGACATAGGTGTTGGCATAGCGAGGGTTACGTTGATGCGTGACGGGCCGTGGTTTGGGTCCTCGAACTCAGGAATCACATGAAGAAGTGCGCCGTTCTCATACTGCAACTGCATTCTCGCAATGCCCTGTGCGTTTAAATCCGATTTTTGCACTTGGACGGTCTTGTTCTCAAGAACACTGTTGTTCCACTCGCTTTTGTTCATGGCAAAGATTGCGGCAGCATGATCTTTACTCAGGATTGTATCGGCAGCGTTGCCCATATTAGTGAGAAATAACAATCCCAGCACCGAGAAAATCAGGAGTTCTCGGTGTTGAATTTTAAAATCAAGGTGAAAAATTTTGTTCATGGGAACTTGGTTCCGTGCAGCGGTGTTTTGCCTTTATTCCGCAAAATTGTGAAGGGAGCATGGCACTTCCGTAGGAAAACTAACATTCAACTCCTCAAATTATAACGTTTGCTGTATCCCCTTACAAAAGGACGGCAGGCATGTGTTCTCGCCGTTTTAAGTTAAGGGATTACAAAATAGTACGGTATCTCAGGTCATTTGAGGATAGGATAGTGATCACGGAAGCATGGGGGATATCGGACGATCTCCGGTGGTGCCGTATTTAAA
>CAZSYW010000011.1:0-27601 GCA_964611315.1 uncultured Rhodospirillaceae bacterium
TTTAGGAGCCAAGCACTGACAACAAACATAACCACCAACCGCGGGCAAATGTGTCCCCGGGTGCCATTTTTGTAAGACAGTCTGGACCTTGGCCCCCTTAGAAGGACCCGACATACTCCGGTTCTTTCTTCCCCTAATCGGAAGGACATTCTGAGGACGTCTCCCATGAACCACATGCAGAGAGATTTATTTTTTGTTTATTCTGGCAAAACACGAGAGGCACAGAATAACCGTCTCCGGCTCTATTTCCATGATGAATAATGAGAGGCAAGCGTTTGGACCTGAAACGCCTAATATTCAATCATATCTTGGGCCATTTTCTTGCTAAATGCCTTATTAATAGGCATTTTTCTGGAGAAAGTGATAGCAGGGTGAAATAAAGTACAAAACAACAAAATTTCTCCAATCCAAATCAATGGGTTAGAGGATTTTTCATCTTAATGGTCAGGTATGGCACGTTTCTTGCATCTTATATAAGGTATAGATAACCCAATCCTCTTAAAGGAGTTTAAACATGACCAGCTGGAGGCGTCCGACTAGAGTGGCTCTCGCGACGGCCTTTTTGACCGGAAGCAGCATGCTAGCCAACTCGGCGCTCGCGGACGACACTATCAAAATCGGTGTGCTGCACTCTCTGTCCGGCACGATGGCAATTAGCGAAACAACGCTTAAGGACACCATCCTGATGATGGTGGACGAAGTAAATGCAAACGGCGGCCTCCTCGGTAAAACAGTCGAGGCTGTGGTGGTCGATCCAGCTTCAAACTGGCCACTATTTGCCGAAAAGGCACGGGAGTTGATTCAGAAAGACCAAGTCGTAGCAGTGTTTGGTTGTTGGACCTCCGTGTCACGCAAGTCCGTTCTACCAGTCTTTGAGGAACTTAACGGCCTCCTCTTTTACCCTGTACAATATGAAGGCGAAGAAAGCTCCCGGAACGTCTTCTACACCGGCGCGGCGCCAAACCAACAGGCTATCCCAGCAGTAGAGTACCTCATGAGCGAAGATGGCGGTGCAGCGGAGCGTTGGATACTATTGGGGACAGACTACGTATACCCTCGGACTACGAACAAAATCTTGCGCGCCTTCCTTCACGCTAAAGGCGTAACAGACAACGATATTATGGAGCAATACACGCCCTTTGGGCATTCAGACTGGCAAACAATTGTGAGCGACGTAAAGGACTTTGCGTCAGCTGGCAAACCCACTGCCGTGGTGTCAACGATCAATGGCGATGCAAACGTACCATTTTATAAGGAACTGGCAAATCAAGGAATCAGCGCTGAAGATATCCCGGTCGTTGCGTTTTCTGTTGGAGAAGAGGAGCTTTCCGGCCTAGATACAGAACCCCTGGTCGGACACCTCGCAGCGTGGAACTACTTCATGTCTGTGGACAACGATACTAATGCGGATTTCATCGACAGATGGCACGCTTTCATCGGCAACGAGGACCGAACCACTAATGATCCCATGGAAGCCCACTACATTGGGTTCAAAATGTGGGTCCAAGCCGTGCGACAAGCAGGCACCACTAATATCGATGCCGTGCGACAAGCGATGTACGGACAAACTGTAGTGGCGCTAAGTGGCTACGAATCGATGATGAATACCAACCACCATTTGTCGAAACCGGTAATGATTGGGGAGATTCAACCGGACGGCCAATTCGACGTAGTTTGGCAGACAGATGGCGTGGTGAAAGGCGACGCTTGGAGTGATTTCATACCGGAAAGCTCCAAGTTAACTGCTGATTGGACTTACCCCTGGGTGTGTGGAAATTGCGAAACGCCCCATTTCGGTGCCTCCAATTAGGCAGTTTTTGGGAGGACACGTGACCTTAGCTACGGGAGGGATCAGCGAAGGCCGCGTGTCCACCTTTCCCTACTTGAAAGTTAGAATCTCCAATAATAGCTCAAGATATTGCTCACACTCTACTCTTACGTTTATGCGGCATTTGTGCCCAACAAATTCAAAACATGTTATTTAGACGGCTCACCGCCGCGCTGTAACCTTTCATTACTAACGCTGAGACACCCATGTCGCTAAGGCCTAGAGCCAATATTCCCGGCACCATTTTTTCGCTTTTACTGATTCTGGTAAACCCGCTGTGTGTCATAGCTGCGGATGATTTGTCGTTAACAGAAGCGGTAACCGCTTTAGCCACTGCGAGCTTCGATGAGAAAGCTGCAGCGGTCGACACTCTCGCAGAACTTGAAGGAAAACGATCCGAACCAATTCTTGCGGCTTTACTTGAGGGTCGCCTTTACACGCGTAAAGACGATGGAAAAGTGTTGATCGTAGAGAAGCACGACAAACTTTACACATTATTTGACCCCATTGACCTTACTGAAATTGGCAAAGCCTCCAAAAGAGAAATTAAAAAAGTCCGTGTCAATAATCGACTCCGAAAAATTATTCGGACCGCCATCGGCCGTTTAACTCTACTCAGCACCGATCCCTCAAAACGCCTGGAGGCCGCCCAAACACTTTTCCAGAAACCGAGTATCGCAAATATAGACTTACTAACTGCCGCCCTAGAACGCGAGACCGATGACAGAATTCGTTCTAAAATCAACAAGGCCTTGGCCGCTTCACGGCTCGGCCCGGGTAGCCCCGCTGAAATGCGGATTGCGGCTATTGGCGAACTCGAAACATATGTAGAACCAGACATTCGATCACTACTGGCAAAACTCTTGTCCCAAGATGATTCGGGTGAATTTCTTGAACAAGATGAGAATGTTCGTGCTGTCGCCAAAGCTGCGCTTGAGACCATTGAGAGTAAATTACGACTTTACGGACTTGTCGAAACTCTATTCCACGGATTGAGCCTAGGCTCTGTTCTTTTGCTGGCTGCGATCGGACTTGCTATCACGTTCGGGGTGATGGGTGTCATAAACATGGCGCATGGCGAAATGGTAATGCTGGGCGCCTATACTACTTTTGTCGTACAAGATTTATTTCGTACGTATCTCCCAGGCGGCTTTGATTATTCTCTTGTAATTGCTGTTCCTTTAGCCTTTTTAGTTTCAGGGTTTGCAGGTATTTGCATTGAACGGGGGATTATTCGCCATCTGTACGGACGGCCACTCGAAACTCTTTTAGCCACCTGGGGACTAAGCTTAATTTTACAACAGTTTGTCCGCACGATGTTCGGGCCAACAAACCGCGAAGTTGGCAGCCCAAGCTGGATGATGGGCGCGGTTGAACTCACTGGTGGGATCGTGCTTCCGTACAACCGAATATGTATAATTATCTTTAGTGTCGTTGTACTAATGGTTCTACTGGCAGCACTCCGCCATACCGCCTTCGGCCTCCGTATGCGCGCCGTGACTCAAAACCGCAGCATGGCCGGTGCGATGGGTATCCGGACTGGACGGATTGACGCGCTGACATTTGGCGTCGGATGTGGAATAGCTGGAATGGCCGGGGTGGCGCTCAGTCAAATTGACAATGTCAGCCCAAATCTAGGGCAAGCATACATAATCGATTCTTTTATGGTGGTGGTTTTTGGTGGCGTCGGAAATTTATGGGGCACTTTGGTCGGCGCCATGAGCCTCGGGTTTGTGAATAAACTCCTTGAACCGTACGCCGGCGCGGTCCTTGGAAAAATACTAGTGCTCGTCTTCATTATTCTCTTCATTCAGAAACGACCTCGTGGCTTGTTTGCACTTAAAGGTCGGGCGGTGGAGCACTAATCAATGAAATCCGGCATACGTGATAGCATGGAAAAAACGGATCGGTTTAGCTGGGTTTTTCTGGGGATTCTTGGAAGCGCAGCGATTCTCGTGCCAATAGGGAATTTATTGATCCCGGAAACTTCTCCGTTTCACGTGCCAACCTATTTGATTAGCTTGCTCGGTAAATATCTGTGCTTTGCTTTACTTGCTATCAGCGTAGATTTGATCTGGGGATTCGGTGGTATTTTAAGCCTTGGCCACGGGGCTTTTTTTGCGCTTGGTGGCTACGCTATGGGCATGCATCTAATGAGACAAATCGGGGACCGAGGGGTGTACGGCAATCCGTTGTTGCCTGATTTTATGGTCTTCCTTAATTGGGATCAGTTGCCTTGGTATTGGCATGGTTTCGACAGTTTTATTTTTGCGGCTCTGATGGCGTTATTGGTGCCAGGAATATTAGCCTTTGCATTTGGCTGGTTTGCATTTCGTTCTAGGGTAACAGGTGTTTATTTTGCAATTATTAGTCAGGCAATGACTTTCGCCTTAATGCTTGCATTCTTCCGAAATGACATGGGATTTGGGGGTAATAACGGCCTAACTGATTTTAAAGATGTACTCGGTTTCGACCTTCACGCTACTTCCACCCGCAATGGCCTATTTGTCGTCTCTGCGTTTGCGCTTGCAGCTGGTTATTTACTATGCCGCTTTGTTGTGAAATCAAAGCTAGGTCAGGTGCTAGTCGCGATTAGAGATGAAGAGAGCAGAGTCCGCTTTCTTGGATACAGAGTCGCACGTTACAAATTATTTGTCTTCACCCTATCTGCTATGATTGCGGGAGTTGCCGGTGCACTATACGTACCCCAAGTTGGTATTATTAACCCCAGTGAATTTGCTCCACCTGGATCCATTGAAATCGTAATCTGGGTAGCAGTTGGAGGGCGTGGCACCCTATACGGCGCCGCCCTAGGGGCTGTTTTGGTCAATTACGCAAAAACGTACTTTACAGGGGCATTACCAGAAGCGTGGCTTTACGTACTGGGAGCGAGCTTCATCTTCGTGACACTGTTCCTGCCCAAAGGCATTGTTGGAACTCTACCTTCTTGGTTTTCGTTTAAAGGGCAGACCAAGAGTGCAAAAGGCATGAACCCGTGAAACCAGAATCGAGTAATAGGGTTAACAGGACAGTTACAGGTCCTCGAGAAACAAAAAGGACCGATACCCACGGCTCGATCCTTTACATCGACGGTGTCAGCGTCACTTTCGACGGTTTTAAAGCACTGAGCGAACTTAGCCTTGTAGTGGAAAAAGGAGAAATGCGAGCCGTCATTGGCCCGAACGGTGCCGGAAAAACAACAATGATGGATGTCGTGAGTGGTCGCACTCGGCCGGATCAAGGCCGTGCAATCTTTGATGGCAAGGTAGACCTAACAAAACTTGATGAGGCATCGATTGCTGAGTTGGGAATAGGCCGGAAGTTTCAAAAACCGACAGTGTTCGAAAACCAGACAGTGCATCAAAACCTTGAACTTGCCTTGAAAGCCGACCGCAGAGTTTTTCCAACTTTGTTCCGGCGCTCCATACCTAGCCACGGTCAGCGGCTCCAAGAGGTCCTCGAGGTGATCGCTTTGCACGATCACCGTCATCTACAAGCTGGTAGTTTATCGCATGGACAAAAACAGTGGTTGGAGATCGGTATGTTGTTAGCCCAGGACCCAGACCTCTTAATGATTGACGAACCGGTGGCTGGCATGACCGACTTAGAAACCGAACAAACAGTGGAACTTTTACAACGTATTTCAGCTAACCGATCTATTTTGGTTGTGGAGCACGACATGGAATTTGTTCGGGCCCTGGATACCAAAGTAACCGTCTTGCATGAAGGCTCAGTCCTAGCTGAAGGATCGCTGGATTTCGTGCAGAATGACGAACACGTAATTGAAGTTTATCTAGGTCGTTAACTGTGCTTGAAGTAAAAACTCTGAACCTGCATTACGGCGCCAGTCACGCTTTAAGAGACGTTTCTATAGCGGCTAAACCAAAGTCAGTGACATGTGTTTTGGGCAGAAATGGGGTAGGGAAAACGAGTCTCTTGCGCGCAATAATGGGCCTACAGCCGGTTACATCTGGGCAAATCAGGTGGCAGGAAGAGGACATCACGAAGACCGCTCCTCATGAGAGAGCACGTCGAAACATTGCTTACGTGCCACAAGGACGTGAAATTTTTCCGTTACTCACGGTTGAGGAAAACTTACGGACAGGTTTTTCTGCTCTCCCAAAGTCGCAGCGATACGTACCAGGGGACGTGTTTGAACTATTTCCGGTACTCCAAGATATGCTTGCTCGACGGGGAGGAGACCTATCGGGCGGACAGCAGCAACAACTAGCTATTGCCCGTGCTTTGGTAACGCGTCCCCGTCTTTTACTGCTGGATGAGCCAACCGAAGGCATTCAACCTTCGATCATTAAGGAAATTGAGCGCGTAATCCGACATCTCCGCAGCACCACAGCAATGGCCATACTTTTGGTAGAACAATATTTCGACTTTGCCCGCGACCTCTCCGACAGTTACGCTGTGATGGATAGAGGATCAGTAGTATTGGCGGGAAACAAGGAAGATATGGTTGAGTCTGATGTTAGACGTCGCCTCACGGTCTGAGGACTTAGTCGCCGACGAACAGAAAAAGGGGGCTATCCTTGGCCGCCTTGATATTAAATTCTGCACCCAGAACGGAAGGACGCACTTAGCTGACCTTTACCAGAGTCAACCATTGCGCGCCCTTTTCCCTCTCGACCCTGCCTCCGATAATCTCGCAATCTGGGTGAACACAGCCGGGGGTGTAGTAGGTGGTGATCACCATCACGTCAGTGTCGAGTGCGGGGAAGAATCCTCGGCAATGGTAACAGGTCAGGCTGCCGAAAAAGTGTACCGCTCCAACGGAGCGATCGCGCAATTAGAACAGACCATCAATCTCGCGCCTGGTAGCTGGCTCGAGTGGCTCCCACAAGGAACAATCTTGTTCGACGGTTGTAAATTGCGCCGCATCAACCGATTCAATGTGTCCGGCGGGGCACGGCTTTTAGCCGGTGAAATGATAACCTTTGGTCGTATCGCAAGAGGAGAACAATTGCGTCGTGGCCTGATACGAGATGACTGGCGCTTATATCGTGATGGAAGAATTCTTTGGGCTGACTGCCTTCACATTGAGGATAACATGGAGCAAATTTTCCGAAAGTCTGCTGGATTTTGTAATTCAACTTCAATGGGTCTTTGCGTGTACGCTGCCGATGACGCTTCTAAATATGTAGATACAGCTCGCCAAATATTAATGGAACAGGGCAATGATTCAAACGAAACGGAAAGCGGGGCAAGTGCTTTTAACGGATTTCTTTTGATCCGTTGGCTAACCCGAAACCCGGCAGAGTTACGTACGCACTTCGGTGGATTTTGGGCGAAATTTCGATCGATAGTAAGTGACAACCAAGCGATATTACCGTCGCTTTGGCACATTTAACTGAGAGGGAGGGAAAAGTGAATCTCACGCCTCGTGAAAAAGACAAATTACTGATTTCAGTAGCAGCAATGGTGGCTCGGAGAAGGCTCGAACGTGGTGTAAAATTAAATTACCCCGAAGCGATCTCTTTGATTACCGATTTTGTGGTAGAAGGCGCCAGAGATGGAGTCTCGGTGGCACAACTGATGTCCGACGGGGCACATCTATTGACGGCAGCGCAAGTCATGGATGGAGTGCCCGAGATGATCCCTGAGGTTCAGGTCGAAGCGACCTTTCCAGATGGCACAAAACTGGTCACGGTGCACAATCCCGTGCGCGGCGCCGCCTCAACGATTAAACCTGGCGAGGTCAAGGCATTAGACGGAAATATCACACTTAATGCCGGCACAGATGCCATTGTTCTTACAGTCGCAAACAAAGGCGATCGGCCTATCCAAGTAGGAAGCCATTATCATTTTTTCGAAACTAATGACGCACTTGATTTTGACCGTAGCCTGACACGTGGTTTTCGTCTCGACATTCCAGCCGGAACAGCGGTACGTTTTGAGCCTGGACAATCCCGTAAAGTTACATTGATACCCTATGACGGCAAGCGGGCAGTGTACGGTTTCAATCAAGCCGTCATGAATCACCTTGATGAGGCTCGTTAAACATGCCCACAGAAATTGGACGGCGCGCGTACGCCGACATGTTTGGCCCTACTACCGGCGACAAAGTGCGTCTTGCCGATACGCAACTGTTCATCACTATCGAGCAAGATCACACAAGATACGGGGAAGAGGTAAAGTTTGGTGGCGGAAAGGTCATTCGTGATGGAATGGGACAATCTCAAATGACTCGCGCAAACGGGGCCGCCGATACAGTGGTCACCAACGCCACAATTCTTGATCACTCGGGTGTGATAAAAGCGGACATCGGAATTAAGGATGGCAGGATCCTGGCAATTGGGAAAGCTGGAAACCCAGACATTCAACCTAACATTGATATCGTAATTGGCCCTGGAACCGAGGCAATCGCCGGCGAAGGGAAAATCATAACTGCCGGAGGAATTGATGCACACATTCACTTCATATGTCCGCAGCAGATTGAGGAAGCCTTGTACAGTGGAGTGACAACAATGATGGGGGGCGGCACCGGGCCAGCCACAGGCACGAATGCCACGACTTGCACGCCTGGGCCGTGGCATCTAGAGCGAATGCTTCAGGCAGCCGAGGGCTTCCCAATGAATTTGGGCTTTTTTGGCAAAGGGAATGCAAGCCTACCAGACGCTCTTATTGAGCAAGTAAGGGCCGGAGCGTGTGGCCTGAAATTGCATGAGGACTGGGGCACGACACCAGCAGCTATCGATAATTGTCTTGCTGTGGCTGACGAAGCTGATGTTCAGGTGCTTATTCATACGGACACGCTGAATGAATCTGGCTTTGTCGAAAACACTATCGCCGCATTTAAGGGCCGCACAATCCACGCCTTCCATACTGAGGGAGCTGGTGGAGGACATGCGCCCGATATCATCAAGCTCTGCGGAGAAAAAAATGTATTACCCTCTTCGACAAATCCCACGCGCCCGTACACGGTAAACACGCTCGACGAACATTTGGATATGTTGATGGTGTGTCACCACCTAGATAAAGATATTCCGGAAGATGTTGCATTTGCGGAAAGTAGGATTCGTCGTGAGACCATTGCCGCTGAAGATATTCTTCACGATCTAGGAGCTTTCTCTATGATTGCCTCCGACAGTCAGGCGATGGGAAGAGTGGGTGAAGTAATCGCCCGCACGTGGCAAACGGCTGATAAAATGAAAAGACAATTTGGGTCACTTTCCGGGGATTCTGACGGAAACGATAATCTACGAGCGAAACGGTACATCGCAAAATACACAATTAATCCAGCTATCACCCAAGGGATTGCAGAACACGTGGGCTCAGTAGAACCGGGGAAGTTAGCGGACCTTGTGCTCTGGTCTCCTGCATTTTTCGGGGTTAAGCCTGACATAGTTTTGAAATGCGGCACGATCGCCGCTGCTGCGATGGGCGATCCAAATGCTTCGATACCAACCCCTCAACCGGAGCATTATCGGCCCATGTTCGGCTCTTTCGGACAATCATCGATTAAAAGCGCAGTAACTTTTGTCAGTCAAACAAGTTTTGATGACGACATCGACTCGAAATATGAACTTTCTCGGAAACTATTACCCGTAGCTCGAACACGTTCTGATATCGACAAATCCTCGATGATACACAATGGCATGACACCTTTAATGGAAGTCGATCCAGAAACTTATGAGGTTAAGGCTGATGGAACTCTCCTAACATGCGAACCAGCGGAAGTAGTATCTATGGCACAACGCTACTTCCTGTTCTAAGGAGCATATAATCATGAGACGCGCTATCGCACATGCACGAAACGGCGATTGGCCTGCATCGAAGGCGATTGACAGTGTGACACTTGACTTTGATGCGCGTCATCGCCGGAGATATCGTTTGCAAACCGATGGCGGCACGGAAGTGCTACTTGATCTTGATTCAGCGGTATCGATAGCCGATGGAGATGGTCTTCAGTTAGAAGACAATTATTGGCTGTACGTTCAGGCAGGAGACGAAGCGCTTACCGAAATCACTACTAACAATTTTAGCCATCTAGCGCGTGTAGCGTGGCATCTTGGGAACCGCCACCTTCCGGCCGCGATTAGTGCCGATCGAATTTTAATTCGACCTGACCATGTAATTGAATCGATGTTAATTGGCCTTCATGCCAAGGTGCGCCCTGTCAACGAGCCATTTCAACCAGAGCACGGCGCATATCATAATCATCCACATTCGTCTTTGGGCGCAACTTCGTGACCAGAATTCGCCCGTCCCTTGCACCGACGAATAAGGGCCTTTACAGACTCATGAACTGGTTTTCTCCCTCCTTTCCGATAGGCGCGTATAGTTACTCTCGAGGTTTGGAAACTGCGATTGAAAAGGGCCATGTTGGTAACCAAGCCGAACTCGTGGATTGGATTGAAATAGACCTCAGTCACGGACCCGGTTGGACCGACGCCATACTTTTTAGGCTTGTTTTTGAAGCAGCGAAATCAGCGGACGATCAAGAAATGTTTGATTTAGCAGAACTCGCACACGCTTTTCGTGGAAGTGCCGAACTCGCACTGGAAAGTACCTCACAGGGGAAGGCCTTTGTCCGCGCAGTCTCTGAATCCTGGTCACTTCCGGAAGTTGAAATTTTTCAACAACGACTTAATGCGCGCAATATCGAAATCACTCTTCCGGTGGCGGCAGCCATATCCTGCGCCGCCGAAGAGATAGAAGTACGAGAGGCATTATTCTTTTTCGTCCAGGCCAATGCTGCCAACCTTATTAGCGCCGCCGTCCGCTTAATTCCCCTTGGGCAGTCGGAAGGCCAGCGCGCATTGCTTGATCTGGAAACGAGTATTTGCAAGGCAGTCGAAAAAGCCCCTACGATAACACTAGATAATTTTGGGACTTCGACGCCGATGATAGACATTATGTCAATTGCTCATGAAACCCAATACACGAGGTTGTTTCGTTCATGAATCCACCGCAGGAAGTGATTTCAGCATCTACAAGCCATGGCCCCCTCCGCATTGGTATCGGAGGGCCAGTAGGATCGGGAAAGACCTCGTTGGTGGAGAGGTTGTGCAAAGGGATGCGTGACGCGTACGACATTATTGTTATTACAAATGATATTTATACCAAAGAGGATCAAATGATCCTGACCCGATCAGGCGCGCTGCCCGCAGAACGCATTGAAGGGGTGGAAACGGGCGGGTGCCCTCATACTGCTATCCGAGAAGATGCCTCTATTAATATGGTAGCCTTAAGTCAAATGAACAAACTCTTCCCGGCTGCCCAGATCTGCTTCATTGAATCGGGTGGCGACAATTTGGCGGCGACCTTTAGCCCGGAACTAGCTGATATCACAATCTATGTGATCGACGTTGCAGCAGGCGAGAAAATCCCGCGAAAAGGCGGGCCCGGCATTACCCGATCAGATCTTCTCGTGATTAACAAAACTGACCTTGCACCTCATGTTGGCGCCGACTTAGATGTTATGGAGGCTGACACACAGCGCATGCGCAAAGGGAGGCCCTATTTCTTTACAAATTTGAAAAATGGCCAAGGCCTCTCGGGAATCATGAATTTTATCATAGAGAATGGCGGTCTATATCGCACTGATATCGACGGGACTGCTAAGACAACGACACCTGATCCAAATGCCTGAAAACACCGTGCACCGCTCCGCCCTTCACGGCATTCGTTGACCAGACCCCAACCCAATTTCACATTCTAGTTTGATAAGACCATTTCCAAGCTCAGACCGCATCCGAAAGACCTCCGTCAATATTCACTGCTACCCCAGTGATATAGGCTGCACGCTTGGATACCAAAAAAGTCACTAAATCAGCGTACTCTTCGGCCTCTCCGATTCGACCAAGCGGCACCTGCTTGGACAACTCACGATAAAGCTCCTCTGGGTCCTTATTGCCAGCCCGTCTCACCCACTGTTCACTTTTCAAAAGTCCTATACAAACCGTATTGACCCGAATTTGATCGACTGCGTATTCGTTGGCCAAGGATTTCGTTAAGTTTATTCCCGCAGCGCGGCTCACAGTCGTCGGCAATGATCTCGCCCCTGGCGCCTTGCCGCCGACAATAGTGGCATTAACTATTGAACCGCCACCACGCTCTCGCATTATGGGGACCACCCTCCGGCACGCCCGCACTGCCGCCATTACCTTAAGGTTTAGATCTGCTTGCCATTCCTCGTCTTCCACCTGCTCCAGTCCTGCCGCAGAAGACTTGCCCGCATTATTGATTAGGATATCCACGCCACCGAAGTGTTCCAGCGTTGCATTGATAAGTTCATCAATGTCGGAAGCAATGGACACATCAGCGCGGATCCCAACCACCTCCGCACCACTTCGTGCCGCTATGCCCTTGGCAACACGCTGCAAATGATCCTCTCTTCGTGCGCAAATTACAACCTTCGCACCCTCAACGGCAAGGCGTTCGGCTGTCGCCCGCCCCAGGCCATCACTTCCACCAGTTATAACGGCTATTTTCCCCTTCAATCCGAGTTCAAACATGGCACTCCCTTGATTTCTGCAACTCTCATCAAATGATTTCAGAAAGATATTTAGCGGAAGTTGATCTGTCAAAAAACCACATGTAGATACGAAATTGCAAACCAGGCCAATAGTAAACGTAAAAAGAATCACGGTCTCAAGAACAGTTGACTGTCTCACCATGCACTTTAACTTGCGATGACAGCCCTAAACTGGCAAAAAAGATCAACCGGAATACACTTGAAACCCACCCAAAAGGGCAAAAAAGAGCCAAATAAACAGGCCAGTCACATGCCAGAAACACTGCACCGTTTTAACAATCCTGAATCCACTTCCGTTAATCAGTTGGAAGTAGTCATAATCGGAGCCGGTTTCGCCGGTATGTACATGTTGCACCGAATGCGCCAGTTGGGTTTCCGAGCTCGTGTTTACGAAGCCGGCAGCGGAGTCGGCGGGACGTGGTATTGGAATCGTTATCCGGGTGCCAGATGCGATGTCGAAAGCATAGAGTATTCCTATCAATTTTCGAACGAGCTTCAACAAGAATGGGAATGGACTGAAAAATATTCTACCCAGCCAGAAATTCTTCGCTACGCCAACCATGTGGCAGACCGTTTCGACTTACGCCGTGATATCCAATTTAACGCCCGAGTAGAATCGGCAATTTTTGATGAGCAGAGCCAACGCTGGGATTTAAAAATTAACGCCCGCGACCGCGTAAGTGCAACATTCTGTGTAATGGCAACCGGATGCCTTTCTGCGCCGAACACTCCAGCTTTTGTGGACCTAGAAAATTTTAATGGGAAGGTGTTTCATACTGGAAACTGGCCTCACGAAAATGTTGACTTGAGCGGAATGTCGGTGGGCGTGATTGGCACCGGTTCTTCCGCTATTCAAGCTATCCCTGTATTTGCCTCGCAAGCGAGTCATCTGTTCGTGTTTCAACGTACCCCAAACTACACGGTCCCAGCACGCAACACTCCCTTAAAACCTGAAGAAGTAAAAGAGATAAAGGCCAACTACACAGCCCTGCGGGCTCGAGCGAAAACAACTCCAATGGGAATAGATTGGCCAATGCCGACGCGGTCAGCCGTAGAAACGGATCCTAAGGATCGTATCGAGGAATACGAAGCTAGGTGGAAGAAGGGGGGTACTGGCTTTATGGCTTCCTTCAAGGATCTTCTTGTGAATAAAACGGCAAACGACACTGCGGCCGACTTTGTCCGACAAAAAATTCGGGAGACGGTGCATAACCACAAAACTGCGGAACTACTGTCTCCAGACAACGTGATTGGGTGCAAGCGACTGTGCGTAGATACCGGCTATTGGGAAACTTTCAATCGCCCAAACGTGAGTTTAATTGACGTCAGCCGCACTCCAATTGAGACAATTTCAGAGCTCGGTTTGGCGGTAGCGGGTCGACAATACAAACTTGATGCCATCGTATTCGCGACTGGATTCGACGCCATGACTGGCGCTCTACTGAACATCGATATTCGTGGCCGGAATGGCTTTACACTGAAAGACAAATGGCGCAACGGCCCGAAGACATACCTCGGTCTTTCGACTGCCGATTTCCCTAATTTATTTACTATCACCGGGCCTGGAAGCCCATCTGTTTTAACCAACATGCTACCATCAATCGAACAGCATGTTGAATGGATTGCGGATTGCATGGCTTTTATGCGTGCAAAAGGTATGAGGTCCATAGAGGCGAACAAAGAGGCCGAAGACGAGTGGGTAGGACACGTCGGTGAAGTAGCTGGCTCATCTCTTCGTTCAACGTGTAGCTCCTGGTACATCGGCGCAAACATAGACGGAAAAACCCGGGTTTTTATGCCCTATATCGGCGGATTTCCGAGATACGTTGAAAAATGCAATGAAGTCGCAGCCAGGGACTACGACGGGTTTACGTTGAATTAGTCAACCGTTTCAGCCTACGGGACAAAAAAGAGGCTTCGTGCCAGGCGAGCTCTTTCCAAACCACAAATGAAACGAAGGGCACGCCTCCGCCCCACAATTAGAATACACTACCCCTCGTTTAACAGCGTTTTAGAAACGGATCGGTCTTCGTGCTCTTGCTGTCGACGCCACATCCCAGCATAAGCTCCCCCTTGCTCCAAAAGATCAAAATGGCGTCCCCGCTCCACGATACTACCCGACTCCAACACCAAGATTTGGTCCGCATCCACTACGGTCGATAGACGATGGGCAATAACTAATGTGGTCCGCCCCTTGGCTAACTCACTCAAATTATCCTGGATAGCGCGCTCCGTATGCGTGTCTAGAGCACTGGTAGCCTCGTCGAAGACCAGTATTACCGGGTTTTTAAGAACGGCGCGTGCTATGGCGATTCGCTGCCTCTCACCGCCGGAAAGCTTAAGACCCCGCTCACCGACCATCGTTTGATACCCATCTGGCAACTTGGTAATAAAGTCGTGGATATGGGCTAGATGTGCCGCTTGCTCTACCTCGGCTTGTGTAGCCCCAGCGCGACCATAGGCAATATTATAGGCAATGGTATCATTGAATAATACAGTGTCCTGAGGAACAATTCCGATAACGGCACGAAGAGATACCTGGGTCACATCCCTGATATCCTGCCTATTAATCATAACACTTCCATAATCTACATCGTAAAAACGGTAAAGCAGACGGGCTAATGTCGATTTACCAGCGCCCGATGAGCCTACCACCGCAATCTTTTGGCCCGCGGGCAGAGAGAAGCTGATATCCTTCAGGATTTGGAGCCGATTGTCATAGCCGAAACCAACACCCTCAAAGTGGATGGCACCGCCCTGCGCATCCAAGCAGGTTGCTCCTGGTTTGTCTGTTATCTCAGTTTCGACTGTGAGAATTTGAAACATCTGCTCTATGTCAATCAACGCCTGTTTTATTTCGCGATATACGAACCCAAATAAATTAAGGGGCTGATAAAGTTGCATTAGGTAGGTATTGGCTAAAACAAAGTCACCAACTGTCATGGTGTTTGATATGATCCCACCTGCTGAGATCAACATAACGGACGTTATCCCGATGGAAATAATAGCGGCCTGCCCGAAGTTAAGGCCCGCCAATGAAACGTTACTTTTAACCGCCGCATCCTCATAATTCCTGAGTCGTTCATCGTAACGTGCTGCCTCGTGCCTTTCAGTGCCAAAATATTTAACTGTTTCATAATTCAACAAACTGTCTATTGCGCGTGTATTAGCACTCGTGTCCGCTTCATTCATACGTCGTCGGAATCGGATCCGCCACTCGGTAACAACCATTGTGTAGGCGATGTAAATTAATACAGTTGCGAAGGTGACACATGCGATAAGAAGGTCAAGCATGTACCAAAGAATACCGAACACCAGAGTAACTTCGATAACGGTTGGTATCAGATTAAAAAGGCTTATACGAAGCAGCAGTTCAATAGCTCGATTGCCACGCTCGATAATCCGAGATAACCCTCCTGTTTGGCGTTCCAGATGGAACCGCAAAGAAAGCTGGTGCAAATGACGAAAAACCTCAAGCGCTATAGTCCGGACCGCACGTTGTCCCACTCGAGCAAAAATTGCATCTCGCGCCTCACTAAAACCCAGAGAAGCAACCCGAGCTAAGCCGTACGAAATGATCATCGCCACCGGCACAACCAAGAAAATCTCAGTATCTGCTGAAGTCAAAGTGTCTACTGCTTTCTTGTAAAAAATGGGCACATACACGATGGCTATTTTTGACAACACCAAAAACACCAAAGCAAGCACCACCCGCGCTCTCATGGTCCAATGATCTCTCGACCACAGATACGGCAAAAGACTGATTAAAGTTCTGAAACCGCTGCGCGATGACCTGGACGAACTTGCAACCATAATTATGCGGTCTATCCTTTGTGAACTCGGAGTTAGGTGGGGTTGATGAATAACGTGGTCGAATATAGCAAGCCAGAGCCCATGCTATACTTTGTTGCTCAAAAATTATGATCCAACCTGTGGCAGGAGAAGTGACTGATAGAAGGGAATTACAGCGAGGTAAATGGACTTCTCTAATTTCTTTTTAATTATAGTCTTAAAATTTTTTCTGACATACATCGATGGCAGCTTATGGTCGGTCAAAATGAACCAAATAGAAAGTGCCTTATGAATTTACGCTCTACCTTGTATCTCTTCCCCTGCATGGTTTTCCTCACTGCCCTTATTTGTGATACATCAGCAACACAAGAGATGACGTCTTCTAACAATCAAAGTGAGAAAGAAATTGCAACGTTTGCGGGTGGTTGTTTCTGGTGTGTGGAATCAGATTTTGATCAGGTACCTGGAGTGATTCGAACTATTTCGGGTTATACAGGTGGAACCTTAGCCAACCCCTCATATAAACAGGTCGCTAGCGGTGGCACTGGGCACGTAGAAGCGGTTCAGATTGTCTATGATCCAAACGTAATAAGCTTTGAGACACTGCTCGACGTTTTCTGGCATAGCGTTGACCCAACCGATGAACATGGCCAGTTCTGTGACCGAGGCGAAAGCTATATTACAGGCGTCTTTGCCAACTCTTTGGAACAAAAGCGACTGGCAGAGTTTTCCAAGCAAGAATTAGCCGAGTCTGGCACTTTAGAAAAACCCGTCGCCACCTTAATTAAGATGGCTGGACCATTTTATCCGGCGGAAGACTATCATCAGGATTACTACAAAAAAAGCCCGATTCGATACGAGCTATACCGTTTCCGATGTGGCCGAGACCGGAGACTTCGGGACATTTGGGGTGAGGAAGCACACCGGGGAATTACTAAAAAGTGAACGCGCAAGCACTATTTGTCGCACGGGCACATAAACTAAAGGGCTTTATTTCCCACCTAAATCGCACCCTCTACGTGACCCTATCTGCAACACACTATTAACGTGCTAACATCCTAGGTGCCCTCTCACTTTCCTCTTAAAAGGTTTCATCACCAAATGCTGTATGCTCTGGCACTTATTATTTTAGCTGCTGCCTTCGGAAACACGGTGTTAGCCAACGGGATCGACTCTCAAAAGACTCACTTTGAGAATGCAAATACCTATACCGTAAAGATACGTAGCCGAGTTGAGTATCCATTTCTAAAGGACGAGAGAGGATCCTTCTCAGGTGCCGGGTTTTTAATTAACCAATCTTTAGGTTGGATAGCCACTAACGCCCATGTCTCTGCAACCAATCCAAGCGCCGTTGAAGTGGCATTCAAGGGAGAGAAATTCGCTGAAGCCCGGCTTATCTACGTTGACCACTTGTTGGATTTAGCAGTTCTAAAAATTCCACCCGCCAAGATACCTTCTTTTGCAAGAAAGGCTGACCTCGAATGCGATGTCGAACCGGTCGTTGGCACCCCTGTCGGAGCGTACGGCCATCCTTTCTCGCTGGATTACTCGGGAACGCGAGGTATTGTCTCAGGCAATCGATATCGTTGGGGACGTTACTGGGTGCAAACCGACGCGGCCATCAACAGCGGAAACTCGGGAGGACCGCTCATTAACCTGGATACTGGTAGGGTTATTGGTATTAACTCCGCCACATATTCCAAGCGGATGAGCGAAGGGCTTGGGTTTGCCGTTCAGATGTTACGGGCTTGCCGGGTTTTTAAACTTTTGGAAGAAGGCGTAGACCCATCGCCACCCTACATACCAATTAGTTTTGCGGCTGAAGAGCAAACCCAGGACGAATTAATCGTCGCAGCGGTCTACCGAGAACAATCTGTTTTGTGGCCTTTGAGACTTGGCGACCTTGTTTCTGCATTAGCAGAAACGCCAGAGGTAAAATTTGAACACCAATCTGATTTGATCCACGCCTTACGTGGCAAAAGAGGCCCTGTCGACCTCATTGTCGAGAGGGCTGGGAGGAGGCAGACAGTGGTTGTCGTCTCTAAAGCACGGCCTCGACTGACAGACAGGGTCGGGGTTCATTCATCAGGGATCGTATTTGACGTAGAGAACCTGAAAGACGACGAGTTACTGAACCCCGATGGCTTATTATTCGTCCAAAGTGTGTCCGATGCGTCGATTGGGGCGTTATCCGGTATTCGGGCGTGGGGATACCTAGCCTCCGTCGATGGAGAAGTCATAAAAACGACAAAAGACCTTTGCAACTACCTCTCCAAAGCGGAAGCCGAAAAAAGGAAAGTGAGACTCCTTACCAAACACATGAACTGGGATTACCGTTCCCAAACAAGATATAGCTCACACGAAATCACAGCTAGAAACGTGAAATTGGTTGGACCACGCGCGCCCGAAGGTTGCGGTTAAAATCTCTGACCAGACAGCACCCCACAAAGTTGGAAAGTGGTGGTAAGTTTTGGATAGGATAATGCCCCTCTTACCTCCAGCTTCCGGGTGCAAATGTTGCCAGAGCATTGAAATCTGGGGTCGATTTATTTTCTGGATCAAGCGGTTGGATAGCTATGTGAGTTGCACCGGCATCAAGATGAGCCTGCAGACCTTTCCGAATCTTGTCTTCAGATCCCCAAAGAACCATGGAATCGAGAAACCGTTTGCTTCCGCCGTCCTCTAAGTCGCCTTGAGTAAAGCCTATCCGAAGCCAATTATTTCGATAATTATCTAGCACCATGTAACGCGACATACCTTTCGATGCTATTTCGCGAGCAACACTCTCATCCTCCGTGAAACAAATCTTTTGTTCCACACATAAATACCGCTCGGGACCAAGAATTTCCTTTGCGATTGCAGTATGTTTCGGTGTCACGCAATATGGCAACGCGCCCTCCGTCATATCGCGAGAAAGCTCTAACATTTTCGGCCCAAGCGCCGCTAACACAACATTCCAGTCGGTGTCATCAAGATCAACTTTGGCCAATTTCATAGCCTCAAGATAAGTTCGCATAGTGGGGACTGGCCTGCCGTAATCATGGCCTCGGCGACCGGTTACAAGAGGTTTATGGGAAACGCCAAGACCGAGAACAAAACGGCCCCCATATAGTGCATTTAAAGAACTGTGCCCTGCCATGGCTGTGAACGGATCTCGAGCGTAGATATTTGAGATACCACTTGCTACAAACAATCGCTCACTTTGGGACAACAAAAAACCCGCCAGGGACAGTGACTCGTAGGAGCTCGATTCCGGATACCATAATGTATCGTAACCAAGTCTTTCTACACCGCACACTAATTCAACAAGTTGATCCCTTGAGAGGCCATTAGTTGCAACCCATGCACCGAATTTTCCCATTTTCATTCAACATCTCCGAACATACTTTAGTTGACGATTTTTCTAAATTCACAACTAGTATACAGCGAATTTCAGCATTCCTAAGGTGAGGAATATTCGCATAACTGAACTGCATTATGTCGAACAAACAGGAGGGTTACTTGGCTCTAAAACGATATGTGACGGAAATGGGGATGGGCGTTGATGTCCATGGGAGAAATTACACCACCGCAGCAAAGCGCGCCGTCTCAGACGCAATACGGCATTCCAGTTTAAATTTTTTTCGGACCCTAAACAAATCGGCTAATGACATGTTCGTCTCCGTCACCATCGGCGTAACAAACCCAGAGGCTGTCGACTTAACTTCTGTGGAGAAAGAGTTGCCCTACGGGAAGGTAACCGTTCACGCGACGCAAGGTGGCCTTGACGTTCCGAATGAAGCAGGGGATGACGGCATCGTGATCGCCAACGCTGCGGTAATCGTAAGCTTTGACGAACACTGATAAGGCCAATATTTTAGTGAGTTTGGTTACTGATGAGGATCGCCTAGGGTAGGGTTACCAAAACTGCAAAGCTAGTTTGGTATTCGTTGACTACCATATTACGCTTCTATACTTGGTCGTAGACCTCAGGCAGAGTAATTAGTCATTGAGACCAGAGCGATGAGCAAAAAATCGATGAACGGAGCGACTACCGCGTCACGAGTTACCGAGCAGAAGCACTATGAGGTTATTGTAATAGGCGCGGGCGTGGCAGGAATCTACCAGATCAAACGTCTGAAAGATCTGAAAATAAATGCGACGGTCCTGGACGCCGCAGGTGATTTAGGTGGGACATGGTACAACAACCGTTATCCCGGCGCCCGGTTCGACTCTGAAAGTTACACGTACGGATATTCCTTCTCAAAAGAATTGTTGAACGAGTGGCATTGGAAGGAACAATTCTCCGGTCAACCCGAAAACTTACGATACTTGAACTATGTCGCAGACAAATTTGGACTGCGCAAATTTATGCAATTTAACTGCAAAGTAACGTCAGCTCATTTCGAGGAAACAGGTGGCCTATGGCGCCTGACGATTAGTGATGGTCGCCAGTTAACTTCCCGATTCATTATCTTAGCGCTTGGTCTCCTCTCTACTCCTACACTGCCACGCTACGAGGGTATGGATACATTTAAAGGACGGTCATTCCATACGTTCCATTGGCCGCACAAACCAATAGATCTAAAAGGAAAGAAAGTTGCCGTGATCGGCACGGGCGCCACTGCGATCCAACTTATTGCGGAAATCCCGGATAAAGTAGGGGAATTAACGGTCTTCCAACGACGGCCCAACTGGAGCGCACCCCTCAACAACCGGCCCATTTCTATCGAGGAAATGGCCGATATCAAATCTCGGTACGACGAGATCTTCGCAACTTGCGCGCGGACCCCTGGTGGGTTTGAACACGAACCAGACCGCCGAGGCTTCTATGAAGTTTCTCGCGATCAACGAGTGGAACTCTGGGATCGCTTGTACGACGAGCCCGGATTCGGAATTTGGCTGCGAAACTTCCGCGAAATTTTTACCGATGAAGAACCCAACGCTGAACTGTCTGAATACATCGCCGAGCGAATTCGCCAACGAGTAAATGACCCAGACACCGCTGAAAAACTCATCCCGCGAGACCACGGATTCGGCGTTCAGCGGGTTCCTCTCGAGACACAATACTATGAGGCATACAATCGAGATAACGTTCACCTCGTCGACATTAGCGAAACGCCCATCGAACGAATCACCGAATCTGGTTTGCGAACATCAGAATGTGACTACGACTTCGATATCATTGTGTATGCTACCGGTTTCGATGCCGTCACTGGTGCCTTCGACGGAATCGATATAAGGGGCATCGCTGGCGAGAAGTTGCGAGATAAGTGGAAACACGGCCCGTCGACCTTCCTCGGAATGTTCGTCCATGGGTTTCCAAATCTGTTAATGCCAGCGGGCCCGCAAAGTGGCTCGGCTTCGACAAACTATCCACGAGGTATCGAGATCGGTGTGAACTGGGGCACAGACCTTCTCAAGTACATGTCGGAACGCGGCTACGTTCGAGCGGACCCAACGCCTGAAGCCGAGGAACGTTGGACCGCACACGTAACAAAAATGTACTCAAAAATGCTAATGCGAAAGGCCAAGGGCTGGTTCACAGGATATAACTCAAATGTTGACGGACACGAGCACGGCAAAACCCGATACTTTGTGTACAATGGTGGCACGCCAAAATACGTGGCAACTATAAATGAAGTTGCGGCAAAAGGTTACGAAGGCATTAGTCTCCGCCCGAATTCTTCTATTACGTCAAAACAGCCTGCTGTAACCCCAGATGGCAGGCGGTCAGCTAACTAAAACAGCACATTTACCACTCACGCCCGAGGCTATCATCCAACCCTAATTCCTGGGAGGGTCTAAAGCGCGTTGCAGGGCCGCCGTATTGTGCGCCAAATATGTGAGGCCGGGGTGTTGTCGTTGCCAAGCCCCTCTGCCGGCTGTTTAAAGTGGCGACCTATGACATCGGTGAATTGCTCCAATTCAATAACGACCTTGTCATCGAAAGCGTATAGGTCATTAACACAAATCATACGTCCCGACATATACCACCTGTGATTTCGTGCCCGTTTGTATTCCTCCGCAATGTAAGGAGCAACCTGGAACTTCTCTCCAAACATTTCAGTGTACATTTGTGGGTAGGGGTAACCAGCTGCTTCGTCCGCAAAGAATCGCATGCACTGATGCATACGGACAGCCCAGCTAACTTCCTCATCCACATAAGGCTCAATCATTTGCGCACCCCAGTAACCATGATCGGAGCGAATAAAACCGGCAACGGCGATATCGTGTAACAGACAGCCAAGGACCATTTTTTCAGGTAGCCCATTTTCTTGAGCAAGATTAGCGCTCTGTAGAAGATGTTGCTGATACGGCCAAGCTTTTGCAAAACGACACTTAAAAAAGTCCGTTAGAGTTGGTGCATCGGGCATGGCAGGAAGGCGGGGATCCTCACCCATAAGAAGAGTTTGTCCGGGGCCTCTCCTAAAACCGTCACCAAGCGTCTGCTCCCCATCCGACAGAAAGTAAAAAAGAGATTTCCCTATAGCCCGGTTTCCCAAACCTTCAATTTTTTTCTCTTCAATTTCGTCGGCAATCTGATTTAAAGATTTCTTTATCTCCATGAATGCACTTCCCAAGAGTTACTAATTCACGCGTATAACTTTTAACATTGTCCCTAGAGCGTCTGTTGCAAAACATTCGTTTAAGACTCTGAGCCTGTGGCTTCAATTTTGTCCTGCGTCTTATTCTCAAAATCCCCCGCATCATGCCGCTCACGGAGTTGTTCATGAAGTTCGCCATGCGTTCGGTTTACCATCCGTCCACGTTCGACGGTCTCTCGGCCATCAATTTCCACCGCCCACCTCATGACATGCTTGTAGGATTCAACGTCCAGGAACTCACCTGCATTATAGAGCCTGCTTAAAACAAGCGCACCGTACCAAGGCCAAATCGCAATGTCGGCGATGGTATATTCATCACCGCACATGAATTGATTATGGCCTAGGTGCCGGTCTAGCACGTCGAGTTGACGCTTCACTTCCATCGAATAACGGTCAATTGGATACCTAATTTTCTCTGGCGCGTAATTGTAAAAATGACCGAATCCTCCGCCCAGATATGGTGCACTTCCCATCTGCCAAAACAACCATGATAAGCATTCGGGACGCTTAGCGGGGTCCCTTGGCACCAAAGCATCAAATTTTTCTGAGAGATACAGGAGGATCGCGCCAGATTCAAAAATACGGGTCGGCACTGCAGTACTGTGATCCATCAGGGCCGGAATTTTGGAGTTCGGATTCACATCGACGAAACCGCTCCCAAATTGCTCGCCGTCACGTATTCTGACCAGATAAGCATCGTATTCTGCCTCTCTAAAACCCAGAGCCAGCAGTTCTTCCAGCATTACAGTGACTTTTACGCCGTTGGGTGTCGCGAGCGAATATAACTGCAGGGGATGCTTTCCTACAGGCAGCACCTTATCATGGGTTGGGCCCGCAATAGGGCGGTTGATCTTCCCAAACGTGCCTCCGCTCTCAGATTCCCATTTCCAGGTTTTTAGCGGCGTATAGGGTGTTGCCTCGTTCATTTCATAATCCATTTCGATTGGTTCATCTTTGCGCCCAGCGAATAATTTTCCCAATGGTCAGCCCTTGGATCAATATCGAAAAAACAACAACAGTGTACGTAGCCGTCAAAATTAACGGTTTAGCCTCGATATCGGGTAACGATAAGGCAAGGGCCACCGAGATACCGCCTCGCAAACCTGCCCAGGTTAAAATCAGGACATCACCGGGTTCCTTGTGTACTAGGATGCTTAACACTTGCAGCGGAATACCGACTGCCATACATCTGGCCCCAACAGCCAACGGTATACATAGTATACTAATAAATAGTACAGAAGGCTGATATGTTAGCATAATTACTTGAAATCCAATCAAAACAAATAACGCAGCATTCAATATTTCATCGATAAGATGCCAGAATTGCGTGAGATGAACTCGTGTTTCTTCACTCATCGCGAGACGACGACCCGTATTTCCAATAAACACTCCTGCAACAACCATGGCAATCGGGCCGGAGATATGGAAATGCAAAGCAATAGTGTACGCCCCAGAGACAAGAGCAAGAGTAGTAACCACTTCAATTACATAATCGTCCATCTTTCGCATAAGAAGGAATGCAAAGAAGCCTGCCACGATCCCTAGAAGAGCTCCCCCAAAGGCTTCCCTGACAAACAAGCCAACGACTGACCCTGCATCCGGAATACCTGCACCATGCCCCGTTGACACGCCAAACGCGACGGTTACTAAAATCGTATAAAGGACAACTGCCACCCCATCATTGAACAAGCTTTCGCCGCCAATTGTCGCCTCCAATCGGGGACGAATTTTCAAGTGTTTAAGAAGGGCCAGCACGGCAACAGGGTCCGTCGGCGTGACTACCGCACCAAAAATGAGACAAATGATAAAATCAATCTCATACCCTGACAAAAGGCACAAAAAATAAAACCCGCTCCCGATTGTCGTCGTAGAGAGCATCACACCCAGGGTGGCCAAAGTCCCTACATGTATCTTTGATTCGATTAAATCGTTCAAGTTGACATGCAATGCCCCGGCAAACAAAAGAAAACTTAGCATTCCATGCATTAGTGTCCGATTGAAATCTATTGCATCCAGCCAACCTTGAACCGTTGAGGTGACGCCGACCTGCGGGACTATATAATCCACACCAAGTACGATGACGGCACTGATCAGGGCCATCAATACCAGACCAATTGTTATCGGTAGCTTAAGGTACCGATGATTGACATAACCAAAAATCGATACGCAAGTTAAAATAATAGCCGGCAATTCCAACATTTGTTCCGCCTACCCCACCTAGATACTATGTTGAAGCCCTACAGTTATCCGAGTCCGACAACCAGAAATTACCACCCGATACTCATAAACAACGCACCGTCCGCCGCGCCAGAAGGTATATAGAATGGAGAGAAAATATGGAACCGTAGTCTTAGGCAAAATTTGCAGGCAGTTAGTGGGGTGACTTAAATCGTGGCACCTTAAGGAGTTTCATTACGTTTATCGCAGGCCCACTGCCTTGTGCGTTTGGACACTCAAACGCCATCTCGGATTTCGAAGACAATATGCAATTGCCTCCTCAGTGTTTTGTGCGAGGCGAGGCCCATACATCGGCTGCAAATAGAAGTAGCTAAATGCAAGATTTTCATATTTTAATGGCGCAGCTCCCACCTGGGGATAAACCAGTTTCAGTTCCTCCCCCACCTTAAGAATTAGCTTCGAATGTGCCTTTGGGCTAACACAAATCCAGTCAATCCCATCTGGTGCAGGCAAAGTACCGTTGGTTTCAACTGCTATCTCAAATCCAAACGAATGCAAGGCATCAATCAGTGGCCTATCCAATTGCAGCAATGGCTCTCCACCGGTACAGACTACAAACCGTTTTCCCAGGCTCACACCAGACCACGCCTTATTCACCGCGGTGGCTAATTCCACTGCTCCAGGGAACTTTCCACCGCCAACCCCATTTGTTCCGACAAATTCAGTATCACAAAATTGACAAACAGCGGTATCCCGATCCTTCTCGAGTCCACTCCACAAATTACATCCCGAGAAACGACAAAATACCGCCGGTTTGCCGGTATTCGCACCCTCCCCTTGCAACGTATAAAAAATTTCTTTTACGCTGTAGGCCACCACTCAACTTTCCGTTCTCTTAGAAAAATTTTCCCATCCGTCCAAACGGAGCACACAGGCGGGGCACGTACCGCAGCCGTACCCCCAAGGATGTCTCTGTTCTCGGTCCCCTAGGTAACAGGTATGAGTTTCTTCAATAATGAGGTTGATTAAGGTTTCACCACCAAGTTTCTCTGCAAGGGCCCATGTATCGGCTTTATCGGACCACATCAAAGGACTGTGAATCACAAAACAGGTATCCATTCCAAGGTTCATGGCCACCTGAAACGCTTTGACAGTGTCGTCTCGGCAATCTGGGTAGCCCGAATAATCGGTCTCACACATACCTGCCACCAAATGTTTGGAGCCACGTCGATATGCCACGATTCCCGCGAAAGTCAAAAATACAAGATTGCGTCCAGGTACAAAGGTGGAAGGGAGGCCGTTTCCATCCAAAGAAATCTCTACATCTCTCGTTAAGGCAGTATCGCTGATTTTATTCAGTACTGGTAAGTCGATTAAGTGATCCTCACCAAGCTTATTTCGCCACGCTGGCATTAAACTTCGAATTTTCTGTAGCACGGTGAGGCGACAATCTAATTCGATTGAATGACGTTGCCGATAGTCAAAGCCAATTGTTTCCACTTCCTGGTAATGGTCTAACGCCCAAGCCAAACAGGTAGTGCTATCTTGGCCCCCTGAAAATAGGACGAGCGCCTTTTCACTGGCCGTCATTCTTCGGAATCCCATGGGTAGGGTGCACCTATCACGGGTGTCCAACTCTTATGTCTGCGAGCAAGGCGCGTCTCCAAATTTTCATGCTCCCATTTCAAACTACCTATTTCAGGACACCTTATGTCATCAATAAGGTGCTCTATGTTAAGCACAGCAAACCTTCCTTTCTCCGTTAACATAACCGCACCCATATATGCGTCACAGCTACGACAGACTAGGAAGTCGGCTGTCCTGGTTCCGTGCCGATATCGGGTTACTTTCGCCAGTTCTGAAAATTCGAACCTGACACTACCGTTTGGATCAGCGCAATGAATATGGTGCGTGCGACGAGAACAAAAAGAACAAGCACATGTTCGGACTGGCCATAGCTTAGGCAAGAGCGCCGTGCTGAAGTAATATTCGATGTTGCTGCAGTCGCAAGCCGCCTTATAACAATTTTCCGTCACAGCAAATACCCCTCGGCGGCTTATAATACCCACCTACAACATAACAGAGATTTTATGGTCCAAGCTTGTTCCAGCATCACGCTCTATTTGGGCTCAAATTTTGGATCAAAAGCATCTGGACCAACGCACAAAAACTGACTAACAACCGCTTAGGAGTTGGGTACGGCTCAGAAGAAATTCTTTTATCTCCCGGAGAAAATCGGACTTTGTCTTGTCTCCCATTGCCAACTGTTCTTCTAATTCGCGCAGCGCCTTGGGTACGGTTACCCAAGGAACCGATGCATCCTCAGTTAGAACGCGGTCTGCAAGCCAGAGGTCCATGCCTTGCCGAATGCGGCCCGAAAGAGCCTCGGGTCTTTCAAAATACACAAGTCGGTATGCAAACTCGACCAGTCGCAAGTCTTCCATCTTCTCGATCAGCGAGATCCGAGAACTCCACCCTTCCTCGTGAAAACCCTCCATCAGAGCCTGGTCGTTTCTCCCCGGAAATCCATCATAAATCTGCTTCTCGAGGTGGGGGGATGCTTCCCGATCAACAAACCTCCGGGAGAGAGCTTCCCCGACGCGCGCAATGAATGGACGATTTTTTTCAATCGCTTCTATACGACGACTACGTTCCTGCGCGGACACTTCAATCGCCCCAGTACCGCCAGGCGCAGCCTCAGGTGGCATCATAATGGGCTGACGGTTT
>CAZSYW010000012.1:0-15681 GCA_964611315.1 uncultured Rhodospirillaceae bacterium
GATGTTGATGCGCTTTGCTGCCACTGTCGGCGGCTTTACGATGCTCTCGCGCGTGCTTGGGTTTGCACGGGACATTTTAATCGCCCTGTTTCTTGGGGCGAGTGCGGTGGGCGATGCATTTTTCATTTCTTTTAAACTTCCGAACCTATTTCGGCGTTTGTTTGCCGAGGGTGCATTCAACCTGGCATTCGTGCCGTTATTCACGGAGTCCCTCACCGCGCATGGACGGGTGACGGCGAAAGCTTTTGCGGAGGATGTGCTTTCAGTTCTGTTGTGGGTTTTGTTGCTGGTGGTCGTGCTGGCGCAGATCGCGATGCCGTGGTTGATGTTACTAATTGCACCGGGGTTTTCAGCTGATCCAGTGAAATTTGACCTCACTGTTTACTTGGCACGGCTCACCTTCCCCTATTTGTTGTTTATCTCTCTTGTCTCACTACTGAGCGGTGTGCTGAATAGCCTTGATCGTTTCGCTGCAGCTGCAGCGGCCCCCGTGCTGCTAAATATCTGTTTGATCGGGTCCCTGTTAGTGTTTGCTCGTGCAGGCCAAACGCCCGCCCATGCGCTTGCCTGGGGTGTTGCCGCTGCCGGAATCTTGCAGTTGCTTTGGCTGGCCTGGAACTGCAAACGGGAAAATATGCTCCCCCGCCTCCGATTGCCGCGCCTGACGCCCGCTGTAAAGAACCTCCTCGTGCTGATGTTACCCGCCGTGATCGGCGCCGGTGTCGTGCAACTCAATTTGGTGGTGGATATGGTCATTGCTTCGTTGTTGCCGAGCGGCTCGGTATCGCATCTCTACTATGCGGATCGCGTCGTGCAGTTACCATTAGGGGTAATCGGAGTGGCGATCGGTACGGCACTTTTACCAACCTTGTCTCGTCAAGTAGCTGGGAGACAAATTGACGATGCATTGAACTCACAAAACAGGGCCATCGAATACGCGCTGTTGCTGACGCTACCTGCAGCGGCAGCCCTAAGCGTGATATCTTTGCCGATCGTCCATGTATTATTTGAGCGTGGGGCATTCGATGCAAGCTCAAGTGCAACTACCGCCAGCGTGTTGGCCGCTTACGGTATCGGGTTACCAGCGTTTGTTTTGATTAAGGCGTTCGCGCCGGGGTATTTTGCCCGGAAGGACACCAGCACGCCGCTTAGAGCGGCCATGTGGGCGTTGATTGCCAATGTAGTGCTGAATCTCCTATTTATGAAACCTTTCGGTGTGGTGGGCATTGCGTTGGCTAGTGTCGTGTCATCCTGGCTGAATGTCGTGTTGTTAGCCAAAGGATTACGTAGTTCTGGCTATTTTCGCCCTGACAGATTACTGCGTCGACGAGCCCTGCGTATCGTGTTTGCATCCGTGATAATGATGGTTTTGCTGTTCGCCTTTTCCAAGGTTTTGGCCCCTTGGTTGGGAGGAGAATTAGGTCTGAGGGTGGCTGCACTTTTTAGTCTTGTCTTGCTAGGAATGAGCAGTTTTATGGTTGTCGCGACTGTTAGCGGAGCAATGTCCTGGCGGGAGCTGAAGGCCATCCTGACGCGGTAGTGGCAGTGCCGTTTTTGCAGTGAACCGATTGTGCGTGAAGGGGGGCGCATGGAGCATGTGTGGTACAGTCTATCACGCGGCAATTGCATGGTTTTTAAAATTGACTTATCCCTGTCGCAACTAAACGTGGTCGCCAGTGCGGTCACTCAAATGATGGGGGAACTATGGATCGTATATTCTCTGGTGTTCAGCCCACGGGCAATTTGCACCTGGGGAACTACCTCGGAGCGATCCGAAACTGGGTGCGCCTACAAAAACAATTTGAGTGCATTTATTGTGTGGTTGATTTGCATGCTATCACCACCCCCCAGGACCCGCGTGAGTTGCGCGCGAATACTCGTGAAGTCGCGGCAGGCCTGCTGGCCGCGGGCATAGATCCGGCGGAAAACATAATATTCAACCAGAGCCGAGTGTCGGGCCATGCGGAGCTTGCGTGGATTTTTAATTGTGTTGCCCGCCTTGGTTGGCTGAACCGGATGACCCAGTTTAAGGAGAAGGCGGGCAAGCATCGTGACAACGCTACGGTAGGGCTCTACGCGTACCCTACGTTGATGGCTGCGGACATACTCCTTTACAAGGCCACACACGTCCCGGTGGGTGAGGATCAAAAGCAGCATTTGGAGCTGACACGGGATATAGCTCAGGCGTTCAATAGTATGTTCGATGCTGAGACTTTCCCGATGCCAGAGCCACTCATTTTAGGCGCTGCAGCGCGAGTGATGAGCTTGCGAGACGGTTCAAAAAAAATGAGTAAGTCCGAAAAATCGGAATATTCCCGCATCAATTTGACGGATGATGCCGACGCGATTGCCATGAAGATCCGTAAAGCGCGCACGGATTCGGAACCGTTGCCGGCGTCACCGGACGGTCTTGAGGGGCGGATGGAAGCGGCTAACCTGATCAGTATCTACGGTGCCCTTGCTGACAAAACCACCGACCAAGTCTGTAAGGAGTTCGGCGATAAACCATTCTCGGCTTTCAAGGCAGAACTCGCGGATCTGGTCGTTTCCGTTATGGTGCCAATCGGTGTGGAAATGAAGCGGCTCACGAGCGATCCAAGCCACGTGGACCAAGTGCTGTCCGATGGCGCTGCCCGCGCAGAGGAAATCGCGCTGCCCGTATTGAGGGAGGTTAAGAAAGTGACAGGACTTTTGTGAATGATGTTATCGTAACTGGGTTCTTCACGGGATCCAAAATCCGTCTACGGGATCCATCGGGTTATGAACGTCGTTGGTTTGTTAGGCGGAAAAGTAAGAAAATGCTTGCGCGTCGCGACGTCTAGGCGCAAAACCTTCGCAACCTAACCTTTTGTAAAAAGCGCCGATGGAAATCTACCTGCCCATCGCCGAAATGTCGGTCAGTATTGTGTTGTTGTTGGGTATGGGCGTGGCAGTTGGCTTTCTCTCAGGCATATTTGGAGTGGGCGGCGGCTTTTTAATGACGCCCTTGCTCATACTTATCGGTGTGCCGCCCCCGGTCGCGGTGGCCACCGAGGCAAACCAAATAACCGCAGCATCTGTTTCAGGGTTTCTTGCACACTGGCGTCGCGGCAATGTCGACCTAAAGATGGGTGGTGTGCTTGTCGTATTTGGTGCAATTGGTTCTGGCTTGGGTGTCTGGCTGTTTAGGAGGTTGCGGTCCACAGGGCAGATAGATGAGTTTATTTCTCTCATCTTTGTCCTTTTCTTGGGTGCGGTGGGAACGTTGATGGCTATTGAAAGCGGGCGTTCCATAATCCGTAGACGGCAAGGTGGCCGGCGCGAGCGCATGCACGTGCACTATTGGGTGCATGGCCTGCCGTATAAAATGCGGTTCCGTCGGTCTAAACTGTATATTAGCGCGCTGGTTCCGGCTGGGATCGGGTTATGTGTAGGAGTTATGTCGGCCGTCATGGGGGTTGGGGGCGGGTTTATACTGATTCCCGCTATGATTTATATTCTTGGCATGCCAACAGCGATGGTGGTGGGCACATCGCTGTTTCAGATAATTTTCGTGACTGCGAATAGCACGCTTTTGCATGCCGGCACGAACCAAACCGTAGACATATTGTTGGCGCTGATACTCTTGTTGGGTGCGGTCGTGGGGGCCCAATTTGGAACTCGGGTTGGTGCACGGTTGCGTGGAGACGAACTGCGGATTCTGCTCGCTCTACTAGTAATTCTGGTGTGTATCAAATTTGCATATGACTTGCTGGCAACGCCCCTTGATGTTTACTCGATCGCTCCGTTTGTCGGATGAAGACGGTTCCTCAAGGTCGACGCACATTTGCAGGTTTAGCGCTTAGCGCCTGTGTTTGGTCGACAGCGGCGTCAGCTCAGGGCGAAACTATGGCTGTTGATCTTAGCCACCATAGAATAGCCATCCACTCGAGCTTCACTGGCGCTGAAGTTCTCTTATTTGGGGCGGTGAAGGGTGTGCGCGGTGTCGACATTATAGCTGTGTTGACTGGGCCGAATCAGCCTGTAGTGGTTCGTCGTAAAGCTCGAACGGTTGGAATTTGGCTCAACCGCTCCGAATTGGTGTTTGAGTCGGCTCCAGGTTATTACGCGGTGGCCGCGTCAAATTCAATTGAGGATATTTTGGATGCTGGGCAGCGAGAAGCACACCAGATTGGATTAAAGTACATGGAGCTGATACCTGCAGAGGAACCGAAAGGGGGAAGCAGTTTTGGCAAATTCAGAGAAGCTTTGCTGCGCCACAAGATGAATCAGGGCCTCTATTTTGCGGGATCGTCCTCGGTAGAATTCGTCGGAACTGATTTGTTCCGAGTCCGCTTCAGTTTTCCCTCTAACGTGCCCCCTGGCAGATATGAGGCTACAGTGTACGAAGTTGAAGATGGTCAGGTGGTAGCTACCGGCACTACCAATTTAGTGATCCGTAAGACCGGCATTGAAGCGCGTATTTACCGAACTGCTCACGATAGTCCTTGGCTATACGGCATCCTTGCTGTGGTTCTGGCTTTAATGGCAGGATGGCTCGCAAGTGCAATTTTCCGAAGAACTTAAATCATGCCTGATCAACAAAACCACGTTCCTGGTAAAGTCACGTTTTTGGTTTGCGTAGACGAAAGTGACGATTGCCGCGTCGCGACGCGTTTAGCCGCATTGCGGGCGCGGAATACTGGTGGGCAGGTGGTGTTGTTGTACGTGATCGAGTCGGTAGGAATTCAACATTGGGCTGCCGTGAGTGAAGCAATGGCTGATGAAGGTCGACAGGAAGCTGAAGAAAGGTTGCAGGCGCTTGCGGCCGAAGTGCACGAATATGCCAACATTCGTCCCGTGTTGTTCGTGGAGGAGGGCCGAAAGATTGAACAGATTCTGAAGTTGATTGATAACGAACCAGACATCAACGCGTTGGTGCTAGGATGTGCGCCAGATGGGGAAGGCAGCAACAATTTGGTACAGGAGCTTAGTAACGAGTTAACAAAACGTCTTCGGATACCGCTCATAATCGTGCCCGGAAATTTGACGGACGAGCAGGTCCAAAACTTAACCTGAGAGGTACAACTTTCAGGCGTCGGTTGCCAGCGTGTCAACGTACCAATAACTGGAGGCCGAACCATCTCCATCTGCCTTCGGGGCCCGGAAGGGTGCAATTTATGCGACTACGGCCAACAGACAGTGGTTCAGGGAAACGCACCTCGATGCGGGAGGGGCCGAGACGCTCTAAATTAAGCCTACCGAATTGAGGTAAATAACACGCCAGGGTATCTAATGGTCCGATTTCGCCGATAATTGTGAAACCTAAGGCGGGCGGGTTATTGGTAAGGAAAGGGTCGACCGGTACCAGGTCTGCCACCGGAAGTGGAAGTGTATCGACCACAGTCCGAAACCTAGCCATGTCGGAGTAGCCCCCGACCAGCGGAAAACGGGGTAAAGCAAGATAATCAGCACCGCCATAAATCACACCAGAGTGGTGCCCAAACGCGGCACTATGTCCGTGACGTGCAACAATTGCCTGCAACGCCGCGCTGTATTCACCGAATGGGTACGCAAAAAGTTCCGGTATAGAGCCGATCTCATCCATGAAACGTTGATTTGCCCGTTGAATGTCGGCTGCAGCGTCCGTGTTTTTAAGTAAAACTAAATGATCGTAGGTCGCTCCTAATGTGCCGATTGTCACGCCAGATGATGCCAGTTCACGCAGTTGGTCCCAGGACATATAGTCCGGACTCCCAGCGTCAATGAAATCAGTGGCGATGAAAACGGTGAAGGTGAAGCCTAAAGCCTTCAACCTAGGCCAAGCCTCCCGGAAGACCGAAATATGTCCTCCGTCGAACGTCAGCGCGAGCGCGCGTTGCGGTATGGCGGCTCCTAACTTCAGGGAAGCTATTATCTGCGGTAGAGGTAACACCTCATAGTTGTTTGCGGAAAGGTGGGCAAGATGGCTTTCTAACGCTGCGGTCGCTGTGGTGGCGCCATCTTTAGATCCAACTCTATTATACATAAGGGCTACAGCAGAATCCTGAGCTTGACTCTGGCAGTCTACGCTGAGCAAAAACGCAACTAGTGCTGTCGCTATTTTGAGTCTAATCCGAACCCCTACATCAGCTTTTCTAAAATACACCGAGCACGTCCGAGGTTGTTGTTGATGGGTATAACAAAACGATTTGTCTTGTGATGCTTTCACGGTACCCGATTATGTGATCTACCCACAGCAATAATGTAGGTCCTCAAGGAGAGCTAAGCATGAGAGACCAACTAAGGAATTAATATGCGACAAAGAAATTGGTTACGAGAAGTTAGGGTCTAACGATGAGACCAACCATTTTGGCCCTTGATACGAGTGCCGGGGCGTGTTCTGTCGCATGCCTGCAGGGGGAAAACGTGGTCACGGAAAAGTACGAGCGCTTCGCCCGTGGTCATGCGGAAGCGGTGGTACCGATGGTCGCATCAGTAATGACGAATTCGGGCCTTCGCTATGATCAGTTAGATGCGATCGCAGTGACTATAGGCCCGGGGACATTTACAGGAATACGCATAGGTCTCGCTGCGGCACGGGGCTTGGCTTTAGCCTCGTCCAAGCCCATGGTTGGTGTTAGCACGTTTGAGGCAATTGCGCATGGGGTTCAACCAAATACCCGGCCTTTGCTTGTCGTCCTTGATGCTAGGCGGGGCCAGCTATACGCACAACTCTTCGATTGTATGCTTATGCCTGTCGGCCCACCCTCAGTCTTGCCCGTTCAAAACATTCCGTCTCTTAAGCCCTCCGGTCAGTATATCGTAGCTGGAACAGGTGTCGCACTTGCACGACCGTATCTGTTAGATTCGACGGTTTCCGAGGGCGATGTAATGTTTGATACTGGTAGTGGCCTTCCCCGGGCGGCAATGGTTGCGCGTATTGCCAGAATTCGAAAACCTCAGCTTCCGACTACGATACGTCCGATATACTTGAGGGCGCCGGATGTTGTTTCCCCTATAGTTTTAGGGGACGGCGCTCCCCATGTTTGACCTTCGTTTAGTCGAGAACAAGAACCAAGTTGATATTTTGGTGCAGGCTCACGCAGCCTGTTTTACTGCGCCCTCACATGATAATACGATTGCGGAGACTTTTTGCCTGCCAGGGGTTTTCGGCATAATTGGATTGGATAAAATGGATGGAGCAGTGACCGGGTTCGCGGTATGCAGACTGGTCCTTGAAGAGGCGGAGTTATTGTCGATTGGAATTCTTCCAGAAAGACGACGTCTGGGCTGGGGGCGAGCACTGTTGCGTGCCGTCTTTTCTGAAGCACGCGCTAATGGGGCGAACACCATCGTGTTGGAGGTGGCAGAGGGAAACGTGGCAGCACAGTCCCTATATCGCGCACTTGGGTTCACTTCGGTGGGGAAGCGCGCAAGGTATTATGACGCGGGGCCCGGCAAAAAAATATCAGCTGATGTGATGCGCTGTAGCCTATAGCTTAGACCTTTCTGCCTTCATCGCAGATGAGTACGAGCAGACGAAAGGTTCCCGGGGGGTAACTAGTTGGTCTGACAGAAATTACCTTATGGCCGAGTTCTTTTAGTGAGCGTGGCACGTTCTCCAACGGTTCACCTTCGTTAAGGACGATGGCTAGCACCTTTCCGGGCTGCATCGAATCAATGGTAAGCCGCGTGTGTACAAACGTGAGCGGGCATACCTTGTCGGTTATATCGAGTTCTTGGTCGCAGTCTCGACCGTTCTGTAAAATTGTTGCCACGTGTCTCGGGCCTGTCTTTTCAATCGGTTGTGTTTGACTGTATAACTTTTTAACGGAAGCAGCACCGGTTGTTTGCTTTCGATAGGTGACTTATGCTGGCGCTTGGGTGCCGGTTCTTGCGACGTATGATTCTCGGCACGGGGGTGACGCCGTATGTCTTCACGAATTGAGGATCGCTGTCAGGAGAAGGGCCTGAAGATGACGGAACAAAGGCGGATAATCGCCCGAGTTTTGTCGGACGCCCATGACCATCCAGATGAAGGCGAAGTCTATAAACGGGCGGCCAACATTGACTCTCGTATTAGTATGGCAACGGTATACCGCACTATTCGGTTATTCGAGGAGTGTAACGTTCTTGAAAAACATGACTTTGGTGATGGTCGTGCCAGATACGAGGAAGCTTCTCGAGAACATCACGATCACCTAATCGATGTGGGGTCGGGGAAGGTTATTGAATTTCAGAACACGGATATTGAACGCTTGCAACGTGACGTGGCTCGCCAGTTAGGGTATGAGTTAGTTGATCATCGTCTTGAGCTATATGGTATTCCGCTGGGGGGCGAAGATGTAGAGGAGGGAGAGGGTTGACGCTCTCTGTCATAGGTCAGTGGTCGGTTTGTGAAAAAAGGTGCTTCGTTTTACATTTGGATAGAGTCAGTGAGCGAGTGAACTGGACTTATGGCCACAGCTGAACAGCTCGATGATTTAAATTGCGGTATCAGATCTGGAGACCTTGAGGTTCGGCTCGCTTCATCAGCAAACGAGATCGACGCATCGCAGGCTTTGCGGTATCGGGTTTTCTATGATGAGATGGATGCTATTCCGAGCCAGGAGATGGCGGCCCGGCGACGCGACTTCGACAATTTTGACCGTGCCTGTGATCACCTTTTGGTAATAGATAGCTCGCGTGTAGGTTTTTATGAATCCGTAGTAGGGACCTATCGGTTGAGCCGGCGCGCAACTGCTATTAGTGCCGGGGGTTTTTACACCGCAAGTGAGTACGACATCAGCGACATTATTGCTCAAAAAGGAGAGCTCCTTGAGCTTGGGCGGTCTTGTGTGGCCAAGGACTATCGCACTGGGCACACTATGGCTCTCTTGTGGCGTGGGATTGCGGCTTATGTTTTCAGCCATGATATTGCCTGGATATTTGGTTGTGCGAGTCTGAGCGGAACTAACCCTGATGAATTAGCGTTACCGCTTTCTTATCTACACCACTTTCATTTAGCACCAGAGGGCCTACGACCCCGCGCACTTAGACACCTTCGTACACCGATGGATCGAATTTCCAAGGACCAGATCGAGAAACGACTTGCTCGCGAACTGTTGCCTCCATTGATTAAAGGCTATCTTCGCGTTGGCTGTTTTGTTGGTGACGGAGCTGTTGTGGATCACCAGTTTCAAACTACGGATGTTTGCGTCGTAGTCAAAACGGAGCGCGTTACTGGAAAATACAGGCAACATTACGAGGGCAACCGGCGCCCGATTAGCGCCGCTTGAAAGTGTTAACATTATGAGTGGGTTGGGACATGCTGCCGCTTTTGTGCGCAGCGTGGTTTTTTTTGGCTGGACCTTATTCTGGTTGCCGATTCAGGTGATCGCACTCTTGTTCGATATGCGACTCAGCCGGGTGATCCCCCGCGTATACCACCGCGGGAATTGTGTTATTTTGGGTCTGAGAGTGGTTTGTCACGGATCGCCTAGCGCGTCGACGCCTGTGCTTTATGTGTCAAATCATACTTCCTACTTGGATATCGTGGTCTTGGCAGCAATACTGGAAGCGTCCTTTGTTGCAAAGCAGGAAGTCGCCGCTTGGCCAGTTTTTGGACTTTTGGCTAGGTTGAATCGCACTGTCTTCGTCCACAGAAGTGCTGGCCGCGCGCTTGAACATCGCAACCAAATGCGTTGTCGTATTATGGGTGGCCAAAATCTAGTGCTGTTCCCAGAAGGCACTAGCAATGACGGCAATCGGGTGCTTCGCTTCAATAGTACTTTTTTCAGTGTTGCTGAAACAGAAGCCCAGAGTAGGCCGGTCACAGTTCAACCCATCGCAATCGCGTATACGAGTCTAGACGGCCTACCTTTAGGCCGAAGTCGTCGTCCGCTTTTCGCGTGGTATGGAGAAATGGACCTAGTAAGCCATTTATGGTCAGTGCTTGGTCAAAGCATTGTAACCGTTGAAATTGCCTTTTTGCCTACCACAACTATGGAAGCCTGCGGCTCTCGGAAGGATATGGCTCGGCGTTGCGAGCTGATGGTGGCGACAAGTGTTTCTGACATGTTGGGCGGTCGACTTACTTAGTGAGAGTGAGGCCGGCTTGACAGAGCATTGTTCAATGTTAAGGTCAGCGGGAATCCTTGGTTTTTGAACGGTTATGGCTTTTACGCGCACACTCGTGGTGACCGTGGAGGCGGTGTGGAAAAACGTATAACGTGGTGAGGGCATACGAACGTCATCGTGATGGACCCTGAGGTGCAGAGGACGCCGGTAGAGGACAATGTTCAGGTCGGGCAGCGACCGAAGCCTAAGTCCCTGTTTATAAAAACATTCGGATGCCAAATGAATGTATACGATTCTGACCGGATGTCAGAGTTGTTGGCGCCGTTTGGCTATGGTCAGATCGACGCCCCCGATAGTGCCGACATGGTGATTCTTAACACCTGTCATATCCGTGAACGGGCCAGCGAAAAGCTTTTCTCGGAGTTAGGGCGACTAAGGCTCTTAAAACAACGGCGCGCCTCCAAGGGTAACCGAATGATTATCGCTGTTGCGGGCTGTGTGGCACAGGCCGCCGGCGAGGAGATCATTCGTCGCGCCCCACAAGTGGACATTGTAGTTGGACCGCAGACCTACCAATGTTTGCCTGAACTAGTTGCGCGGGCCGAGCGCGCGGTGAAAGGGCGAATACTTTACACAGAATTTCCGGCCGAGCCCAAGTTCGATAACCTTCCCACCGAACGCCACGCGCGCGGCGTTAGCGCTTTTCTCTCTGTCCAAGAAGGGTGCGATAAATTCTGCACGTTTTGCGTGGTCCCCTACACTCGTGGCTCAGAGTATTCCCGGCCGGTCGCCGATCTGGTCGCTGAAGCCGAGGCTTTGGTGGAAGGGGGTGTCCGAGAAATCGTCCTTCTCGGTCAAAATGTTAACGCCTATCATGGGGTTTTCGATGGCGCCCAAGTTTCGTCACTAAGTGCGCTTATAGAGCGTCTCTCTTGTATCGAAGGGTTGGCTCGTATCCGTTACACGACTTCCCATCCTTGTGATATGGACTCGGGCCTGATCGAAGCCCACAGAAATGTCCCCGCCCTAATGCCCTCTCTGCATTTGCCTGTGCAGTCTGGTTCCAATCGTATTTTGAGAGAGATGAATCGCGGCTACGGTGTGGAAGACTATCGACATTTGATTGACCGGTTGCGCGCGTCACGCCCGGATATCGCACTCTCGTCGGATTTCATTGTTGGATTTCCAGGTGAAACCGAGACGGATTTTGAAGCGACCATGACTCTCGTTAAACAAATCGGCTTTGCCCAGGCTTACTCGTTTAAATACAGCCCTCGCCCCGGCACGCCTGCCGCAGTTTTGGGGGGGCATGTGGATGAGGCAGTTAAGACGGAGCGATTGTTGGCCCTCCAAACCTTGCTGGCTAATCAACAGCAGAAGTTCAATGACTCAATGGTTGGAAAGAAACTCGAGATCCTGTTGGAAAAACTAGGCCGTTACCCAGGCCAATTTGTTGGCCGAAGTCCCTACCTCCAACCTGTACACGTTGCTTCCAAAGACGATGGTATGCCGTTGGCAATAGGCGATCTAATTAAGGTGACTATTACGGAGAGTTTCCCCAACAGCCTGTCTGGGATTTTGGTTGCCGGGCTTCGTAGGAGCCGCATAAAATGAAGAATTTTCCTTGATGGCGCCGTCTGCACCAACAGCCGCAGGGGGGGAGGAGGTTCCGCTTTACCTGACCTTCGATGACAATCGCTTGCTGCCGGCCTTATTTGGAGAACACGATGAGAATCTTGCGCGTATAGAGCAGGCTCTCGGGGTTTGGGTGACAAGTAGAGGAAACCGTGTAGCGCTATCTGGATCCACCACCGCGACCAATACCGCTAAGAAAGTGTTTCTTGAGTTGTACAATATGCTCAAGAGCAATTTGCCGGTTGGGGGTGCAGAGGTAGACGCAGTCCTGAGGATAACATCTAGTGACGCATTATCCTCGGCGCAGACCGGCAGACTTGAGGCGCAAATCCAAACACCGAAACGCACAATTTTGCCCCGTTCTGCTAATCAAATACGTTACGTTAGCGCGCTCAAGGAAACAGAACTGACCTTTGGAGTAGGTCCGGCGGGAACGGGCAAAACGTACTTGGCGGTTGCTATTGCAGTATCGTTGATGTCCCGTGGGCATGTGCAGCGTCTAGTATTGTCGCGCCCTGCAGTGGAGGCGGGAGAGAGACTGGGGTTTTTGCCGGGAGATCTCCGAGATAAGGTTGATCCCTACCTGCGCCCACTTTACGACGCACTATATGACATGATGCCGGTCGACAAAGTTGACAATTATCTGCAGGGGGGGGAAATCGAAATTGCTCCCCTAGCGTTTATGCGAGGGCGTACGTTGTCAAACGCGTTTGTAATTCTCGATGAGGCACAAAATACAACCCCCGTCCAGATGAAAATGTTTCTCACTCGGCTTGGTGAAAACTCAAGGATGGCTGTTACAGGGGATCTGTCCCAGGTGGATTTGCCCAGGGGGACCCAGAGCGGCCTGGCTCATGCTTTATCAGTAGTGGGGGCGTTAGCCGACACTAGGGTTGTTAAATTTGCCAATGTGGACGTCGTGCGCCACCATCTTGTGACAAAAATAGTAAAGGCCTACGATTCTTATGAGCAAGAACAACGTGCCCACGAAACGGTGCCTCGGCATATCGACAACACCCGGCAAAAGTGATGGGCGTGAGCGAAGCTTTGTTAATATCAATATGTGTGGATGAGCGTCGTTGGGAGGAGTTGCCGGTCAACGTACGTGACTTATGCGATTCTGCTGTGAGGGCTTCCTTTGCTTCGGCAGCGCAAGGGGCGTATGGGGAGGTAAGTGTCCTCCTAACAAATGATCTAACTATGCGTGAATTGAACTCACAGTATCGAGAAAAATTAGAGCCGACGAATGTCTTGGCGTTTTCCTCCGGTTCCCGTCCGGCCCCTTGTGATGCTGTGACCGAACCTGTGCTGTGGGGGGACATCGCCATCTCTTTTGATCGAGTTGAATATGAGGCAAAAACCGAAGCAAAAACAATTAGGGATCATATAGCCCATTTAGTCGTGCACGGCACTTTGCACCTTCTTGGCTTCGATCATAAGGAGGTTCGGGAGGCTGCCTCTATGGAGAAACTAGAGATCAACTCGTTGGCGCGGCTGGGGGTCGGTGATCCATACTCCATGGGCGCCAATCCGGGGTGTCTTACACCGTGAGTAGGATGTTCTGGCCTCACCCTGGTGGCGTGGGCGATGCAGTCCGATCGCGATTGCGAAGGTTGGGGTCGATGCAGTTGCTGAGCGCGCTTAGAGTGCAATTAGGCGCTCGCCCCAGCGAGCCCACTTTTCGGCAGTCATTAGAGGAACTTATCGAAGAGCATCATGACGATGACCTGCCTGGTGGTGAGGAAGAACGTACGATGTTCCGGAATTTGCTGGATTTCGGGCGCCTCGATGTAGCGGACGTAATGGTCCCACGGGCGGACATCATATCAATACCCGCGGATATCTCCGTCAACCGGTTAATTACGCTGATTTGTGAACAGGGCCATTCACGTGTGCCAGTTCACAGGGGAACGTTGGATGACGTCTTAGGCATGGTGCATATAAGAGATCTCCTGGCATTTTGGGAGCGGAAGGAGGACTTTCAGATTTCCTCAATTGTCCGATCGTTATTGTTTGTTCCGCCATCTATGCCGATTCAAGACTTGCTCTTGGAGATGCGAGCAACAAAAATTCATATGGCATTGGTTGTTGATGAATATGGCGGAACCGATGGATTGGTTACTATTGAGGATTTAGTAGAGGAAATTGTTGGAGAAATAGAGGACGAGCATGATCGGACTATAGAGCCCCGGCTGACGGCTCGGGCGGACGGGCTGTTCGATGCAGATGCTAGGGTCCCAGTTCCTGATTTTGAGTCGAAGTTTGGTATTGATCTGTTACCAGACGCCCGAAATGAAGAGATTGATACTTTGGGTGGTTTAGTCTGTGAGCTTGCGGGCCGGGTGCCTATGCGTGGAGAGTTGATTGCCCATCCGTCCGGCATGACTTTTGAAGTGGTCGATGCGGACCCACGCAGAATCCGTAGATTGAGGGTGCACCCGAGCGTCGATCAGGGCGATATGCCAGTTTACGCAACTAACAAAAAAGTCTAACCCTGGATTTGTCGGTGCAACGTCTTTATGCCGCACTTGCTCAGTCTTCGGAACAGCGGCGACGGGCTATTTCATTTTTACTCGGTGCCGTTGGCAGTTTGGCATTTGCGCCTTGCTATGTGTTTCCTATCTTGGTTCCGGCTCTCACAGGCCTCCTGTGGTTGGTGACCTCGGCCTCGTGTCGGAGGGCGGCGTTCGCAGTAGGTTGGTGGTTTGGTCTAGGACATTTCCTGGTTGGTTTTTACTGGGTGGGAAAAGCTTTCACGGTGGCGGATATTGGGGTTGCCGCAGGTATTCTAGCCGTCGGTTTTCTTGCCGCTGCGTCTGCACTCGCAATCGGAGCAGTAGGACTCGCGAGTTATGTTTTGGGACTGACAGGTGTCCGTCAGGTGGCAGTATTCGCTATTTTCTGGACGTTGGCAGAGTGGGCCCGAAGTTTTTTAGTGCTCGGCGGTTTTCCTTGGAATCTCATTGGCTATGTTTGGGGGTTTTCCGACGAGATGATTCAGCTGGCCGCCCTAATAGGTGTATTTGGGGTAAGTGCTCTCACGGTTTTCGCTGCTGCTACGCCTGCTACGTTGCTCAAGGCAAATAATCAATCTTTCTCGTCACGCTGGACTTGCGTGGCCTTTGCCGCAATTGGCCTCTGCGTTATTTGGGCCGGCGGGTCGTTTCGTCTCACCAATGCGCAGGGCAATATGGTGGCCGGTGTGCAATTGCGGATCGTGCAGGCTAACATTGCGCAAAATCATAAATGGCTGCCTGATCGTCGGGAGGCACACTTTGCCCAACACTTGGAGCTGACTCAAAGACCCGCAGAGCGTCGTATCACTCATGTAATCTGGCCGGAAACAGCGACACCTTATGCTCTAGGCCGGAACCGAAGCGCCCGGGAGATAATAGGCAAAGTGACGCCTCCTGGTGGATTACTGATAACAGGTGCAATCCGGGTTTCTGAAACAGGAGAAGTACCTCAGCGGATCTGGAACGGTCTCCGAGCTATATCAGAGTCGGGTGACATCGCCGGTTCTTACGATAAAATGCGCTTGGTGCCATTTGGTGAGTATGTGCCCTTTCGAGATTGGTTGCCTGTAGAAACATTAGTAGCGAGTGCGAGTAATTTTTCTCGTGGCCATGGCCAGCGAACACTTGAGCTGCAAGGGCTACCCCCGGTGGGACCATTAATTTGCTTTGAAGTGATTTTTCCCGGTTCCGTGGTAGACAAAAATGACCGTCCCGAATGGTTCCTAAATCTTACCAACGATGCTTGGTACGGACATAGCGCTGGGCCACATCAGCATTTAGTGCAAGCTAGATTTCGCTCAGTTGAGGAAGGCCTGCCTTTGGTGCGGTCGGCGAACACAGGTATCTCTGCGGCCGTTGATGGCTACGGCCGGGTCTTGGCTTTTCTGGGGCTGGGGGAACGTGGAGTGCTTGATACGGGACTTCCCGTGGCCCTCGTGGAGGGTACTGTTTACGGAAAATATGGCGATGCCCCGGTTTTGTTTGGGATGGGCCTGATTCTTGGGTTGGCTCTGTTGGGGGGAAGGCGACG
>CAZSYW010000012.1:15781-26952 GCA_964611315.1 uncultured Rhodospirillaceae bacterium
CCGGCCATATAGGTTAATGGTTCGGGGTGATCTCCCTATCCTTAGAGGCTAGAAATGCCGATATCGGACTACTTGTTCACCAGTGAATCGGTTTCGGAAGGACATCCTGACAAGGTGTGTGATCTTATTTCCGATTCGATTGTCGATACTTTCTTGAGCATTGATCCACATTCTAGGGTTGCTGCAGAAACCATGGCAACTACCAACCTCACGGTAATTGCCGGGGAAACACGAGGCCCGGAGATTTCCAACAGAGAGATAGAGGATGTAGCTCGGGGGGTCATTCGTGATATCGGCTACGAGCAGTCCGGTTTTCACTGGCAGAATTCATCGGTAGAGGTGCACTTGCACCGCCAATCGGGCGATATAGCGATGGGTGTAGATGCAATTGGGAATAAAGACGAAGGAGCAGGGGACCAAGGTATGATGTTCGGTTATGCGTGTCGTGAAACCGACGTTTTAATGCCAGCACCCATATACTTTAGTCATGAAATCCTTCGCTCCCTTGCCGAAGCGCGTCACTCTGGAGATGTTCGCACTCTTGGCCCAGATTCAAAAAGTCAGGTCACTCTTCGCTACGTGGGCGGTGAGCCAATCGGCGCGGCCTCGGTCGTGGTTTCGACACAACATGATCCGAGCGTTACTCAAGATGAGGTCCGTGAACTGGTGCGACCGCATGTGGAGAGCATACTGCCCGATGGCTGGATGTGTCCGGAGGCAGAATTTTATGTGAACCCGACTGGGCGCTTTGTAATTGGCGGCCCAGATGGCGACTGCGGGCTGACTGGAAGGAAAATCATTGTTGACACGTACGGTGGGGCTGCACCGCATGGGGGCGGTGCCTTTTCAGGTAAGGATCCTACAAAGGTCGATCGCTCGGCTGCGTATGCGGCCAGGTATTTAGCGAAGAATGTCGTAGCGGCAGGACTCGCTGATCGCTGCACAATTCAACTAGCGTATGCGATTGGGGTGTCGAGGCCTCTGTCGGTTTACGTTAATACGCATGGTACAGGCAAGGTAGATGAGACCCGTTTGTCGTTGGTTCTGCAGGATTGTGTTGATTTATCACCGCGGGGGATTCGCGAACATCTAAATCTCAATAGACCGATTTTTGCGCGCACTGCAGCTTACGGTCATTTCGGTCGAAGCCCAGATCCTGATGGTGGGTTTTCGTGGGAACTATGCGACCTGATTGAGGGGCTCCGAACTGCTTGTCCGTAAAATAAAGCCGGAGAATGTTTGCCAGTTGAAGGTCGTGCTCTAGTGTCCTTCGGGAGACGAAGTGGGCGGCCAATGCGGGCTAAACGTGCGGCTTTGGTTAAGGAGCTGCTTCCCAAACTAGGGTTGACCTTGGGTGCCGACGTTAAGGGGCGGCTCATGCCTCTTGAAGTATCGGAATTGTTTAAGTCGACACCCAGCAATATTTGGTTGGAAATTGGTTTTGGTGCAGGGGAGCACCTTGTGGCTCAGGCGCGAGCTCATCCGGAAATAGGGATGATAGGGTGTGACCCCTTTTTAGAGGGTGTCGGCAAGCTTTTGTCACAGATCGATTCAGAGGGGTTGCAAAATATTCGGATTTTTCCTGGCGATGCACAGGGCTTGCTGTCTGCATTGCCTGCCGGGTGCTTGGGGAAGGTATTCGCACTGTTCCCCGATCCATGGCCCAAGAGACGGCATCACAAACGCCGATTGGTGAACAGGCCCTTTTTGGATGCGCTCGCGCGTGTGATGTGTAACGAAGGGGAATTTCGTTTATCTACTGACCATAATGAATATGCGCGTTGGCTACTCAGTTTAATTTTACGGCACCAATCTTTTAGTTGGACTGCCCGCCGACCCGCCAACTGGCGAACTCGTCCGGCAGACGCGGTATCTACTCGATACGAACGAAAGGCACTGGCCGCCGGTCGAACTTGCATCTATCTGGAGTTTAGGCACCGCCGGTTGGTGTAACCAACCCATGAGACCGCTAAATGCTTGAAGGTGACGCCAAAACTGATATAAACCTCGTCAGGTTAATAGAGCCTGATTTACGGGGCTCACAGGAAATGTGGATGTGGGCTGTCGGCCCACGTTTCTATTTTAGGCGGGCGCTATAGTGGACGTGGCGAGCCAATGGGCCAGGCGGAGGTCATAGAGAGGTTAATCACCCCTACCTTGAGGGGTGAGGGCTATGCGCTGGTGCGAGTGCGTTTGTCTGGTGCGAGGCGAACAACCTTGCAGGTCATGGCAGAACGGCTGGATGGTGAGGCTATGACGGTGGATGACTGTGCCAATATTAGTCGTGTCCTGTCTGCTCTTTTGGATGTTGAAGATCCGGTCAGCGGCTCTTACGATCTTGAAGTGAGTTCGCCAGGTCTTGATCGACCTTTGGTTAAAATAGAGGATTTTACTCGATATGCAGGCTTTGAAGTGGAAGTAAGGACGCAAGCCTTGCTCAGCGGCAGTCGACGGTTTCGTGGGCGATTGGTCGGTGTGACAGGGACTGAGGTCAGTGTGAATTTAAGTGACGCTAATTGTGTCATCCAGATCCCGTTTGTTGAAATTTGTGAAGCAAAGTTGGTGATGGCCGAAGACGTTGTTGCTGCTGCTCGGAAGCGAGATGGGTAATGAGTGAAGTAACATTGGATGACGTAAACCAGGGTTTGGCGCGACCGGAACTCCTGCAAGTGGCAGACGCTGTGGCTCGCGACAAGACTATTGACCGAGAGATAGTGGTTGAAGCCATGGAGCAGGCGATTCAGACTGCTAGCCGACGCAAATACGGCCAAGAATTGGAAATCCGGGCAGAAATCGATCGGAGTACGGGCGAAATTCGCCTAAATCGTGTGCGGCATGTCGTTGAAGAAGTTGAAGACGATGCTACCCAACTCAGCTTGGAAGCAGCAGTTGCCATGGATCCTAACCTTGAAGTGGGTGGTGAAGTAACTGAGCCGCTACCTCCGATAGATCTTGGCCGAGTCGCCGCACAAGCGGCCAAACAAGTAATCGTCCAACGTGTTCGTGAGGCGGAGAGGGCCCGTCAGTATGAGGAGTATAAAGATCGGGCGGGTCAAATTGTGAATGGTCTTGTGAAACGGACGGAGTACGGCAACGTAGTAGTAGACTTGGGTCGTGGTGAGGCCGTGCTGAGACGGGACGAATCTTTGCCGCGAGAGAATTTTCGCAATGGCGACCGCGTCCGTGCCCTAATTTATGAAGTGCGTGAGGAAACTCGAGGACCACAGATCTTTTTATCTCGGACCCGCCCGGAATTAATGGCCCAGCTGTTTAATCAAGAGGTGCCCGAAATCTATGACGGTATTATCGAAATTAAAGCCGTCGCTCGTGATCCTGGAAGCCGGGCAAAGATCGCCGTTTTGTCCAATGATTCAAGCATTGATCCGGTCGGAGCTTGCGTGGGCATGCGAGGTAGTCGAGTTCAGGCGGTGGTGAATGAATTGCAAGGCGAAAAGATTGATATCATCCAATGGAATTCGGATCCGGCAACCTTCATAGTTAATGCCCTAGCACCTGCTGAAGTAACTAAAGTGGTCTTAGACGAGGATCAACGTCGTATTGAGGTTGTGGTTCCGGACGAGCAACTCAGTTTAGCTATTGGGCGCCGAGGCCAAAATGTGCGGCTGGCTTCTAACCTTACTGGTTGGGAAATTGACATAATGACCGAGGGGCAAGAGTCTGAACGAAGGGTCGAGGAGTTTCGGGTAGCCTCTCAAGACTTCATTGAGCAACTAAACGTAGACGATGTGATCGCACACTTGTTGGTAACAGAAGGCTTTGCTGATGTGGAAGCGGTTGCTTTTGTGCCGGTCGAGGAACTTGGAAAAGTCGAAGGTTTTGATGAGACACTGGCCGCCGAGCTTCGGCAACGAGCTCGGAACTATTTGGTTGAACGCGATGAAAAGTTGAGTGGGGAACGACGAGAGTTAGGGGTAAGCGATGAAGTCGCCTCAATGGAGGGATTGTCGCCAGCCAGCGTAGTCCTGCTTGGGAAAGCAGGCGTCAAGTCATTGGATGATCTGGCTGATCTGGCCGGTGATGAGCTGCAGGAGATTGTTGGTGAAGACGAGCTGTCAATTGACGAAGCTAACGGTGTGATTATGGCGGCACGCGCCCACTGGTTTGACGACGATTCCGACCCAGAAGATGTGGGAAAATTGAGCGTCGATCCGTCCGGTGGTCAGGCATCCATGGGGAATCGAGAGGGAGATGCTTCGGAAGATAGTGCCGCCGTTTTGGTTGCCAAGGATGACGGAGATGATGCTACTGTGGTGGAGCCCGAAGCGGAGGAGAACAAAAGCGCAGCCGATTGATGTAGGCGGCGGCGACGACTTGCGGGTGGCCAGGGAAATTACTAAGTGAGAAATAGCGTTGGGTAGACTTTGTGAACAGAAAAGTGGGGATGGAGCAAATTCCCGACAGGAAATATAAAGCGACGCGATGACAGATAATGAACCACAAGGTGGTAATAATTCAGGGGATAAACCGCTAGGGCTCACCCGGCCCGGCCGGCTCGAACTTAAGAAGACGGTGGAGAGCGGTCAAGTTCGTCAGAGTTTTTCCCATGGCCGGACGAAAACTGTTCAGGTCGAGAAGAAGAAAAAGCGTACTTTTAAGAGAACGCAAACTGGAAATATGGCAGAGGTGCCGGAAATCGGGATCGGAAATCCCGTGCTGCCCGAAGGGGCGCGTGCGCAAAGTGAAGAAAGTGTAGCGGTCGCGCGACAACTGACGGAGAAAGAGCGTGCGGCGCGTGCCCGAGCAGTTGAGGGGGCACTGAAAGCAGAAAACGAAGCCCGCGCCCTTGAGGATATCGAGAAAGAGATCGAAGACGAGCCCTTGGGGGTGGCGAGTGCGGCGGCTGAGCCAGAAGCGGCGAGTGCCGAGGCCGAGCCGGGCAACATCATTTCAGATGACATTCCGACGGAAGAAGACGGGGCACCTCCCACAATTGAGCCGGTTAATAAGGCGGAAGTACAACCCGTCCCTTCACCGACCCCTGGGTCAGATAAGTCGACCTCCCGGAAGCGTGATGAAGATTCTGGAGACCAGGAGGGGGAGCGTGCCGGGCGGACAAAGCGTGGTAAGCCTGACAGCCGTCGCCTTTCAATTGGTCGTCGCGGCTCTCAGCAAAGACGTCGCGCTGGGAAGATGACTGTGGTGCAGGCGCTTAGCGATGAGGACCGTCAACGAAGTTTGGCATCAGTTCGTCGTGCTAGGGAGCGGGAGAAGCGAGCAGCCCACGGTGAGGGAGAGCAGCCGGAAATTAAAAAAATTGTCCGGGAGGTAGTAATTCCGGAAGCGGTCACGGTTCAGGAACTTGCGAACCGTATGGCAGTTCGCGGAGGCGATGTTGTCAAGGCTCTGATGAAGATGGGTGTGATGGCGACCGTTAACGAGGTGATCGAGAGCGACACCGCGGAGCTGGTTGTAGATGAATTTGGCCATAAAGCCAAAAGGGTGAGTGAGGCGGACGTAGAGATTGGTTTAAGGGGAGGACAGGACGATGAAGGGGCGTTGGTATCTCGTCCACCAGTTGTCACCGTTATGGGCCATGTTGATCACGGGAAGACCTCACTTCTGGACGCACTACGTAACACGGATGTTGTTAGCGGTGAGTCCGGTGGTATCACGCAACATATAGGTGCCTATCAAATTGAATCTGACGGTGGGGATAAAATCACTTTTATCGACACACCTGGTCACGAAGCATTTACTCAAATGCGCTCAAGGGGTGCGGATACAACAGACATAGTGGTTCTGGTCGTGGCTGCGGACGATGGCGTCATGCCGCAAACTGCCGAAGCGATCCAGCATGCCCAGGCTGCTCAAGTGCCCTTAATCGTCGCAATAAACAAAATGGATCTTCCGAACGCAAACTCGGATCGTGTGCGGAATGATTTACTCCAGCACAATGTGATATTAGAAAACGTGGGTGGCGATGTGCTGTCGGTCGAGGTGTCTGCCAAAGAGGGCACCAATCTCCAGAAACTCTTAGATACAATAAAGCTTCAAGCCGAACTACTTGAGCTTAAGGCTAACCCAGATCGTCCGGGTGAAGGCATTGTTGTCGAAACACGATTAGATCGAGGTCGAGGGGTGGTAACCACTGTTCTAGTGCAAAGAGGTACTATCCGTATCGGGGATATTATGGTGGCTGGTGGTTCGTGGGGTCGGGTTCGGGCATTGGTTGGCGACAAAGGGTCTCAGGTTAGTGAAGCGGGTCCATCGCAGCCCGTTGAGGTGCTAGGGCTGAACGAAACTCCTAATGCCGGCGATGACGTAGTGGTAGTTGCTGATGAAGGCCGAGCTCGGGAAGTAACAGAGTATCGGAGTAATGTGATACGGGATCAGCAGGTTGCGTCTGCACGTCGCGGAACCCTTGAGCAAATGTTTTCCGAAATTGCTGAAGGCGAAGCAAGTGAGGTGCCTTTGGTGATGAAGGCCGACGCCCACGGTTCTTTAGAGGCGATTCTGGCCAGCCTTGCGGGACTGGGTACGGATGAGGTCAAAGCACGGGTACTCTTGTCTGGTGTGGGCGGCATCAACGAATCAGACATCGCTCTGGCAGCAGCGTCGAAGGCGCTCGCAGTTGGGTTTAATGTGCGTGCTGATGCGCCGGCCCGCGCGCTTGCCCGTCGTGATGGGGTAGATATTAGGTATTACACTGTGATTTATGAGCTTCTTTCGGATATGGGCGGTCTTATGTCCGGCTTACTCGCGCCGACGGTGGTTGAAAATACACTTGGCTATGTACGAGTGAAACAAGTGTTCGCAATTTCTAAGGTGGGGAAAATTGCCGGCTGTGAGGTGACTGAAGGCGTTGCTCGAAGCGGGGCCAAAATACGCCTTGTGCGCGATAATGTGGTGGTACACGAGGGTCAGATGTCGACTTTGAAACGACACAAGGATGATGCGCGGGAGGTTAAGGAAGGACTCGAGTGTGGGATTGGGATAGAGAAATACCAGGACATAAAAGAGGGCGACGTGTTAGAGCTCTTCGAAGCTAAGGAAGTTGCGCGGTCTATCACCGATACCTGATTTAACCCGCTACATTGCTATGACTAAGAAGTCACCCAATAATGTTCATGAGCATTCCCCCAATCACCGTCAGTTGCGGGTTGGTGAGCTGCTGCGTCATGCGCTCAGCGACATTCTTGCGCGCGGTGATTTGCATGATCCAGAGGTTTTTGAACGCTCAATTACCATTGCTGAAATAAGGGTCACGCGTGACCTCCGGAGTGCTACGGCGTACGTGTCTTTGTTTGGTGGTGGTGATTTGCAGCAAGTTATTTCGGGGCTGAATCGGGCGGCGCCATATTTGAGTGGGCAGATAACCCGGATGGTGGGGCTGCGAAACGCCCCAAAAATTCGTTTTTTGGCTGATCCAACCCTTGAACAGGCTGGTCAAATTGACGCCTTGTTGCGACGACCAAGGGTAAAGCACGATCTTGAAAGTACTAAAAAATTGGATCCAGACTAATGCCTGGCGGTACGGCAGGGAAGCAGCAAGTACGCCGAACTAAAATACACAGACATGGTTGGCTTGCAATCGATAAGCCCAGTGGTCTTACATCGACTCAGGTGGTAGGGAGAGTCCGCTACCTCACACACGCGTTCAAGGCTGGCCATGGCGGTACACTCGACCCATTAGCGCCCGGCGTTTTGCCAATTGCCCTTGGCGAGGCGACTAAGACAGTGTCGTTCGTGATGGAAGGCCTTAAAAGCTACCAGTTCACCATCCGTTGGGGGGAGCGACGAGATACGGACGATTCCGATGGAAGGGTTGTTGCTTGTAGTGAACGGCGGCCCACGACTGAGGAGATCCAGGGAGTTTTGCCGTCCTTTACGGGGGAGATCATGCAAAAGCCGCCAAGTTACTCTGCCGTGAAGGTGGCGGGGAGGCGTGCGTACGAAATAGCGAGGTCTGATCAAGTGGTAGAGCTAGAGCCGAGGCGGGTTCTGATAGCACGCTTCGAACTTATGCAGGTATTGGATGACGACCACTCGCTGTTTGAACTGGAATGTGGTAAGGGTGGGTATGTGCGCGCGGTGGTTCGGGATCTTGCATTAAAGCTCGGCACTGAAGGGCACGTCAGTGCGCTGAGGAGGACAAGAGTAGGACCCTTTACTCTGGAGCGAGCGATTTCGCTTGCCCAATTGGAAGCGCTCAACGATAGTGCGGCGCTTGAGGAGCGGTTGTTGCCGCTCATTGAGGGGTTGGCCGGGGTGCCGAATTTGCGGATTGATGCTGCGCAGGCAGCGCGATTGCAAAATGGGCAGGCTGTGCCGTTGGTGCGTGCGCCTAGACATGACGATGGAGATCGCATCGAAGCGCCCGCGGTGATGTGCGCGGTGTTTGCTGAGCGCCCTGTTGCACTTGTAGACTTCAGGGCGGGTGAGATTCGCCCTAAACGGGTATTTAATTTCTCTGCCTGATCGATTTTGGGCGGTAAAGGAGCTGAGGCGGAAATATGTCGATTACCGGTGAGCGGAAAGTTGAATTGATTGGGGAATTTGCACGCCAGTCGGATGATACAGGATCTCCAGAGGTGCAAGTGGCAGTCTTGACTGAGCGGATTAGTAATCTCACTGACCATTTTAAAGCGCATAAGAAGGACGTCCACTCACGTAGAGGTTTGTTGATGATGGTTAGCAGACGGCGACGTCTTCTTGACTATTTAAAAAGTAAGGATCAAGACAGGTACCACAAACTAATTGAGAGGCTAAGCCTACGTAGATAAGACGAGATCGTCACGAGTTCGTCGGAACAGCTTTTAAAGTTTGACATTTATCTTGACGGATAGACGTAAGTCACTACGTACTAGCCAGTGTTCGTCCGAGAAAACGGTGGCGACACCATGGTTCTTCCCCGAGAAAAGTTTAGGTTTAAATCGCCAGGTCGCGCGCAATGTGTGGTCAAAAGAGGGGTTTGAGCAGGACAAGGGACTAAGCCCGAAAAAAGGCGCGACGACATGGATGTGTGTCGTCGGCCCGCTGTTGGTGTAGGACCACGGCGGGTTTGATTTGGAAGGAATAGAGGATGTTTAAAGTTAATCGTAAAGAAATTGAATGGGGCGGACGTCGCCTGACTTTTGAAACTGGCCGCATAGCTAGGCAGGCGGACGGCGCTGTACTAGCAAGTTATGGTGACACGGCTGTTCTATGCACTGCTGTGGCTCAAAGGGCACCTAGAGAGGGAGTCGATTTTTTCCCTCTGACTGTCAATTATCAGGAGAAGACATTTGCTGCGGGAAAGATCCCAGGCGGCTTTTTCAAGCGTGAAGGGCGTCCAAATGAAAAGGAGACTTTGACCTCGCGTTTGATTGACCGGCCCATTAGGCCAATGTTTGCTGACGGCTTTCGTAATGAAACCCAGGTTATTTGCACAGTACTTTCGCATGACCTTGAAAATGATCCTGATATTGTGGCAATGATTGGTGCCTCGGCGGCGCTTACGATATCAGGGATACCCTTTTTAGGACCAATTGCCGGCGCTCGCGTCGGCCAAATTGATGGCGCGTATGTTGTCAATCCGACACCGGAGCAGCTTGAGCAAAGCAGCCTTGACTTGGTTGTCGCCGGAACAGACGGCGCGGTTCTAATGGTGGAGTCTCAAGCTGCGGAGTTGTCCGAGGAGGTTATGTTGGGTGCTGTGACCTTTGGTCATACAGAAATGCAGCCTGTTATAAATGCGATAATCGAGCTTGCTGAGGCCTGTGCTAAGGATCCTTGGGAGGTAACGGAGGCATTGCCACCAGCTGAAAATATAACCCGGGTCACCGAGTCCTTTGAAGAGGACTTGCGGGCCGCCTACGCGGAAAGTATCAAACAGACCAGGGTCGATAAGTTAGACAAAATCCGTATCCGGGTGTCTGAAGTTGCATTAGAAGAGGAGTTGGATTCCAACGAAGTCAGCAAAGGTGTTAAGAAACTGGAAAAAGCGATTGTCCGCGGTCAAGTTCTGGCGACCGGCCAACGTATAGATGGGCGTGACACGACAACAGTGCGTCCAATAAATGCAGAGGTCGGGGTTTTGCCAATGGCCCACGGCTCTGCATTATTTACTCGGGGGGAAACACAGGCGCTCGTGGTGACGACACTTGGAACTGGGCAAGATGAGCAAGTCATGGATGCGTTGGAGGGAGAGTACAGGCAGCATTTTATGCTGCATTACAATTTTCCACCATACTCGGTTGGCGAGGCATCATTTTTGCGGTCGCCTGGCCGGCGCGAAATTGGACACGGTAAACTTGCTTGGAGGGCTCTGCGCCCACTCATGCCGGAAAAAGACGATTTCCCGTACACAGTTCGTGTGGTGTCGGAGATAACAGAATCTAATGGCTCATCCTCAATGGCAACAGTTTGTGGCACGTCTCTGTCTCTCATGGATGCTGGGGTGCCCATCCTGCGCCCTGTAGCTGGAATTGCCATGGGGCTGATCAAGGAGGGCGAGGAATTCGTGGTTTTAAGCGATATCCTTGGTGATGAGGACCATCTTGGAGATATGGATTTTAAAGTCGCTGGAACGGCGGATGGCGTAACATCGCTGCAAATGGACATAAAAATCAACGGCATTACCGAAGAAATTATGAGTGTTGCGCTGGCTCAAGCTCGTGAGGGTAGGCTTCACATATTGAGTGAAATGGGAAAATCCATCGACAGTTCGCGCGAGACGGTGAACGAGCATGCACCGAGAATTACTACCATTACAGTTCCTAAAGACAAAATCCGGGACGTTATCGGCGCGGGCGGAAAAGTAATTCGCGAAATCACTGAAGAAACCGGGACAAAGATCGATATAGAAGATGATGGCACGATTAAAGTGGCAGGGACTACGTCGGCTGCCAGCGATGCGGCTATCAAGTGGATTAAAGATATCGTTGCTGAACCTGAGGTCGGTTTAATTTATGACGGTACAGTAGTTAAGACAGTCGATTTTGGAGCGTTCGTTAATTTTATGGGGAATCGTGACGGCTTGGTCCATATCAGCGAGTTGGCGCCGCGACGGGTGCCTACCGTCACGGATGTCGTAAAGGAAGGCGACAAGGTGAAAGTAAAGGTTCTCGCAGTCGACGATAGAGGAAAAGTCCGTCTGAGCATGAAATCTGTTGATCAGCAAACGGGAGCACCGATCGAGGATGGGGCCGTTCAGGGGGACGCCACGTGAG
>CAZSYW010000013.1:0-19570 GCA_964611315.1 uncultured Rhodospirillaceae bacterium
ACTTCAATCTCAGAGGGTTGCCCCAGATCTGGCCAACTTCTAAACTCGAGCTCCGGCTCAAGCGCCGCTAGCGCTTCTTGCCAATCCTTTGGGCTATCATCTTCACTGATAAACAAAAGCGCCATTGGAATCCCTACGTTAATACATTGCCCGATTCGGGCGCTTTGATTTCAAAGGCTGCGGAGATCAGGGCCTTAGTGTAGTCGGTTTGTGGCTTAGAAAATATGTCGGCCGCAGATCCGTGCTCTATAACCTTTCCTTGCTGCATTACCAATACCTGATTAGCGAGTGCCCGAATGACACGTAGATCGTGACTAATAAATAGATAGGCCAATCGATAACGGTCTTGTAGCTTCCGCAGAAGGTCTACAATTTGCGCCTGTACTGAAAGATCTAATGCGGAGGTGGGTTCATCTAAAACCAGAAAACGGGGTTTGAGTATCATCGCACGGGCGATACAAATTCGTTGACGTTGTCCACCAGAAAACTCGTGCGGATAGCGGTCCATATCTTCTGTATTTAAACCTACCTCATTCAGAATTTCGGCAACTAATTGGCGTCGAGAATCAGCGTCGCCTCCGAGATCGTGGACCGTTAGACCTTCCTCTATAATTTGGCGAACTGACATGCGAGGACTTAAAGCACTGAAAGGGTCCTGGAACACGATTTGCATCTGTCGGCGCAGGGGTCTCAATTTTCGGTTTTCCCATCCGTGAATATTGGTTTTTCCGAATCGGATTTGGCCAGTGCTGGGTAGAAGACGTAGCAGAGCCATGCCCAGTGTGGTCTTTCCTGACCCTGATTCCCCCACGACACCAAGGGTCTCGCCTTCCCTGACAGAAATGGTTGCTCCGTCGACGGCTTTTACGTGTCCGGACGTACGGCGCAGGACTCCACGCCGGATCGGGAACCAAACTCTTAAGTCCTGCGCTTCTACAACTACTGGGCGAGAAACATCAGAGATTGGTGGATCACCCTGAGGTTCAGCAGCAAGTAAGTGTTTCGTATAGGTGTGCCCCGGTGTGTTGAAAACTTTCTCGGTGGGGCCGTCTTCGACTAAGACTCCTTGCGTCATTACGCAGACCCTATGCGCAATATTGCGTACGATTGTTAGGTCGTGGCTAATCAAGAGCTGTGCCATTCCCGACTCACGTTGGAGGTCCCGCAGGAGTGCGAGTATTTGTGCCTGGATAGTAACATCGAGGGCGGTCGTTGGTTCGTCGGCAATAAGGAGATCCGGCTCGTTCGCTAAGGCCATAGCTATCATAACTCTCTGGCGTTCCCCGCCAGACAATTGATGAGGCCAGGATCTAAGCCGAGAGTCTGCTGCCGGAAGGCGAACCATTTTAAGAAGCTCAAGGGTACGATTGCGTGCCTGTTTACGAGTCAGTCCTTTGTGAAGAACTAGTGTCTCGTTGATTTGTTTTTCAATTGTATGCAGGGGGTTGAGTGAGGTCATTGGCTCTTGAAAAATCATTGAGATCTTATTGCCGCGCACTTCGTGTAGCTGTGTTTTCGACGCTCCGAGCATTTCCATATTATTAAATTGGATGCTGCCGTGCGGGTGGCGGGCACGTGGATATGGCAGTAGCTGCAATATGGATAACGCCGTGACAGACTTCCCCGATCCAGATTCTCCAACCAGCGCTAATGTCTCGCCCCGGTCTATGTTAAAGGAGATATCCTGTACCGCGTCGATTAGCCGGTTTTCGACACGGAATTGTACGGCAAGGTTGCGAACTTCAAGAAGGCTCATCGCTTTGCAGGTTCCTAAACCAGGGTTTTCCGAGGGTCAAAAGCATCGCGAACTGCTTCACCGATAAAGACCAACAAAGACAGCATGAGGGACAACAAAAAGAAGCTGGTAAAGCCGAGCCAGGGTGCTTGCAAATTATTCTTGCCCTGGTTGAGTAATTCGCCGAGTGATGGTGAACCGGGAGGGAGACCAAAGCCGAGAAAGTCTAGGGACGTTAGTACTGTAACCGCACCTGTCAAAATGAAAGGCAGGAAGGTTAGTGTGGAGACCATGGCGTTTGGTAATACATGACGGATCATGATTTTATAATCCGACAGGCCGAGCGCCCGTGCAGCTCGTACAAAATCAAAATTGCGCGCGCGCAGAAACTCCGCACGCACAACACCAACAAGACCCATCCAGCTAAATAAAAGCATTAGCCCTAGTAGCCACCAAAAGTTCGGCTCAACGACGCTTGCCAGAATGATCAAAAGATAAAGGATAGGAAGTCCAGACCAAATCTCTATGATTCGCTGACCAATCAGATCGGTCCATCCACCGAAATAGCCCTGCAGCGCCCCTACGAAGACTCCAATGATAGACCCGAAGAAAGTTAGCGTCAGGCCAAATAATACAGAAATTCGAAAACCATAGATCAGGCGTGCGACCACGTCCCGTGCTTGGTCGTCGGTTCCCAGCCAATTGTTACGGTCAGGGGGGGAGGGTGCTGGATGTTCCAAATTGTAATTTATTGTATTAAAGCTATATGGGATCGGTGGCCACAACATCCACCCTTCGAGTTCGATCAATTCGCGTACGAATACATCCCTATAATTTGCTTCGGTCTCGAAGTCGCCACCAAATACGGTTTCTGGGTATGTTACCAATACCGGTACGTAATACTGCTGTTTAAACCGAACGAGCAGCGGCTTGTCGTTGGCGATGAACTCGGCAGGTAGGCTGACCGCAAAAAGAATAAGAAAGATCCAAAGACTCCAATATCCTCGACGATTGGTTCGAAAATTTCTTAGACGACGACGTGTGAGTGGGGATAGAGTTAAGCGACTGCTATCCGTAACTTCCTTTGACGGTTTTTTTCGCATTTTCAAGGGAGTTGTGGGGTGGTCCACCACCTCCTCAAACCTCTCTGTTGTCAAAGTCAATGCGAGGATCGACCACCATATAGGTGAGGTCACCTATTAGCTGCATTGTTAAACCTAAAAGAGTGAAGAAATAGAGAGACGCAAACATTACCGGATAATCCCGGTTGACTACCGCTTCAAAACCAAGCAATCCAAGTCCATCGAGCGAGAAAATTATCTCCGTTAGTAATGCCCCCGTAAATAAAATACCGACAAATGCGCTCGGAAAACCTGCAATGACAATTAACATTGCATTCCGAAACACGTGGCCCAGCAAGACGTGTCGTTCCGTGAGTCCTTTGGCCCGAGCTGTTACAACATATTGTTTGTTGATTTCTTCTAGGAACGAATTTTTAGTGAGGAGGGTCAGTGCTGCAAATCCACCAATTACCATCGACAAAATGGGCAACGCGAGGTGCCAGAAATAGTCCACGATGCGGGCAAAATAACTTAATTCTTGCCATCCCGGTGACGTCAACCCTCGTAACGGAAACCAATCAAAGTATCGACCTCCAGAGAAAAGCACTATCAGCAGAATTGCAAATAAAAAACTAGGGATTGCATTCCCGACAACGACGATGCTCGAGCTCCAAAAATCAAACCGGGACCCATCTCGTACCGCTTTCAGGATGCCAAGGGGAATGGAAATCGTATAGATAAAGAGTGTTGTCCACAGGCCCAAAGAGATCGAGACGGGCATTTTCTCTAACACCAAGTCGACTACGCGCTGGTCGCGAAAAAAACTGTCCCCGAAGTCGAATCGCACGTAATCGCCGAGCATTTTTAAAAACCTTTTGTGGGCCGGCTTGTCGAAGCCATACATTACCTCGAGTTCTCGTAGAAAGGCCGGATCAATCCCTTGGGCCCCTCGGTATTTGCTGTTCAAATTGCCGTCACTGGACAATTGTCGGTTTGACGCGGCCTCGGTTTGGTTGCTGCCTGAAATGCGTGCGGTCGCGTCAACACCAGTCCCGGTATACCTTGAGATCAACTGCTCGATTGGCCCGCCTGGCGCGGCTTGAATGACCAGAAAATTGATCAACATTATGCCAAACAACGTGGGCACAATCAGTAACAGCCGCCGGATAATATACGCAGTCATGGCGGAGCTCCCTGTGGCAAGGGGTCGATCAGGTTGGTCTTTTGTTGCGGCGGCGTAAGTAAAGCATCACGACAACGATCAGGACACCGAGGAATGCGATGTAGATCATTGTGTCTCGCTCATTTTGTGTCAGGTCATCGGGTGATGAGTCCCTCACGACATCTTCATCCGCAGGGTTGTCGCGAGTTTGATGTTGGGTGTCGTCCGACGTGTCAGAGGAGGTTTCCTGATTTGCCAGTAGTAGTCGGTGTCTTGATTGGTCATACCACCACGTATGTGGGAAAGAGATACCATATTTTGGAGGTGTAACCGGTTTGCCAAACATATCCCAATAGACGAGGCGAAAACTTCGAATGTGCCAATGCGGTATCACATAGTGTCCCCACAGAAGTACTCGGTCTAACGCTCGCGTATACGCCACGAGGCTCTCTCGGTCAGGTGCGGAGATTACTGATTCGACCAGTTCATCTATAACGGCGTTTTTTACGCCAGGAAAATTCTGACTTCCCTGGAGGTCAGCGAATTCCGAAGACCAGTAGCCTCTTTGCTCGTTTCCAGGGCTTAGAGATTGCCCACGAGCTAACACAATAACGTCAAAATCAAATTCGTCGAGACGGTTCTGATATTGTGCCGTATCGACCGTTCGGATCTTACCGTCGATCCCCAGTCGAGCCAGGTTTTGCACGACCGGGCCGACGATACGTTCAAATGCTGGTGAAACCAAAAGAAATTCAATGATCATTTTTTCCCCGTCGGGTCCGACAAGGGCACCGTCTATCACTGACCACCCTGCAGTTTCCAATAATGTTCGCGCTGTTCGAAGGTTTTCTCGGATTTCACCAGACCCGTCGGTAGAAGGTGGCTCATACTGATTTGCAAATACTTCGTCTGGTATCCGACCCCGGTATTTCTCGAGTGTTTCCCTTTCTAAACCCTCGGGGAAACCTTCTGACGCGAGTTCCGTGTTCGAAAAGTAACTCTTGGTCCGGGTATACTGTCCGTAAAATAGGTTGGTATTGGTCCATTCAAAATCAAAAGCGTACGACAGCGCCCTGCGCACCAATGGGTCCGACAATTTATTGCGGCGCGAATTAAAGAAGAAGCCTTGCATACCCGTCGGGCTCTCATGCGGCACTAGCTCTTTAATGAGTTGGCCAGTTTTCACGGATGGGATGTCGTAGGCTGTAGCCCACTCTTTAGAAATGTTTTCCGAACGAAAGTCGTATTCATGGGCTTTCAGTGCCTCAATGGCGACAGTCGCATCCCGATAGTAATCAAACTGAATTTGATCAAAATTGTACCGTCCGCGATTTACAGCTAGGTCCTTGCCCCAATAGTCATCGACCCTCGAATAGGTTACTGAGCGCCCGGCATCGAAACTTTCGATGCGGTATGGCCCACTGCCTAATGGTGATTCTAGCGTGGTTTGTGAGAAGTCACGGGTTTCCCAGTAATGTTTAGGCAATACCGTGAACTGTCCCATGATGAGTGGTAGTTCTCGGTTCACTCCGTCATTAAATGTGAATTTAACTGACCTATCGTTAAGTTTTTCTGCTTTTTCGACGTTGGCATAATAAGAGCGGTAAAAAGGATTGCCGCTAGTGGTTAGTAATTCAAAGCTGTAGATCACATCATCGGCAGTGATGGGAACGCCGTCGTGCCACCGCGCCTCTGCTCGCAGAGTGAAAGTCACCCAACTTCGATCTTCAGGCATTTCAATTAACTCGGCGAGTCGCCCGTATTCCGTAAAAGGCTCGTCCTGAGAGGTTTCTAGAAGGCCGTCATAGATCATTGTTAAGCCCGCAGCGGGCAAACCCTTGATAATAAAAGGATTAAAGCTGTCGTATGTTCCGATAGCAGCAAGTCGCACATGCCCACCTTTTGGGGCTTCGGGGTTTACGTACTCGAAATGAGTGAAATCAGCTCCGTATTTGATGTCGCCGTACATGGATATAGCGTGCGAGGTAAGCGTCGTGCTTTGGCCACACGCAATTACCGGGAACAGGGTGTAGCCCAGGCAAAGCAGCGCAGTTAACCGTTTGCGAAGCCGGAAAATTGTATCTGCGAATATGTTGGCTTTACAAATCATCCAGTATCCTATTAGGGGGGTGCCGACGCCTAGAGTTTCCGCTCTCCACAAATGATAATATGTTTCTCCTCCAGGAAACTAGGGTTGGTTCATCTAGAACAGGCGACCAGCCGTTATAGTCAGGCACTGCTGGTGTTAAGACTCATAGTACTACTCAATGGTCCTATTCACGGGGGAGCGCTATCGGGGCTTCAGAAAGGGTCCGCAAGTAAATAATAATATCGGCTCGCACCGCTGGCTTTTTTATCCCAGGGAATGCCATCTTTGTGCCTGGGGCGTATTCTTTTGGAGAGGTTAAGAAATCATCAAGAGCGTCATAATTCCAGGCGCCCCCAATCTGGGCTAAGCTCGAAGAGTAAGGAAAATCCGGTTGGTTCGCTTTGGTGCGCCCGAGAACGTTCCAGAGATTCGGACCAATTTTGTTCTTGCCATTTTCCTCGAAACTATGACACGGGAGGCACTTCTTGGTGGTTTTTTTGCCGGCATTTTGGTCGGCTGCCAGGAGCAGAGTAGGCAGAGAGTCCGCTTCGTCCAATCTCACAGGTGCGGTGTTTTCTGCTACAAGAGCACTTTCTACCAAAAATGCGGGAAGTTTTTCTTTTTGGTGGGTCGTAAAAACTGCGTCGGCTGCAATGTTAAGGACCATGACGAGTACGCCAGTAGCCAAAAATGCACCCACCAACTTATTAAGTTCAAATGAAGACATGTGTTACACGATCTTTAAAGTTTACGAACCAGCAGACGTTACCGGCTTTTCCGAGAACCGTGCAATACTTATAACCAACTAAGCGTTACAAGACTACAATGGGTGCAACGGTCGGCCGAAGGAATGCCATATGGCATCAGTTCCACGTACGATAGTTTTGATACCATCACGCCTCGCCTCGACCAGGTTGCCTGGGAAGCCGCTGGCTTCAATCGGTGGGGAGGCGATGATCGTGCAGGTATGGCGGCGCGCCGTGGCTGCTGCTGTCGGGGCCGTTGCTGTTGCTTGCGAGGACAAGGAAATTGCGCAAGCGGTCGAGGCGGCAGGCGGCAGGGCTGTAATGACTAAATCAGGCCATCCATCAGGGGCCGATCGTATACACGAGGCGTTGGGAATTCTGGATCCGGAACGTACGTTTGACCACATCGTAAACTTACAGGGAGATCTGCCTAACATCGAGCCAAGCGCGATCTGTAGAGTTCTTGAGCCGCTAAGCGATGATAAGACTGACATCGCTACCCTTGCCGCCGAGATAACTGATCAGAAGGAAGTTAGCGATCCGAATGTTGTGAAAGTCATCGCGGGCTTAGGGCCAGATGTTCAGGTTGCGCGAGCCCTTTATTTTACAAGGGCTATTGCCCCTGCCGGCGATGGGCCACTGTGGCACCACATAGGGTTGTATGCCTATAAACGGGAGGCCTTGGAAAAATTTGTTGGGTTACCGCCGAGTAAATTGGAAATACGAGAAAGTCTTGAACAACTGCGGGCACTTGAGGCTGGCCTACATATTGACGTGGCCCGCGTTGAAATGGTTCCCCTTGGTGTAGATACTCCTGATGACCTTCTTCGAGCGCGCCAGTTATTTGAATCAGAAAAGATGTTGGGGCAGTGATGGTTGAAGATTTTCAGACTAAGATAGCCTTCCAAGGGTTGCCTGGTGCCTACTCGAACATGGCCTGCGCGGCAGCTTACCCCGAAATGGTCCCGCTTCCCTGCCCCACCTTTGAGGATACGTTTTTAGCAGTAACAGAACGTCGCGCGGCACTGGCGATGATCCCAATAGAAAATTCGATCGCGGGACGGGTTGCGGATATCCATCACTTACTTCCACAATCCGGGCTACATATCATTGCCGAGCATTTTCAGGCCGTAAATCATCATTTGCTTGTGCAGCGGGGTGCCACATTAGAGAGTATCACGCAGGTTCAGAGCCATATTCACGCACTTGCCCAATGTCGCTCAGTCATTCGTGAATTGGGGCTGGAGGCTAGAATTGCTGCTGATACAGCCGGCTCCGCCGCCGAAATTTCAGCGTCCGGGGACCTCAGGCGGGCTGCTATCGCTTCACGCCTCGCGGCTGAGATATATGGCCTCGAGGTTCTGCGGGAGAATATCGAGGATTCAAACCATAACACAACACGATTTCTGGTTATGTCGGGGGAACCGGTCGACCCTGATCCAGCTGAAGGCCCGGTGATTACCACTTTTGTGTTCAAGGTTCGAAATATACCGGCTGCGCTCTATAAGGCGCTTGGAGGTTTTGCGACGAATGGTGTCAACATGCTGAAGTTGGAGAGCTACCTGCTCGATGGGTCTTTTACATCGGCACAATTTTATGCCGATGTGGAAGGACACCCGGACGAAACGGCGCTTCGGCTTGCACTGGAGGAGTTGGGTTTCTTTTCTCGGACTGTTAACATTTTGGGAGTTTACACTTCAGACGACTATCGTCGACGGTCACCCTCTAATGACGAATAGCGAATTGGGCCTTTCCTCCTCGTACGTCATGGAGGATCCAGTTCGTGTCGCCCAGTAACATGACCATTTCGGCGCGAAATTAACTGATTCTCACACGCTCCAATGGCCGGGCGCCGGAAAGGTGCTATACTGCCAAGGGGAGTTCGGTGGCGGGCGAATCGCTCGCTAATCCGGTCAGGTCCGGAAGGAAGCAGCCGTAACGAGTTCCGGTTCGGGTCGCTGCCGGCTCCTTGATTTTGGCGTCAAAGTGGCGTTGTTTCCACCGCGGTTAACGGCGATTGTCCATTGGATAAAAACTCTACTTCACCGTATGATTCCAGAAAGGTAGCTACTGGCTCTTCAGACGGTAGCTACCGGGTGTTAGCGCGGAAGTATCGGCCGACTAGGTTCTCCGATCTGATAGGGCAAGATGCTATGGTGCGCACACTTACCAATGCGTTCACCCGTGGTCGCTTGGCGCACGCGTTTTTGCTCACCGGCGTGCGTGGGGTGGGAAAGACCACAACTGCCCGAATTATCGCCCGCGCCCTTAACTGTACCAATGTTGAGAAAGGATCGACTGGAGTCGAAATCGAGCCGTGCGGGTCGTGCGCGAACTGTACTGGCATTGCGGAGGGTTCACATGTCGATGTACTCGAAATGGACGCTGCAAGCCGCACTGGCGTCGATGATATCCGTGAGTTGATAGATGGTGTACGTTACTTGCCTACTTTCGGACAATTCAAGGTTTATATTGTTGACGAAGTACACATGCTCTCGGTGAATGCGTTTAACGCATTACTCAAGACATTAGAAGAACCGCCACCTCGGGTTAAATTCATTTTTGCGACAACAGAGGTCCGAAAGATTCCTGTGACTGTGATCTCGCGGTGCCAACGTTTTGACTTGCGTCGAGTAGACTCAGGGGTCCTGGCGTCACATTTTACCAAAATAGCATCTGATGAAGGCTCAACCCTGGATCCTCAGGCGCTAGCCTCAATTGTGCGCGCGGCTGATGGTTCCGTGCGAGATGGGCTGTCTTTGTTGGATCAGGCCATTAACCATGCTGATGGCGAGCTAGTTACCATTGGGTTGGTTCGTGAAATGATAGGACTTGCAGATCAAGCGCGAGTATTTGATTTGTTGGAAGACGTATTGGAAGGAAAAATTGGACCAGCTCTAGGTCAGTTAAAGGAACAATATCAGGCTGGCGCCGAACCGTTGGTTATTATTCAAGATCTGTTAACGATTACCCACTGGCTGACGCGCCTCAAACTTGAACCAGATTCGACTGATCTCGTGAATCCTCCTGAGGTTGACGTTGTGCGCGGCCAGGAGGTGACCCGGAAACTTGGCATGGCCGATCTAACCCGCTTATGGCAAATGTTACTTAAGGGCCATGGTGAGGTGCAGGGTGCAGTATTGCCAATGGATGCAGCGGAGATGCTGTTGGTTCGTCTTGCTTTTGCCGCCGATATGCCGAGTCCTGCCGATTTGGTTCGTAAGCTTACGGTTCCGGGTCCACCTGATGAGGAGGCTGTGCAAGTACCATTAGAAAATAAAACGAAGACGGATGACCGGGCTGGGTTTGTGCCGACTACGAAGTTGGCGCCTGACCCGGTAGATCGGAGCTCGAAGCCAGAAGTAAGTAGGGTGCCATTGACTTTTGCGGCAACGGTGCAAATGTTTGCCGATCATGGGGAAATGAGACTTTTTACTCACCTCCAAGACCACGTCCATTTGGTTAGTTTTGGCACAGGCAAGATAGAACTCCGGCTAGCCGAAACTGCACCAAACCATTTGGCCAGCAATTTGGCGAAATACCTTCATAAATGGACAGGTCAGCGTTGGGTGGTGGCGATTTCGGATTTAGCCGGTGAGCCGACCTTGTCGGAACAAAAATTGGTTCGGGAGCGTGAAAGAAAAAAAGAAGCTGCTCGGCACCCGGAAGTGCGGGCCCTGTTGGAGGCTTTTCCGGGCGCCGAGATTAGGCGAGTCCGAAATCGCCGAACAGCAGAATCGCCAAAATTGGAAGAAGACAACGCATGAAAAATCTTAGTCAATTGATGAAGCAGGCCCAAGCCATGCAAAGTAAAATGGCGGAGCTCCAGGGTAAAATGTCTGACGCCGAGGTTGAGGGGTCGTCAGGTGCTGGCATGGTTACAGCCACGGTGAATGGCAAGGGCGAACTAAAGAGACTTTCGATAGATCCTAAATTGGTAGATCCAGCGGAGGTAGAGGTGCTTGAAGATCTGATCGTTGCTGCGTTCACCGATGCGAAGGGCCGTGCGGAGGAGCAGTTTCAGGAAGAAATGAAAACAATGACTGGTGGTTTTCCTATTCCCCCTGGGATGAAACTGTTCTGAATGTTAGCTGTTTTGAAAATATTTTAAGGCTTTTCGGTGGTATGGCGGGATCAGACATAGAACGCCTAATCAAGATGCTGGCGCGGTTGCCTGGTTTAGGTCCACGCTCAGGCCGTCGTCTTGCTCTGGTGCTGCTCGATAAGAGAGAAAGTTTATTAAATCCGTTGATTGCGGCTTTGGAGAATGCAGAGCGTTCTGTGGCGGTCTGTGGTACTTGCGGAAACTTAGACGCAAGCGATCCATGCGGTTTATGTGCTAGCCCAAAGCGCGATGACGGCAAGTTATGCGTGGTAGAGGATGTTGCCAGTTTGTGGGCGCTTGAGCGGGCCGGGATTTATTCGGGCAGATATCATGTGTTGGGGGGGGTTCTATCGCCACTCGACGGCGTTGGACCCGAGGACCTATCTGTTTCCAGTTTGGTTTTGCGCGCTGCCGATAGTGTTGTGGTCGAAGTTATCCTGGCGTTAAGCGCTACCGTCGAAGGCCAAACTACAGCACATTATTTGACTGACAGGCTGCGAGACTCAGGTGTGAGTATCACAAAACTGGCTCATGGGGTACCAATTGGCGGGGAACTTGACTACCTCGATGATGGGACGCTTGGTGCCGCACTGCAGGCGCGACGCCCTGCATGATAGTTCCTGCTGAAAAATCGTGATTTAGCAATACTCAAAAGGTGCTTAATGTTTGCTAAGATGGACGAGATAACTCTACCGTACCTGATGTCACACGCAACGGCTCAGGCATTGTTGAGGGGGGATTGAAATGAATTCAAAAAGCCTTCGGGAGCTTCAGGCCCCGTTCAAAGAGCGTTACAAATGTCAGCCAGAGGCAGCGCTAATACGGCTAGAGGCGAAAGGAAACATCGATGAGTCGGCGATTGCCTGTACCGTTGAATCGAGTAATGCGATGGTTGAGGCTGGTCTTCATCCATCAACGGGTGGCACAGGATTGCAGGCTTGCTCCGGCGACATGCTGTTAGAGGCCTTGTGCGCGTGTGCAGGGGTTACATTGCGAGCCGTGGCGACCGCGTTGGAAATTCCTGTTGAAGAAGGCACTGTATGCGCATCTGGGACCGTCGATATGCGTGGAACCCTGGGCGTGGCAAGCGAGGCTCCAGTGGGTTTCAAAAACATTGATCTTACCTTTGATCTCAAGACTGAGGCGACCGAAGAAGAACTCTCGCTTTTGATAAAACTTACGGAACGGTACTGCGTCGTGCTTCAGACTTTAACGTGCAGCCCCGAATTAACCGTCAATCAGAGTTCTTGCGCTGTTGCAGAGTAGCTAAGATGAACTTGCGTAAGCTGCTTTATGTTGGTCAGTTAAGCCGCCCGCTCTTATGGGTGGGCGCGAACGGATCGCCTCCTCGTTAGGCTCAGTGCCCCATCCTGGTTCGTCAGTCATGATAAGGTTGCCGTCCTTTATCTCAGGCACTTTGGTAAAGAGTTCCCCATCCCACGGTAGGCGATCTATATCAATTTCCATGATCCGTAAATTGGGTGTCGCAGCTGCAAAATGGGCATTCATCATCGTGCATAAGTGCCCGTAAAAATTATGTGGAGCTATATTGATTTCATGTGCCTCTGCGGCGGCTGCTATTTTCATTGATTGCCAGACACCGTTCCAGACAGCATCAATGATAGCGACATCAATTGCTTCTTCGCGCAGATAAGGCAAAAATTCTCTTAGTCCCAAGAGGGTTTCACACGAACTAATGGGGTGAGGGCTTTGACGCCGGATATGGGCAAGCCCACGGGGGTTTCGACTGTCTATCTCGACCCAAAATATATCGTGGTCCGAGATTTCGCGGAGTATTTTCAGATACCCTTCCGTTTTAGCATTGAAATTTAGGTCGAGAAGTATGTCCATATCAGGCCCGGCTCCATCGCGAAATGCCTCGAGGTGGGCCGAAAGATTGCGGAGAACTTTTTTATCAACATTGAGTTCTGGGTAAAAGGGTCTTCCAAAGCCGGGACCCCAACCTCGCACATTACCATTTTCATAAATAAAAATGTTTGTTTTGAGACCAGTAAAGCCCTTCTCTCGTACCTCTGAGCCCATAGCCTTGACGTCATCGAGGTCAAGGATGGCGGGTGGATAAAATTCAGGGTGTGCGATGCGCCAAGTGGCGCAATGTGACCAATACACGCGAATACGATCGCGTATTTTACCACCAAGGAGCACATAGCAAGGAACGCCAAGATGTTTGGCTTTTGCATCAAGTAGGGCATTTTCGATCGCGCCCAACCCTTGTGCAACAACTCCACTGGCTGCCGGCCGGGTACAAGAGTAAAGGTCGGCATAGATCCGTTCGTGGTTTTCTACGTGCTGACCTATTACGCGTTCCGACAGGCTCTTGATAACTGTCCCAACACCAGGGGAACCAAATCCTTCATCAAACTCACTCCAGCCCACTACCCCGCTCTCCGTGACCAGTTTAACGAAGTGATAATTCCGCCATCCTGCGTCACAACTAAGTGTTTCAATAGAGCTAACCTTCATTGTTTGTCCCTTTTGTTATGGCTACCGACTATATATATCTTAGTCGTTATGTAGTTCTCGAATTTTTAACGTACGCCTAACCGCAGTGTCCCAGTCACTTAAAAGTTTTTCGCGCTCAGGCGACGTCATTTGTGGATGGAACTGGGAAGCCCCACGCCATTGGCCCGCGATTTCATCGAATGACTCGAATAAGCCCGCTTGTAAACCAGCTAGATATGCGACACCCAGGGCGGTTGTTTCGGTAATGAATGGACGATCGATATCTACATCCAAGATATTTGCTAGGTATTGCAAGAACCAACTGTTCTTAGCCATGCCGCCGTCCACCTTCATACCAATTGCATCGATGCCGTCCTCGGCCATCGCCCTGAGAAGATCCGCTGTTTGGTAGCAACATGCTTCTAAAGCCGCACGGGCAATTTCGGCTCGTCCCGTGGAGCGTGTGATCCCTACCAAAGCACCCCGTGCAGCGGGATCCCAATAAGGTGCGCCAAGTCCCGTGAAGGCGGGAACAAGATAAACGTTGCCGGTTTCTTTGATCGATTCAGCAAGCTTCTCGGTTTCGGCAGCGTCCGTGATAATACCGAGCATGTCACGAAGCCACTGAATCGTCGCGCCTGCGTTAAAGATCGATCCTTCAAGGGCATACGTGGGGGTCCCGGAAATTTTATAAGCAATGGTGGAAAGAAGGCGATTAGATGACTTAATGACTTTGTTGCCAGTGTTTACGAGTACGAACCCCCCGGTTCCATACGTGCCTTTGACTGTTCCCCTTGTGAAACAGCATTGTCCGATCGTTGCAGCTTGTTGATCACCAGCGATTCCCGAAACAGGAATTGGGCGCCCGAATATTGTCGAATCTGTCTCACCGAAAAAGTGCGAAGAATCGTGGACTTCAGGTAAGCAGTTGGCTGGGATTTTATATAGATCTAAAAGTTCCTCGTCCCATTCGGTGCTATGAATGTTGTAAAGGCCAGTTCGGCTGGCGTTAGTTGCATCGGTTGCATGCACTTTCCCAGCGGTCAAACGCCACAGCAAAAAAGAATCGACAGTGCCGAATAGAATGGAACCTTCTTCAGCTTGAGCGCGGCTATCTGGAACGTGGTCAAGGATCCACGCTATTTTCGTCGCAGAAAAATAAGGGTCTAACAGAAGGCCTGTCTTCGCCCTTACTTGATCCTCAAGGTTCAGTTCCCGCAACCGGTCGCATGCGTCCGCGGTACGACGGTCTTGCCAAACTATAGCGTTATAAATTGGAAGCCCGGTCTTTTGGTCCCAGAGGACGGTAGTTTCACGCTGGTTGGTAATGCCGATGGCTACCACTTGATCTCCGGTAACTTCCGCGGTCTCAAGTGTGCGTCGAGCGACATCAAGTGATGTGCGCCAAATCTCCTCCGGATCATGTTCGACCCAAGCGTCGGCAGGGTATATTTGAGGTAACTCGCTTTGCGTTATCGCGACGAGTTGACCCCGTTCGTCGAAGGCGATCGCTTTACTTGTTGTTGTGCCTTGGTCGATTGACAGGAGGAGTGATTTGTTTTTCATGCTAATTTCAGGCGTGCTCACGAATTTTGCAGTAACCGTTTAGCATTGCAATTGTCCTAAGCGCCGATTGATTTGACGGACAATAGAAACGTACTCCTTTGTCTTCTAGGAATACTTCGCGTCATGTACCTAAACAAAACTTAAGTGCTCAGTGCAGCCGGGTTTCACAAGAAAAGCCGTTGTTAACACTGAATTCGATTTTGATTCGGGCGCTTTCGATTGTACAAACAGACCGGCATTCCGCCGTGATAGAATCTAGAGCAGAGAGGTGCCAAGATCCATCGTACTGAACCTGTTGAGTTTTGAAACAGCGAGTTTCACCATCCTGAAGAATTATGCGTTCCCCCGCGCATGTTCCCGCTATTGGTTCAAGGAACAACGTTACACCAGGGTGCGTCCAAGCGACTTTGAATCGGTTATCGATACACACAAGATTATCTTCCGCATCAACTGTCATCGCAATAAAGGGCATTCCAAAAGCTAAGATGCTGCTCAGAAATTTTGCAGCACATGGGCGCTGGTCGGTCACCGGTTCATCCGGTTTTCGATTAAGTCCTCGACAACGGCTGGGTCGGCCAAGGTTGAAGTATCGCCTAGGCTATCGTGCTCGTTAGCCGCGATTTTCCGTAGAATGCGTCGCATGATTTTTCCGGAACGTGTTTTGGGAAGCCCGGGTGCCCATTGAATCCAGTCTGGTGAGGCGATCGGACCAATCTCTTTGCGCACCCATTGGGTTAGTTCGGTGCGTAGTGTTTCCGAGGGAATTTCGTCGGCATTGAGCGTAACATACGCATAAATGCCCTGGCCTTTGATGTCATGCGGCGCGCCGACCACTGCAGATTCGGCAACCTGGCGGTGGGCGACAAGTGCACTTTCGACTTCGGCCGTGCCCATGCGGTGCCCGGAAACATTTATTACATCATCGACGCGCCCGGTTATCCAGTAGTAGCCGTCCTCGTCGCGACGGCAGCCGTCCCCCGTAAAGTACAAATTTTGGTATGTCGAAAAGTAAGTTTCGATAAAGCGTTCGTGATCACCGAATACGGTCCGCATTTGTCCAGGCCAAGAATCTGCGATGCAAAGATTACCTTCGCAGGCGCCCTCCAGTATTTTGCCGTCTTTGTCAACAATCACCGGTTGTACACCAAAAAACGGCAACGTGGCCGATCCAGGTTTGAGTTGAGTGGCGCCCGGTAGGGGTGTGATTAAAATGCCGCCGGTTTCAGTTTGCCACCAGGTGTCTACAATGGGGCAGCGGCCCTCTCCGACAACATTGTAGTACCAGAGCCAGGCCTCTGGATTGATAGGTTCTCCAACTGTTCCAAGAAGTCTCAAACTGCTCCGGTCGGTTCTCTTGACTGGAGCCGCGCCTTCCCGCATGAGTGCCCGTATTGCTGTGGGTGCCGTGTAGAAAATTGTGACTTTGTGTTTATCGCATACTTGCCAGAAACGGGAGGCATCAGGATAGTTCGGAATACCCTCAAACATCAGTGTGGTCGCGCCATTTGCTAACGGACCGTATACAATATAGCTATGGCCCGTAACCCAACCGACATCAGCTGTGCACCAATAAATGTCGTCCGGTTTGTAGTCGAAGACCAAGTGATGGGTCAGGGATGCGTAAAGTAGATAGCCACCTGTCGTATGCAAAACTCCCTTAGGTTTACCGGTTGATCCGGAAGTGTAAAGAATGAACAGAGGGTCTTCGGCCTCCATTGGTTCGGCCGCACAATCAGAGGAGGTTTCCAATTGTTCTTCATGCCACCAAAAATCTCGGCCTTTGACCCAACCTATTTCCCCGCCCGTCCGTTTAATGACCAGCACGGTCCTACAGTCGGGACATCTTTCAAGTGCTTTGTCTACGTTAGCCTTTAATGGAACAATTCGTTCCCCTCTAACCCCCTCATCAGCAGTGATTAGAAATGAAGAATTACAATCAATGATTCGATCCGCTAGTGAATCGGGAGAAAATCCTCCAAATACCACCGAGTGGACTGCGCCGATTCGAGTGCAGGCGAGCATTGCATAAGCAGCTTCGGGTACCATCGGCATATATATCGTGACACGATCACCTTTTTTTACTCCGTGCTGTTTGAGCACGTTCGCCATTTGGCACACTAAAGTTTTTAGTTCTGCATACGACACTGCCTTGTTTACCTTTGGGTCATCGCCTTCCCAAATGATGGCAGTTCGATCCGGGGTTTTTGCAGCGTGCCGGTCTATGCAGTTAGCACTAATATTAAGTTTGCCACCGCTGAACCATTTGATTGAAATGGAGTTACGTTGAAAACTTGTTTCTTTGACTATCTGCCAAGGTTCTATCCAATCTAGTCGTTGCGCCTGTTCCGCCCAAAAAGTTTCGGGGTTATCGAGAGACTCCTGATAAAGTCGCTTGTACGTAGCGTCATCGATATTGGCAGATCCCGACATCATTTCTGGGACCGGATAAATTATATTCTCTGTCATCTCCCAACTGCTCCGACACTGTTAATTTTTCCCTCGGACCCAATTATTCAGTCATTTGTGGGCTACGTCTACTCTGATGCCCGACGGAAATATAATTTCGCCAATAATAGATGCCGTTTCCTATACAGTCCTTTCCCCATATGGGCAGGCGCATTGGATGAAGCCTGTCGCTATATTCACTAACCTACCAGGAACGAAGTGGGGCGTAATATGAAGGTGTAGGTGATTATCCGCTCAAAAGTGTGCGAGGTCTCACTTTGGAAAGAAAAATAACCCCGTGCCCTTAAAACAGTCGTCTGGGTTTCGAGCTACTTTTCTGTTTTCATCCACAAGGTCAGTAATTCGGCAAAGACCCTGGACTAAATGTCACATTTTGATACCGGCCATTTTGCAAAGAATTTTCCAATGTGTGGTTGAAACTGGCATCACCGACAGCCTCGATTGCCGGACCAACGAGAGATCCGCAAGTTTTGGTTCAGCCTTGATTTGGGACAAAGTCACTAAGTTCGTGACAGGTAAAAGCGGTTTGACATCAACCATTCCAAAGCGGCCGGATGGGTCAGTATGGTCAGGGTAATATTCACGTGTTACCGCCATCACTCCCACAACTTGCTTTTCCGTAATTGAATGGTAGAAGAAGGCTTGTTCGCCTTTCTTCATTTTCTTCATGTTATTGGCGGCCTGATAGTTGCGCACGCCATCCCAATGTGTTGAGCCGTCTTTTATCAGATCATCCCACGAATAGGCGCCAGGTTCTGACTTCATTAACCAATATGGCACAGTTGAGTACTCCCCAGTGGTCAGTAGACCGACAATAATCTAGCTATGGGACAGAAAAAAGCCCTTGGTTGACCGTGGGCAAAGCCTGTGCCACTCAGTATTGAAGAGAAAGGCGGGGAATGTTTGGCTGCTGAAATGGACATTGTCGAGTTAACTCGGGACCTGATTAAGTGCGCGAGTGTAACCCCAGCCGACGCTGGTGCGCTTGACGTGCTTCAGGAGGCCCTTGAGTCGCTAGGCTTCATCTGCCATCGCCTGCCTTTTGGCACCAGTGTTGAAGGGAAGGTTGACAATTTGTACGCTCGTCTAGGTTCTGAAGGCCCGAATTTTTGCTATGCCGGCCACACAGATGTCGTTCCCCCTGGCCGTATTACGGACTGGTCGCACGCACCTTTCGATGCTTCGATAGAGGATGGTCTCATATACGGTAGAGGGGCCACCGATATGAAGGGTGCCATCGCTGCCTTCGTGGGCGCGATCAAACGTTTTCAAACACAATGTGCTACAGGTGGAATAAAAATTCCTGGCTCTATTAGTTTATTGATCACTGGCGATGAAGAGGGAATAGCGGTCAATGGTACTAAGAGGGTGCTGGATTGGTTGGCGGAAAAAGATGAGGTTATCGATCATTGTTTAGTTGGAGAACCGACTAATCCTGAACGGATAGGGGACATAATAAAAATTGGTCGGCGTGGCAGCTTGAACGCACGAGTCACGGTTAAAGGTGTGCAGGGACATGTTGCTTACCCGGATATGGCCGACAATCCAATCAGCCGCTTGGTCAAAATTCTTTTGGCACTTACGGACCATCCGCTGGACACGGGGACCAAAAATTTTCAGCCATCGAACCTAGAGATTACAAGTGTCGATACTGGGAATGAAACGACAAACATTATTCCCGCTGCGGCGAGTGCCCGGTTCAATATACGGTTTAATATCTCTCATGACGGCGCTAGCCTTACAAAGTGGATCAATGACTTGTGTAAGGCCTATGCAAAAGATTTTGACTTGGATATTCACGTCTCGGGTGAGGCCTTTCTTACGCCGCCTGGTGAACTGAGCCAAATCGTCAGTGAGGCTATTGCGGGCATCACTGGAGTGTCACCGAAGCTTTCTACTTCTGGCGGCACGTCAGATGCCCGCTTTATCAAGGATATCTGCCCTGTAATCGAGTTCGGTCTGATTAGTCGGACCATGCACAAGACGGACGAATGCGTCTCGATTTCCGACCTTAAGGTACTGTCGGATATATATCTTTCTGTTTTGGAGCAATATTTTCTGATGCCTAGGACATGATCCCGCCTCGAACGGAGCTGGTAGCTTCTCTTTTCGGCGCGTGGCGTCTAATCAAATTTGATGCACGTGGCCTGAGTTATTTCAACTGCAGTGTGGAAGGA
>CAZSYW010000013.1:19585-26610 GCA_964611315.1 uncultured Rhodospirillaceae bacterium
GTAGTAGCTTTACCGCTATTTGTAGCTTTAAGTATCATGCACGCACATGACATAGAAGCCGGATCATCCAGTAGCTTCGGAGTTCATTTAATTCGTTACGCTGTGGGTTGGGCTGCCTTTCCCATTATAATGGCGATTTTAGCGCGGGTGCTGGACCGCACAGGTCATTATGCAAGTTATATAATTGCAGTTAATTGGATGGCAGTGCCTCAGTGGGTTTTGGTCTTGTTTGCGAGTTCTGCGGGGACTGCGCTGGGTGGAGCAGCTAGTGGTCTTATCCCAGTCTTATTATTGTTATTACTACTTTACTACGATGTTTTTATAACTCGGATAGCTCTCGACCTTGGTGTTGGCAAGGCCTTATTGGTGGTCATCATCGGAGTTTTACTTGGCCTTGTCCTGGATGCCTTGATGCTGAGTGGGTACTAAAGCGTCAGTCGCCAGCAAAACGAGACTGCAAAGGTCAACGCAAAAAATCCTTCGTTTACCGCTGACTCAACTTGCTGTCAGTCGAAACTGACGGCAGACAAGTAGAGGCCATCTGGTGGCGCGCAGGGTCCCGCACTTTTTCGATTGCGGTCAGCTAAAATAGTGGCAAGCTGATCTGGAGGAATTTTGCCTTCACCAACCATGACAAGTGTGCCGACAATGTTTCGGACCTGACGGTGGAGAAACGATCGTGCCTCGGCCGTGATATTTATTCTTTCCCCTGTTCGTGCTGCCTGGAGCAAGCTTAGCGTTTTTACTGGCGATGCGGCCTGGCATTCGGAGGCACGAAAACTAGTAAAATCGTGTCGCCCGATCAGATGCCTTCCTGCCGCCGACATTGCTGTTGCGTCGAGAGGCCGGGCTATCAGCCAGGCCCTTCCACGTTCGATTGTTAACGGTGAACGCCTATTAACAATGACATACCGATATGCTCTCTTTGTAGCCGAGAACCGTGCGTGAAAATCATCACCTACTTGCTCTACGTGCAGCACTGCAACTGGTGCTGGACGAAGATAGGCGTTTAGGGCATCCCTTACTGTATCGGTCGGGTATATTCGCGGCAAATCCAAGTGCGCAACCTGGCCGAGTGCGTGGACGCCAGAATCCGTGCGGCCCGCTGCCAGGCATTCGACCTCCAAGCCACAAAAACGGAAGGCAGCGGCTTGAATTGCCGTTTGGACTGACGGTCCGTTGTCTTGTTGCTGCCAACCCACAAAATCAGTGCCGTCATATTCGATTTTAAGCTTGTACCGCGGCATTCCCAAGTTACTCTAGCTTTGTTCCAGGAGGGATAGGCGCGCCACGAAGTACCTCGGCAGTTGGCATTGCTTTACGTCCTGGCCGTTGTAGTTCGGTTGGTTGTAGAAGTCCGTTTCCACAAGACACTGTCAGTTGGTCATCAAGCACGTATCCTGGTTTTGTTTTTACCAGCTCCGATATAGCCCTTGCTGACAAGACCTTCCAGCGTTTACCTGCAAACATCAAATGTGCGCCCGGGCGTGGGCTCAGGGCGCGCACCTGGCATTCAAGCTCGTGTGCGGTGCGATCCCAGTTTAGCCGCTCATCCTCACTTGTCAGCCGGGCTGCATAAGTGGCGCCAGACTCCGGTTGCGTTGTGCCGGTGGACATCCCAGTGCCAGCCTCAGCAAAGGTTTCAACAATCATTTCTGCGCCTAATGCCGCAAGGCGATCGTGAAGTTTTCCAGCATTATCAGAGCCGATACGTATTTGACGTTGGGAAAGGATAGGTCCCGTATCTAAGCCTTCATCCATTCTCATAATTGTAATGCCTGTTACCTCATCGTTAGCCATGATTGAACGTTGGATTGGAGCTGCTCCCCGCCAACGCGGTAACAGAGAGGCGTGGATGTTTATGCAGCCAAGGCGCGGTATTCGCAAAATTTCAGGTGGTAAAATCAAACCGTATGCCGCAACGACAACAATGTCAGGTTTTAGAGACGCAAAAAGGTGTGTTTCATGAGCATCCCTTAACGTGCTCGGGGTTCTCAACTGAACAGTATTGGAGTTGGCAGCCTCGATAATTGGGTTGCTGCGCATCCTTCGGCCGCGCCCAGACGGGCCAGGTGGTTGGCTGTATACACTAAGGGCCTTGTGTCCTGCATCGAGCAGTGCTGACAAAGCCGGCAAGCCAAAATGGGATGTTCCCAGAAATGCAAATTTAAGCTTAGTCATACAACTATCGTTTTATCGCAAAATCTGAGGTGGACCGGAAAGAGACATTTTCCATCTCAACCAATCCTCGTACCAGGGCCATTGTATTCGGACGAAACACTGCCACATCTGTTTCGACGATCCTAACAAGGATAAGAAAATTTAACTTTAGTTAGCATTGCTATTGGAGCGCGTCATTTTGGAAAGCTTACGGAAAATAATATCGCGCTTTAGGCGCGATAAATGGTCTACAAATAAACGACCATCAAGGTGATCCATTTCATGTTGAAGGCAGGCGGAAAGTGCTTCTGAGACAGTGATCTCTTGAGAACCACCGGTATGATCAATGTATCGCACGCATGCACGTGCCGGTCGTCTAACCTCAGCGAATTGATTCGGTAGGGACAGACAACCTTCTTCAGTGGATTGTTGTTCGTCCGAGGTCCAAACAAGCTCAGGGTTCACAATCTGCAACGGTGCCGGTGCCGAATCTGCTGCTGAAAGGTCAATTACTAAAACTCTTTTGGGGATGCCGACCTGAGGTGCCGCGAGGCCAATTCCGGGCGCGGCGTACATGGTTTCAAGCATGTCATCCATGAGTTTACGGATCTCATCGTCCACCTTTGCAACGGGTTTCGCTATCACTTTAAGGCGTGGGTCAGGTGCGATTAGAATGGGGAGCTTGGCCATAGACTTGTATTCTTGCGGTGGCAGCACAAACATAGATTAGGGTGTGAAACTGTTATGCCTCAGCGTCAGAGGCGTCAAGTTTCCTTTCGAAGAAAATTATAACAAGTCGTGATAAGCTGTCCGCATGAATGGCATCTCCTTTTTAATCATTTTTTTGGCGTTAGGGTTGGTCAGTATCTTTGCCGTGGCAGTGTTTGGGTTTCTTCGATTGCGTGCCGCTGGCGAACAGGCGCGATTGCTTGTTGAAAAGCAAGTTGAGTTGAGCGGCCAATTGGGTCAAATGGCGACTGAGGCCGCCATGCGTCAGGAGCAGCTTCGTAGTGCTCTTGATACTCGCCTTACTCAGGTCACTACCCAGATGAGTGATAATCTTCGCAAGGAAAACAAGGACAATCGTAACACCTTGGAAGGGCTCAAGGAACGATTGGCCGTAATCGACGCTGCGCAAAAAAATATTTCTGAGTTATCAGGACAAGTTGTTACACTGCAGGAAGTCTTGTCCAATAAACAAGCTCGGGGTGTTTTTGGTGAAATACAGTTAAATGACCTAATCGTTTCAGCGTTGCCACCAAACGCTTACGCTTTCCAGCGCAAGCTTAGTAACGGCAAAATCGCTGACTGTCTTTTAACCTTACCAAACCCCCCTGGGCCCATCGCAATCGATTCCAAATTTCCCCTTGAAGGATATCAAGCCCTATGTGCAGCGGAAAGTGCTACAGCTCGTATTCAGGCTGGTCGAATGTTTAGCTCTCATGTGTCGCGTCATGTACAAGACATTGCCGATCGCTACATCGTTCCAGGAGAGACAGCTGAATCAGCGTTAATGTTCCTTCCTTCGGAAGCGATCTATGCTGAGCTTCACGCGAATTTCAGGGCGGTAGTGGAGGAGGCATTTCGCAAGCGAATCTGGATTGTTTCTCCCACCACTCTGATGGCAACGCTGAACACAGTGCGTGCGGTGCTCAAAGACACACGAATGCGGGAACAGGCGGGTGTGATTCAGGCGGAGGTTGGGAAGTTGGCAAATGATGTTGGTCGTTTAGATGAGAGAGTTCAAAAATTGCAGCGTCATTTCGAACTGGCCTCTGACGATGTGCGCCAAATCCGTATCTCGGCAGAGAAAGTGACCCGGCAAGCGACACGTATTGAGGAAGTCGAAATGGGTGAGGATGATTCCGAAAGTGTTTCACAGAATTTGGCTAAACCTGCTCAAACCATAACTTCAGGATAAAAAATGTCTCTGTCCAAACGTCCCTATTTCCGTCAATGGAAACGTCGAACCCTACTGCAGGGTGTGCTGGCGAGTACAGCGTGTGTCGCTTTAAATCGAGTAGTGCCTGTGATGGCCCAAAGTGGTGTCGCCAGGGTAGGGGCTCTGCTGCCGCTCACAGGTGACGCGGATGTGGTGGCGGCTCAAATGCGGGCAGGGATAGATGCTGGTGTTGAGGAGCTTAACGCCAGGGGGGGTGTTCTTGGTCGCAGGGTCGAGGTTGTCTATCGGGATACGGAAGCTCACCCCAACAAACTCGCGCAGCACTGTCATGATTTAGTGAGGAACGAGTCAGTGACTGCTGTTGTTGGGCCATTTATTGCTGCGGGTCGGAAGTTTGCTGCGCGTCACCTGGTAGAACTGGGTGTTCCTTTAGTGAATGCTACAAATCATGAAGGACGGTTCTGTCATCCCAATTTGTTCACACTTGGGCCTGCTCCAGCCCAAGATGTATCTCCTTTGATTGAATATGTTGATGGTGGCGTAGGGCGAAACTATTTTTTGGTTGGCTCCTACCCGAGTTGGCAGAATTCTATGTTCCGGCAATCTCGATTTCGCATCGTAGATCACGGCGGTCATGTATCAGGCCAAGCCTTGACTGACGTGGGAGAAAAGGAATTTGAGCCGGTACTCAGATGGATTTCTGAGACTGACGCAGATACCGTGCTCTACTGCGTCCCGCGATCGAACGGACCGCTATTCATAAAGCAAGCTAAGCAGATGGGGTTGTTAGGGCGGCTAACGTTTGCCTGGATAGGCTTCAATGAGACTCATCATGCACTGTTGTCTGCAGAAGAAGCGGCACGTGTAGTTACATGTTCCTCTTTCGTGATGTCGGATGACACACCAGGGGTTCGCGACTTTGTTGAAAGAGTAAAAAAGGCGCGTGGGGAGAATTTTCCGGTGACTTACTATGCGCACAACCACGGGGCCGCTATAGCAGCTCTTGGCGAAGCTTGGAGCCGAGCTGGCGAGGTCTCGGGGAGGGCAGCCCTTACGGTTTTGCCTGGGCTTCGGTTTAACAGTGCCGGTGGGCCAATGACAATTGACGCTGAAAGTCATCACAGCACCCTCAACCTTGTAATAGCAAGGGGTGGCAGGGAAGGCCTTCAAGTTGTGAAAAGATTAGGGCCCGTAGATGCCAATGCGGGCTGCCTCGTTTAACACCCGTTCCTGCGCTTTTTATTAAGGACGGCCTGAAGCTATTAAAGTATCTGGCAAGGCGCCGCCTCAACGAGGTGTTGAAGTGTTGCGTGATTATTGTTTTCTCTCGAGAGGGCGGCAATAAGTCTGGCGTGCTTTCAGGGTGGAGCAAAGCGCTCTTGCTTTGTCGAGGCTGATGAACGGCCCAACCTCTACTCGATAAAACAGTCCTTCATCCGGAAGGGTGATTGTAGAGATTTCCATTTTGGTATCGTGTAGAGCGATGTGATGATCAACAAGAAGTCGGTCCCAACCAGCTTGCGCTTGTTTCATGCTTCGATAGGAGGCGACATGCGCCATAAAAACTTGTCCGGATAAACTTCTTTTATCGGAGCGTATCTTGTCTGGAGTAGTCTGAACGTTTTCAGGCTCGCGATCAGCCGGAGCCGAAGACGATTGAAGATTTAGAGGCTCTCCCGTGGAGGACGTCGTTCCCTCTGGCATTGTGACGGGGGGGTCTTTGCCTTGGTTTGTGCTATGGAGTCTCGACAATGCACTTGTTGCTCGGTCATGGCCTTGTGCTGCCGCTTTTTGATACCAGCCAATTGATTTCTCAAGATTTATTTCTACTCCATTGCCAACCTCGTAGGCGAGGCCTAGGTCGAATTGCGCCTCCGCCACACCAAGTGCTGCTGCTCGTTCAAACCACCGGATAGCATCAGAGCTGATTTTACTGTCACCGCGACCGATCGCGTAAGTGGAACCAAGTGGATAATGGTCACTCAGTTTCCACTGCTTGGCCGCGGCCGTGTACCATGTTGCTGCCGCAGCGAAATCTTGTGGCACTCCGAGTCCTAGCTCATAAAGCTGCGCGAGCCTGGCTTGAGCCGCTGCGTGGCCTTTGTCGGCAGCTCGCATGTATAATTTGGCTGCTCTTCGATAGTCTCGATCACTCTGCACGTCAGTTTCATACATTTGTCCGAGCAAGAACATGGCAAGCGGGTTATCTTGTTCAATTGCTCTCTGGTACCACTTTACCGCCTTATCGCGATTTCTTTCGACGCCATGTCCCAGTTCATAACGTTGACCAAGCGCAGTCTGGGCGCTTGCGTCGCCAGCTTTAACCATCGCCATTAGCTGTCTAGTGTCTTGGTTGCGATTCCAAAACGCTTCTTCAGGCGAATAGGCGCAGTTACAGAGTGCTAGCGCCGCTAAGCTTGCGATGAGGCGGTACCATTGAGACAGCCCATCAGTTGTGTTTGCTCTATAATGTGGATCCGCCATCGCGCATCTGCGCCTTGGGATTTCGGAAATTAGCGTTTAGTGGACAGGCTTGGATGTTATTTTGATCTGCCCATTAAGCAGAGTATACATGATTTTCGTTGGATGACCTGACGGATTTAATAAAATGGGTTTTTATCAACTTTGAAAGACAGACTTCTTGAAGAGTTGCGTAACCCCGGTCACTAGCCTTATGTTCCTTTCCGTGCCGCCTTAGCTCAGTTGGTAGAGCATCGCATTCGTATAGATTGTTACTCTGTCTATGCGTCCCTCCCGGGAAACTGAGAGGTGAAAAGGTCGCTAAAACGGGGAAACCTAAACAGGTGGTGCTGTTGGCAATCCCGTGCTAGCCCTTGTCAGGGTGAGTGTAGAGACTTTACACGGCCCACCTAAGGTCTCGATGGCTATGGTGAAGAGAAAGTCCAGACCACAAACATCCTGGTCGGGATGGCAATGAAAGTTGTAGTTGGTAAGAATGCGG
>CAZSYW010000014.1:0-25927 GCA_964611315.1 uncultured Rhodospirillaceae bacterium
TACGTCCACCCATGAAACAGCGCCCCAACTTCGTTATGGCTGTCGTTGCCCTAACAATCCTGAGCGCTGCGTCCGCTTTGGGACAGACAACGCAAGAACAAAGGCTAGGCAATTTTAATTATTGGATTGCCGAGTCATTCGTGGAAGGCGGGCAACGTAATTGCTATATCGCTAGTGCTCCCACGAAGGAAAAAGGGAACTACACCCAACGTGGCCCAACTTACGTACAAATTACCCGGCGACACGGCAGTGACATCGAGGTTGTTAGCTTTCAAGCCGGATATCGCTTCAAAGAGGAAAGCGAAGTGGCCGTTCAGATCGATGGAACTTCGTACAAGCTTTTCACCGATGCTGAAATGGCGTGGGCATACAATGAAGAGGGGGACAGGCAACTGATTGAAAGCATGCGGCAGGGCACCCGGATGTTGGTAATTGGTACTTCATGGCGCGGTACTGAAACCACCGATACATACTCCCTTATTGGTTTTACCAAAGCACACAAAAAAATCCTGGATGTCTGTAACTAGTTTTGGATCCTCTAAAAGAACCGATGATAACCACATCTCCACCGCATTCAGCTAAGGCCTCAACCTCCCCGCATCATGAAACCCGACAAACACAAAGCGACAATCGCATTGGTTTAATCGGGCTCGATCGAGCGTCTTTTCAATCCACGCTTTCCGAGCTCGGGGAACCCGCCTACCGAGCCAAGCAAATCTGGCACTGGCTTTACTATCGCGGTGCACGAACCTTTGACGAAATGACTAACCTTCCGAAATCGCTCCGCACACGTTTGTCTGACAATTGCAACATCTCCCGACCAACGATCACTCACGCCCAACAAAGTGAAGACGGTTCCCACAAGTGGCTCGTCCGCTTTATGGATGAGCGCGAAGTCGAATGTGTGCACATCCCGGAGGAAGATAGGGGTGCATTATGTGTTTCATCACAAGTGGGCTGCACTCTGACCTGCCGTTTTTGCCACACCGGCACACAAAAATTGGTCCGGAACCTTGATGCCAGTGAGATCATAAATCAGGTATTGATCGCTCGCGATACGATTGGGGAGTGGCCTTCGCCAAAAGGAGGGCGGATGATCTCCAACATCGTGATGATGGGCATGGGGGAACCGCTGTACAATTTTGACAATGTCGCTTGTGCATTGCGGATTATTATGGATGGGGAGGGTATCTCTCTGTCTAGACGACGCATCACTTTGTCGACAGCTGGCGTTGTGCCTCTTATTGAACGCTGCGGACGCGAGCTAGGCGTCAACCTTGCAGTCTCTTTACATGCGGTACGCGATGACCTGCGAAACCAATTAGTCCCTCTCAACAAAAAGTACCCGATCGGTGATTTACTTGAAGCTTGCCGAAGGTATCCGTCCGGGCGAAACTCCCGTCGCATTACATTCGAGTATGTAATGCTGAAAGGTATCAACGATTCCGACCCAGATGCCCACGCCTTGGTGCGTCTCCTGGACGGCCTACCCGCAAAAGTAAATTTGATCCCCTTCAATGCATGGCCCGGGGCACCTTATGAGTGCTCAAGTAACAACCGAATGCACTCGTTCGCCAAAATTATCAATGATGGCGGTTTCTCAGCACCGATACGGGTGCCGCGCGGCCGTGATATCTTGGCGGCGTGCGGGCAATTAAAATCTGATAGTGCCAGACGCAAAGGCAAACAGCTGGGCCTAAACTAGTCAATTGCCGATATTTGCTGCAGCCACCATTCCCTATAGGAGACACATCTCGTAGGGTGAGACGAACCTCCTACGACAGGGACAAAACACCATCGCACATGCGGTAATGTGGTATAATCAATCTCCCCAAACAGTCGTGCAGAATACAAACTTGTTTTAGGACTCTCTTGACAGTTTTGCCGCGCTCGTGCATTGGCGTCGGCAGAACCACCGATAACGTGAAGCCTTGGGATGTGGTGGAGATCAATGACCAAAATTTCGAAAGTTGTACTCGCCTACTCCGGCGGATTAGACACCTCAGTGATTCTTTTGTGGCTTCAGGAAGCCTATGGCTGCGAGGTGATTACATTCACCGCCGATCTCGGCCAAGGGGAAGAACTATCCGCCGCGCGAACTAAAGCCGAAAGCATGGGCGTATCTCAAATTTACGTTGAAGATCTGCGCGAAGAATTTGTGAAGGATTTCGTATTTCCAATGTTCCGAGCCAATGCATTGTACGAAGGTACATATCTGCTTGGCACGGCCATCGCTAGGCCATTGATAGCCAAGCGTCAAATCGAGATAGCCCAAATTACCGCTGCCGATGCGGTTGCGCACGGGGCCACGGGAAAAGGAAATGATCAGGTCCGGTTTGAGCTGGGCTACTATGCACTTAATCCGGACATAAAGGTTATTGCGCCTTGGCGGGAATGGGATCTCAACTCACGTTCTGCTTTAATTGATTACGCCTCAAAAAAACAGATCCCCATCCCACAAGACAAACGCGGGGAACCTCCATATTCAACAGATGCTAATATCTTGCATATTTCATACGAAGGAAAAGCGCTTGAGGATCCTTGGACGCCGCCCGACGAAGAAATGTTCACCCGCAGCGTCAGACCCGAATCCGCCCCCGACCAACCCACCCAAATCCATGTCGGTTTTGAACGTGGAGACCCAGTTTCCATAAATGGCGAGGAGATGTCTCCTGCAAGCCTACTATCTGCACTGAACGATATGGCTGGCGCAAATGGCATCGGGCGTGCAGACATCGTGGAAGGCCGTTTTGTCGGCATGAAATCACGGGGGGTCTACGAAACTCCGGGTGGCACAGTGCTATTAGTGGCACGCAGGGCAATGGAAAGCATCACCCTTGATCACGCAGAAATACATTTAAAAGATGAACTCATGCCTAGGTATGCTGAGCTGATTTACAATGGTTTTTGGTACTCACCAGAACGCGAGATGCTCCAAGCTGCTATCGACAAAACACAAACGTCCGTTACTGGAACAGTCAGCCTCAAACTTTACAAAGGCAGTGTTACTGTTGAGGGCCGGCGGGCGCCGGGTAGCCTCTATGACGAAAATATCGCTACTTTTGAAGCCGATCAAGTATACAACCAGGCAGATGCTGAAGGTTTCATCCGACTAAAAGCCCTACGTTTGCGCACCCTCAAGAAAACACGTGGTTGAGAGGGGCTGTGGCCAATACGGAAGGGTTGCCGGCCCCTTGAAAACGCTTATGACCTAGCCAATTGCATGAACGCAGCTGCGGGAGTCCCGAAGATCCCCCACAGATCTTCTGTTGGTGCTTCAATTAGCGCCCGGTTGGCGAATTTTAGTCGTTGCAACTACTATGGAAACGCTTGGAAACCTCTCGTCTACCCCAATGTATGCTGTATGCTTCCTGCACGGAGAATTGTGCCCTTGGGCATCACATAGAAATATAGACCCGTGTCGCCCCCAATGAATAGGGAGGGGCGCGATTTTCGCCCTGCCTCGTCACCCCTAACCCTAAAGAGCGCGCATCAACCAGCCCAACACCACAACATCCCGTAAAAAAACAAGTCCTAAAATAGCGATGACAGGGGAAACATCGATCCCGCCTAAATCAGGCATGCGCCGACGGATCGGCTGCAAAACAGGGTTGGTCAACCGCCTCAACGCGGTTCCAATTAGATAAATAAACTGGCTGCTCGTGTTGATAACATTAAAAGACACCAACCAGCTCAAGACAACATCGAGAATGAAAACCCACATATAAAGCTTGATGCAGTAGGCGATGAAAAAAAGTAGCTCAGGCATAATGGCATTATACAGTTAATGTAATTGAAGAAACAGGGATTTACGGCCGGTTTACACCCTTATATAAGTCATACGTTCAACTTGCGGAAGTGATACACGGGCTTAAAAAAACGCAAAAGGGGCCGTAGCTCAGTTGGGAGAGCGCGACGTTCGCAATGTCGAGGTCAGGGGTTCGATTCCCCTCGGCTCCACCAAACCCAAGTCTTGCACATGGATTTTGTGCGCATTCCCCAGGAGAAATACAAATCGGCCAACTAAGTTTGACATTACGTTCTGCCCATCCGGGTAGCACACTGCAGTGAACGAAAATTAGCGGCACACTTGACCTTCACCATTATATTGTTTCCAGTAGTTTCGGGCAGCCGGCCAGTGTCAAACAAGAATAGAAATCAAGGACTTTAGTACGCCCAAGCGACCACTACAGCCAGCCTCATGAAGAAAATTCAAGATCAAAAGTGCACCACAGGAATGCATCCCCCAGAGTCATCGACAGATTATTCCTTAGTCTCAAGAGGGCTTGGCACTTATCTCACGATGACAAAAACGGGGTGTCTTCGTTTTTGGCCTCTAAGGTTGATCCCCCTATTTCCAGCACTGATAGCTAGCACTCTGATTGGCTGCGCGGGATCACCAAATAGCGTAAATTCCGTGAATTCCTATGAGCTCCTGACCGAATCTGCCAAAAATCGGGTCCAAATCGCTGTTGAGCGTTATGTCACCTGTTCCGTCAACGCTGCACTAAAGCTTGATAAGGGCCGAAGAAACGCGGGGCGTTTAGCGTGGACCGCCTCAGAGTCCTGCCGAAACGAAAAAGCGGACATTATCCGCACCATGGTAGAACAGGGGGCGAGCAGCGAGACTGCCTTTTCCTACGCCAGCGACAGTCAAGTGCAGGCAACCGCGATGGGCATTACAGCAATCCAAGGCAGACGCGGCCATTAACATTCCCGTTTTAAGCTGCTTCCTCGGATTTACCTCGATACGCTAGCGAGCAATGCTCAGCACAGTAGGGCCGAGTAGCAATCCTTGGTATTCCGCAAAACCTAAACTCCGGCTCCCCTGGGTGGCCAAACGGCCAACGGCACATGCGCTCGGTCAGATCCCCTGTACCTACAAATTTTATAGAGGGCTCAGCTTCCGTTACTTCGTTCTGCTTCGAAAGCCCCAATCGATGAGCCTTGCCTATCACAGCGTTGCGACTAATTCCGCCTAATCGCTCCCCAATCTCGCGCGCCGGCACACCCTTCAACCACAGAGTGCGCAGGGTCTCTGCCGCCCCTTCTGTCCATTTCATACTTTTACTTTCACCCTTAATCATTTGGTGCCCTACATGCGTCCACATGCCATCGTGGGCATTTATCCAATTTTGAACTATCAGAATTCCTGTATTACCCTATCGTCCCAGAACAACACGGTCTCAAGCAAAACAGTCATGGCAGAAGCATCAAAATGAATCACTCCCTTGGACCCAACACACGCCTCATCGGGATTGAGGGAGGACGAGCCAAGCTTAACACCCCTGTTCTGACTTTAAATCTAGCCTCAGCCGAACGAAACATACAGGCAATGATGAACCATTGCCAGAGCACTAACCAGACGCTCCGGCCGCACGGCAAAAGTCACAAGTGTAGTGCGATCGCACAGTGGCAAATAGGCGCGGGCGCAGCAGGTGTTTGCTGTGCCACGATTCGTGAGGCTGAAGTTATGGTGGACAACGGTATCTCCGGTGTTTTGATTACCTCTCCTGTGACCACCACGGCCAAAATTGCCCGATTAATTGCACTTGATCAACGAGCCGAAAATTTGATGGTGGCAGTCGATAATGCATTGACAGTAACAGCAATCGAGGCTGGATGCGATCAGGCTGGCGACCGCGAGCCATTAGCATTGTTAGTTGATTTCGACATTGGCCTCCATCGCACAGGCACCAAAAACATACCCATAGCACGTGAGTTGGCGCGTCTCATCTCGAACTCAGAACGCTTACGTTTCATGGGCGTCCAAGCGTACGCAGGGCACCTTCAGCACATTCAAAATTTCGATAAGAGACTAGAGGAAATGGCGCGCGAAGCAGAACGTGTTCAGCAGCTCATCTTTGGACTCCGAGCCGATGGGTTGGATCCAAATATAGTTACCGGAGGTGGCACTGGCACGGCTGATATTGATCACCGGTTTGACGTGTTCACGGAACTGCAAGCAGGCTCATATGTTTTCACTGATGTCCAATACAACGCTGTTCAACTCAATCCTGAGTCTACACAATTATTCGAACCATCTTTAATGGTACAGGCAAGCGTAGTCAGCACGTCTCATGATAGCCACGCAGTTATTGACGCTGGGTTCAAAAGCTTCGCAACGGATGGGCCGACGCCTGAAATATTTACCGGGGCCCCAACTGGCTCTGAGTATAAGTTCATGGGAGACGAACACGGCGCAATAGTTTATCCGACTGGAGTTAACGACCGGCTGAAGGTCGGTGACATGGTGTCTTGCATAGTCCCGCACTGTGATCCGACCGTAAATCTATATGACCATTACCACTGCGTGCAGGGGAACCGTCTGGTTGACATTCTTCCAATCGACGCCCGTGGGAATCCATAACCCGACCAACCAGCGCTTTCTCCCAATAAATCCGCTTGGTTGCCAGAATTTCGTGGGGCAAAATACATGAGATTAGCCTGAGAATATAACTGCCTTAAAACGTATGAAAACTTCAGGAGACCTTGGTGGTTGGCCCAAGATGATTTATCGTCAACAGCCACCTCAACATTTTATTTAAATTCAAATGCATAAATTCGGCATTGGCCAACCACTGACACGTAAGGAAGACCCCCGATTACTAACCGGCCGCGGTCACTACATCGATGATCGGTCGCTTCCAAATCAGGCACATGCTGTTTTTTTGCGCTCGCCCCATGCTCACGCCCAGATCCTTCATATTGACACAGAAAAAGCAACGTCAGCACCAGGGGTTCGCGCTATTTATATCTCTGAAGATCTAATTAAAGCGGGATTAGGTTGTTTGCCTGTCCATTTCATGCCAGATAATTCCCCGCCGGGGTACGCTCCCGATTTTCCGTTATTGGCGGGAGATAGGGTGCGGTACGTCGGAGAGTCTGTCGCCATGATTGTCGCAGACTCCGAGGAGCAAGCAACAAGAGCGCGTGATCTGATCGAGGTGGCATACAGCCCCTTAGCAACGTCTGTTGGATTGGAGGAAGCGGCCAGCGATGGTGCTCCCGAATTATGGCCTGGAAAGGCACCTTTCAACGTCGCTTTCGTCTGGGAGGGTGGCGAGATGGCAGAGGTCATCACTGCATTTCGTGAAGCAGCACATCTGGTTGAAATTGATGTTGTTAACAGTCGGGTCGTGACAGCCGCAATCGAATGCCGCGGTGCAATAGGCACACATGACGCTGCGAGTGACCGAAGCACACTTTATACCGCTTCCCAGATGCCGCACCCTTTGCGCGCGGACTTAGCAAGCATTTTCAACGAGCCAGAAAATCGGTTTCGGGTCGTGGTCGGGGACGTCGGGGGTGGGTTCGGCTCTAAAAACTCAATGTATGGCGAGCAAGCACTAGTTGTCTGGGCAGCAAGAATGCTTGGCCGCCCCGTGAAATGGGCAGGAACACGCAGCGAAGCTTTCGTTACCGACTTCCACGGGCGCGACAATGCTACTCATGCAGAGCTTGCACTGGACCAAGAAGGAAATTTCCTTGCGCTCCTCGTAGATGAAACGGCAAATCTTGGTGCCTATATATCAGGGCGCGGAGCAGTATCACCGATACGTAACCAAGCGGCACTGGCAGGCACATACAGGACTCCAGCGATGCACGTACGGGTACGCGGCATGTTCACGAATACTGTACCCACAGATGTCTATCGCGGCGCTGGGCGCCCAGAAGCAGTTTATCTTCTCGAACGCCTCATTGATAAAGCGGCGGATGAACTGAACATGGATCGTGTAGAGCTACGTCGACGAAACATTATCCCGGCAGATGCCTTTCCCTACAAAACACCCTTGGGTTTGACTTATGATGGTGGGCTTTTCGAGCGTAACCTTGAGGAAGGGCTGCGTCGAATGGATTGGGAAGGAATGGCGTCACGCCGTGCGGGGTCTGAAGCACGCGGCAAGAAACGTGGCATTGGATTTGCGAACTATGTCGAGCGTTGCGGCCACGGCGTTACCCAAGATGTTAAACTTCAAGTTTCTGCCAACGGTGGCGTTACCGTTCTCATTGGCACGATGTCGAAAGGTCAGGGCCATGAAACAGCTTACACTCAAATTGCAGCCGAACTCTTGGGAATCGAGCCAGACAAGGTAGACGTGGTCCAAGGTGACACAGACCTTGTCGCACGGGGCGAAGGAACGGGCGGTTCATGGTCGATACCCTTGGGTGGTGCAGCAATGCAAAAAGCAGCCGACGTTGTTATAGATAAAGGAAGTAAGATAGCAGGCCATCTCTTAGAAGCCTCCCGTGCGGATGTGGAATTTTCAAACGGGATCTTCACGGTCGCAGGGACGGACCGGACAGCTGACTGGAGCTTAGTAGCGGCCAGCGCTTTTGACGCAAAACGACTGCCCGAAGGCATGGCACCAGGGCTCGAAGGCGCGGGCGAGTTCGTACCTTCCAATCATACTTTCCCTAATGGTTGCCATCTGTGCGAGGTAGAATTAGACCCGGAGACGGGGGCGCTAAAAATCCTCCACTATCTGGTAGTTCACGATTTTGGAGTTATTCTGAATCCGCTGCTTTTAGAAGGTCAGGTTCACGGTGGAGTTACCCAGGGTCTCGGGCAAGCCGTGTTTGAACGAACCTATTATGATGATGAAGGCCAGCTCCACACGAGTTCGTTTCTGGACTACAATATTCCTCGCGCCGATGAAATACCGCCAATTGAATTTGTCAGCAATCCCACGCCTTGTCCCGCTAACCCACTCGGATTCAAAGGCTGTGGAGAGGCGGGTGCAGCCGGAGCACCGCCAGCGGTGGTCAACGCAGTTGTCGACGCACTAAAAGATTATGGGATAAAACATATAGACATGCCACTTACACCGGAACGCATCTGGTCCGCGATAAATAATTCCACTGAACAACAGAGCACCCCATGAAAACCGAAACACTCACCTATCGCAGCGTTAAAACACGAGCGGTACTAGTACCATTAAAACGGCCCGTGGTTTCACGAGTGGGGCTCTTCAAAGACTGGCCGGTAATTCTGATAGACCTCGAAACCGACGAGGGGATAGTGGGACGCGCGTACCTCGAGCCCTACCTTGCGCAATCGGTCCGTTACATCATTCCAGCCATCCACGATCTGGTCGCCACACATAAAGGCAAAAGCGTTACCCCGTTCGACAATTTTCAAGCTAACCGCAAAGCACTTAGCTTAATTGGCCTGCAGGGCGTATCAATGATTGCAATTGCAGGCCTTGATATGGCTTGTTGGGATGCTCTTGCAAAGGCATCAGACGTCCCCCTTGCGCAATTGCTGGGGGGCGACCGCGGACCTGTGCGTTGCTATAACAGCAACGGCCTCTGGTTGAACCCGCTAGACGGTTTAGAGGACGAGGCAGCAGAGTTAGCAGCAGAAGGAAACTTCACCTCTCTCAAGTTGCGCTTGGGACGAGCCACACTGGGAGAAGACTTGACAGCCGTGGAGGCCGTCCGCCGTGGTGCTGGCGACGGCGTGAACCTGATGTGCGACTTCAACCAGGGCCAAACCCTGAGCGATGCATTGATGCGTTGCCACGCACTGGACGATCAAGGGCTGTACTGGTTTGAAGAACCCATCCCGTATGACGAAATACAGAATTACGCTCGGTTGACCCGCGAATTAGTAACCCCAGTCCAACTCGGAGAAAATTTTTACGGACCACGCACCCTTCATGATGCGCTCGAGGCAAAAGCCGGAGATTATGTAATGCCCGACTTGATGCGTATTGGTGGTGTGACAGGGTGGTTACGTTCCTCTGCAATCGCAGGTGCGTACGGGATCCCCATGTCCACACATCTATATCCCGAGGTCTCTGCCCACCTAATGCGTGTTACTGAAACAGCTCACTGGCTCGAATGGCAGGATTGGTGCAATCCAATTCTTGCGGAACCCTTTGCACTTGAAAATGGGCATCTCCTGATTCCAGACAAGCCCGGAACCGGCTTAGATTGGAATGAGGATGCGGTTTCCCGATACCTCATGAACGACTGAGCCGGAGTGTAGGACTATGTCAGAAATAGAAATACGCGCGCTCACGTTTGACGTGTTTGGCACTGTGGTGGATTGGCGAAATTCAATCGCCCGCGAAGGGACGACATGGGGTCCGAAGAAAGGCTTAGACATAAACTGGTTCGACTTTGCCGATGCTTGGCGAGGCCTGTATCAACCAGCCATGGAAAAAGTGCGCGAAAGCCAGATGGGTTGGGTAAACCTAGATGCACTTCATCGTATGAATCTCGATCAATTAAGTGACCAATTTGGCCTGGACGTATTGCATGAAGATGACCTTAATCATCTTAACCAGTTCTGGCACCGACTTGACCCTTGGCCAGACGCAGTCACAGGGATGGAACGCCTCAAGAAAAAATTCATTTTAGCATCACTATCTAACGGGAACGTTGCATTAATAGTCAACATGGCAAAGCGTGCCAGCATCCCATGGGATATGATACTCGGAGCAGAAGTAGCTGGTCATTACAAACCCCAACCCGAGGCATACAGTATCAGCGTCGAACTTCTTGGGCTCAAACCTCAACAAGCGCTGATGGTGGCAGCTCACAACGGCGATCTTGTGGCAGCTGCCAAAGTTGGCCTTCGAACAGCTTTCGTGCGCAGGCCAACCGAGTATGGTCCAAACCAAAAACTGGACATGGAACCCGAACACAAGTTCGATTTCGTAGCAGATGATTTCCTCGACCTTGCAGATCAGTTAGGTTGCTAAGTGACAAACATTCCATTCGAGAGAGACCTAGTCTTCGAGTACGGGACATCGAGCGACCTGTCACCTTTGATTAGGCGTGTGGTAGCCCATAACCCAAGCATGTTTACCCTTCATGGAACCGGGACCTACATCGTCGGACGCGGGAAAGTCGCCATTGTAGATCCGGGCCCAAACCTTCCTGAACATGTTGATGCCTTGCTCGAAGCGGTGCGGGGCGAAACCGTTACGGACATTGTGATCACCCATACGCATATTGACCATTCCCCGGCGACGCCTGCTGTAAAAGCTGCAACTGGCGCCACTACGTGGGGATTCGGCCCACACGGCACTCCTAGTGGAACGGCTGAAGTGGAGGAAGGGGCTGATCGTGACTTTGTGCCCGATCATGAAATAGGTGACGGCGATATCGTTGTCGGCAATAACTGGACACTAGAACCCATTCACACCCCAGGCCACACCTCAAACCACCTTTGTCTCTCATTGCGGGAAGAAAATATTATGTTTTCCGGAGACCATGTGATGGGTTGGTCGACATCTGTGATTTCTCCACCAGATGGAGACATGGGGGATTATCTGCAATCGCTCCGCAAACTGATGACGCGAGAAGAACTAAGGTATTGGCCCACCCATGGACCGGCAATTGACAACCCACGACCATTCGTAAACGCTTTTATCGCACATCGGGAAAAACGAGAAATTCAAATAAAAAAATGTCTGGAGCAAGGCCTTACCACGATCCCAGAAATGGTTAAGGAATTATATAGGGAAGTGGATCCTCGATTGCACCGTGCAGCGGGACGCTCCGTGCTCGCGCACTTAATTCACATGGTCAACACGGATCGCGCCAAATGTGAAGAGCCGCCGGGTATTGAAGCTCTCTACCATCCGAAACGGGGCTAAGAGTTCCCTTCTGAATTTTGGAGCCTGCCGGGAATTAACAGAGCTACTCCCGATGATATATATCTTGCCCATAGCGTTGTTGATAGACTGGGATCGTCCGCCTCTCTCCAGGAACAGGCGGTCGCTCAATTAAATTCATAACCTCTTTAATCACATGCCTAGTAATCGACGGGATCGGCATAGCGATCGCATCCATTAGGGCGACCCACTTTATATCAAGCAACTCCCCACTACTTTTGATATCTCCCTGCAAAAAAGCTGCATCGGCCATAAAAAACCGGGCGTGAAAGCGTCTCGGGCGACCCGGCGGAGTAATCGCCCGGCACACGTAGTCAAGCCGATTCAGTGCGGGGCCCAAGCCAAGGTTGGAGAAATCAACCCAAGCGTCATTTTTACTTGTAGGGAGATTGTTCGGCATGGGACTCGCCAGCATCAGCCCAGTTTCTTCATAAGTTTCACGAATCGCCGCCACGGAAATGGCGCGCGCACGCGCAGGTCCACAACTTTTCCCCAGCCTCTGTGCTACTTCCAAATCGAGAGACGTTGCTGGCCGCACCCGACTATCATTTGCATCAACTCGCCCACCTGGGAAGACGTAACTATTTGGCATAAATGCGTGGGCAGCATGCCGCTGCCCAAGCAACACTTCCGGATGAATACCAGAATAACGAATCAGAACGAGACTAGCAGCGTCCTTTGGTCGTAATGGTTGGCTCATAATTTCTAGAAGTTCAGGTGAAAGAATAGGCCGACAGCATACCCTTTTGCTTGATGGCTTGCGACCATGTAATCAGATTGTCAAAATGCTGCTGATATTTTTTCTGGCAACCGATGGTCGCCAGAACCTCTGCAATCAAATACTAGGATGCCTTATGCCGAAGATTGAGACCGACAATGGTGCACTTCACTACGAGATTTTGGATGCGACACCCCCTTGGGTGAACAAGACAGAAACGATCTTGTTCCATCATGGGGTCGCCATCGATAGCGGCATTTGGGCCGGCTGGCCTCCCAGTCTTTCTGATCGTTATCGTCTCGTCACGTTTGATGTGCGCGGCTACGGCCGCTCAAACATTCCAGATGATGGCTTTGATTGGTCGTTTGAAGTTCTTGCCAAGGATGTGTTAGCGGTCGCCGATGCGGCGGATGCGGCTAAATTTCATTTCGTGGGCGAATCCATGGGGGGGGCGATGGGACTTTACCTTGCCATCCACCACCCGGATAGATTGCTAAGCATCACCCCCTGTACCAGCCCGTCCAGAGGTGGCGCAGTGCAGTGGTTGGTGGAGTGGCGTGATTATATTGAAGAACACGGCATCGACGGCTGGGGAGAACGAATGATGGGTCGTCGGTTTTATCCCGGGGGACTGCCGCAGAACGCAGAGAGATGGTTTGCAGAGACACAAGCCTCGAGTGCGCCTCAGTCCGTCCTTGGACACGGGGAAATGCTTTTAGGGGTAGATCTTCTTCCTCAACTCCCCTCAATTACCACGCCTGTTCATTTAATCGCCGCAGATGGCAGTCCCTTCCTGCCGTTATCGACAACCCTTGAAATTCGAGATGCGATTCCTGGCTCAGAAATCGATGTAATCCCGAATTCTCGTCACGGTGTTGTATTCTCCCATGCGGAACAATGCGCACAATCACTTCGGTCTTTTTTAGAACGCAAGTTGATGACACAGTAAGACAAGGGGATGTGTAGGCGAACATCTTCTTAGCCTGCCTGGAAGGATTATTCTGAACGTGCTTCCTGCAAGGATCCAAACTCATGCCTTTGCACCTATAGATTTCCCGGGAAAGGGCATGTCGGCTATAAGTATTTTCCCCGTTTCTGATTCCGTTATGTAAATGTTTTTTCTGTCATCACCTCCATAGGCAACATTAGTCGTCATAACTCCAGCGCAAGACCGGACACGAGCTATAGGTTCGCCAAGGGGGCTAAACAACCAAACCGTGCCTAATCCGGCATGAGCGACCGCTATATTACCAACCTCGTCCAGCGCCAGGCCATCCGGACCAGCAAGGCCCCCGGATAATTGTATGAATACTCCAACCTTGGAAACCGATCCGTCCCGCGAAAACGGTACCCGCCAAACGCTGTTAGCACGCGTGACCGCGAGATAGAGCACCGTCTCGTCAGCGTTCATGACGAGACCGTTTGGACTCGGAATTGAGTTCAGCAAACATTCTAAAACACCATCATGACGTCGGCGATACAGCCTTCCTCGGAGGTCATTAATCCCTGTTTGCCCCTGATCGGTGAAATATAGGGTGCCATCCGACGCAAAAAATAGGTCGTTGACGCCCATGAAACGTTCCGATTTGGGTCCATCTATCGCTATTTTTGTGGCTCCCGTGTGAAGTTCTAACTCCAATATTCCGTGTTTTCGGTCGGCAATAAATATCTTCCCCTCCCGATCCAATTTTAGACCGTTAGGCTGTCCATCATACTCGACAATCAATGTCCATATTCCGTCGGGAGAAATACGGAACACACGACCGAAAGCTATATCGACAACGTAAAGATTTCCTTCCAAGTCAAAAGACGGACCCTCAAGGAAACTATCAAGCTCCTGCCCACGCAAGTGAACATTTGCCCAATCGGTTTGCCTGGACTGACGGAACTCATCTGGAAGACTTGTAAAAACGCGGGTCTCAATATCGGGCGGCGATGCAAACACTCAGATCTTTCCCTTAGTCACAAGTGAAACGGTATATAGAGCGCGATTCCTGGGAACGCGATCACCAATGCAACGCAAAATATAATAATAAGGACAAACGGAAGCACGCCGCGAGCTACCTCAGCGGTAGAAACGGCTGCAGCATTCTCACCGTCACGCGCCACTGCCTGTATCACGAACAAATTGAGCCCAACTGGTGGCGTAATCAACGCACACTCTATCATCATCGTAAAAATGATACCGAACCAAATAGGGTCGATACCGAGGTCCCGCAATGATGGCTCGATAATCGGCAGCATCAACAACATCATGGACAGAGTTTCAAGAACACAACCCATAACGAGCAACAACGCACATATTACCCCCACAAACACCAAAGGCAGAGCTATGTTGACAACCACCGCTGCAGTAATTTCCTGCGGAATCTGATAAAGAGCGAGCGCCTGTCCAAATACTTTTGCGCCGGCGATAATAAACAAAACCATGACAGACGTCCGCGCTGATTCACGCGCGATTGTTGGCAGCTCTCGAATCGAAAGGGAACGCTTTATTCCCAAAGTTATAACCAACGCCGCCACGAACCCCACACCAGCGGCTTCAGTAGGCGTAAAAACTCCAAGATAAATTCCGAGCAATATCAAGGCAGCAAGGACAAAAGTAGGGATCGCACGCAAAGTGGCACGCCGCCGCTCTGCCCAAGAAGCCCGCAGACCCGCATGGTGGCCTCCCCCAAAATGAGCCCAGACCACAACGTAAATGACAAATAGCGTCGTCAACAAAAGGCCAGGACCAATACCTGCCAAAAACAAGTCCACGATTGATTCCGATAAAACAAATCCAAACACGATCATTGGAATAGACGGAGGAATTAAAATTCCAATGGTCCCGCCCGCGGCCAACAAACCATAAACAAAGCGCCGCTCGTATCCCCGCGAAATCATAGCGGGTATAGCTACTGTTCCGATAGTGGCAGCTGTCGCCACCGATGACCCGGAAATTGAGGAAAAGATAGCGCAAGACAGAATTGTTGCCACCGCTAGCCCACCTGGCCAGTGCCCCACCCAAGTTTGCACTGCATTAAACAAGTCGTCGCCGGCACCCCCACGGAGAAGGACATTCGCCATAAGAATAAACAAAGGCACTGCCAAAAGGATAAAATTATCCATGCTCGCCATCATTGCTTGCGGCATAAGCAGTGGTGACAGGTCAGCAGCAAGCAACAACAAAATTCCAAGCCCGGCCATGGCAAACGCGATATCCACACCTGCAAGCAGCAAGCTAAACAGACCAAAAAAGATTAAAGCCGTGGTCATCGCTTACGGCTCCCGCGCGTTTCCACTGTCGAGCAAACGTTCTGGATGCTTAAAACTGTCGGCAACAACTGCAAGTGCCTGTACTGCACACAGCAATAGACCTGCCACTAGTGGAGCCTGCAATAACCACATCGGCAACTCCAAGGTGGAATCGGTGCGCTGCCCGATGGATATTGAAAACCTCATCAATCCAATCGAATACCACGCTCCTATCCCGGACGCTGCGCCTACCAGCAACAAAGAAAAACGCGACAGCCACAACTGAAGGCTTGGATCCAGGAAACCTGTAACAACAGAAATACGAATATGCTCTCGCCGACCCACTAACCATGCGCACGCCAAAAACACGGCGTAGACCTGCAGCACACGTGCACTTTCCTCGACCCAACTAGTTGGGTTCAAGAACACATATCGCATCACCACCTCATAGGTGATGATTAAACCTATAATAAAGAATAGAACTGCCGCCAAACCAGCAGCTACTTTACACAATCGATCTATTGTGCGGATGATACTTGCCACGGATGCCTCTCTGGTCAGCGCGTTAACGCATCGCGCAACTCTTCTGCCGCCGTGATCAGTTCCGCACCAATGTCCCCAGCCCCTTTAAGGTAGGATGCCCGCACAGGGGCACTTACCTGCTTCCACGCCGCCTCTTCGCCCGCGCTGAGTTGATGAATTTTGAGCCCATTTTGCAGAGCCTCCTCAGTCGCTGCGTCCTCGATCCGCGCAAACTCGATACGCAACTCTTTTTCCACACGCCGCGCAGCACCCGCTAGGACATCTTTGTGAATTTGGGGAAGCTCTTGCCAAAAACGCTCGTTTATTACCACTACGAACTCTATGTCCGAATGATGCGTCATGGAAAGATGGTCCATTACATCAAACAGTTTTCTTGTCTGAACACCTAACATACCGGTCATGCCTCCATCGACCGTACCTCTCTCATAGGCCAGATACTGACGCGACCCCGCTATGTTGGTAGCTGCACCTCCAACCGTGTTCACGAACATCTCCAGAGATTTTCCAAAAGTTCGAATCTTCAGACCCCGCATATGATCAGGGTGAGTGACCGGCCTCCCACGCGTCAGCAGGACAGTCAAACCGTACGGCTGCCACCATAAGGGACGCGCACCCTTTTCCGTCATCGCATGATCAATGATTTGTCGAATTTTAGAGCCAGGATCTGTCGCCGCCCGCACCAGTTCAGCCGAATTGAAAAGAAACGGGACGGAAAAAAGATCAACAGCTGGGATTGTCCCCGCAAATCGTACCAAACTTGCGGATCCCATTTCGATTTGCCCCGAGGCAACAGCGGTCGGCACCTCCTTATCAGTAAATAACTGGGCCGCGGGATAAATCTCTACCAGTAACTCGCCGTTGCTTGCTGCCTCCACCTCTTTTTTGAAACTCACCAAGTTCTGGCTGAGGGGCGATGTAATCGGAAGTTGCATCGTGACACGAATTTTGGTCTCGGCGTTAGTCGTTCCGCCAAACGTTGCTAGACCCAAAACCAACAGCCAAAACAAACCCGACCGCATTAGGATTTTTCCTCGCTGTGAAAATCACGAGCATCGTCCAAATATTCGTCCAAGCCGCTAATGTCGTGCAAGTCAGAAAAGGTCGGCATATCAGCCTGAACCACGCCACCTTTTCCACACATTTGTGTTAAAGCCCGGCGCACAGCGCCCGTCGCTGCCAAAAGCGCTGTGATGGGGTATATCGCGACTGAAAACCCCAGCTCCCCGAGTTTGTCAGCCGACAAATACGGTGTTTTCCCGCCTTCAACCATATTGGCGAGCAACGGAGCATGGTTCAATTCCCGGGTCACGATCGCAAGTTCGCCCAGATCACGCGGCGCCTCAACAAACAAGATATCAGCCCCAGCCTCATGGTAAGCATGACCGCGGGCTAAAGCTTCATCGAGCCCTAAAACCGCACGGGCATCTGTCCGCGCTACAATTAGGACGTCGTCTCCCGCCTCATCCTTGGCCGCCCTTATCTTGGCCACCATTTCCGCCACCTCAACAACCGTCTTGCCCTCTAAGTGACCACATCGTTTAGGCGATTCCTGATCTTCCAGTTGTATGGCGGCAACCCCAGCACGCCGATACTCCTTCACCGTATGGCGCACGTTAAGCACATTTCCGTATCCGGTGTCTGCGTCAGCCATCACCGGAATTGACACGGCGGCGGCGATTCTACCTGCCAGGCCGGCCATCTCACTTCCTGTCATCAAACCGATGTCTGGAGCCCCCAAATGTGAGGCCGAAGCCCCGAACCCAGTCAAATAACAAAGAGGAAAGCCCGCCTGTTCAATTAGTCGTGCACTCCAGGAATCGTAGGCTCCGGGCGCGATAGCACAACCCGGAGAACCTATTATGTCCCGCAAAATATCTACATTAGGCATGATTTCGGCCTTAAAGAACGCAAGGGTCGCAAACGGACGCAACAAGACTGTGAGGCTTGGATCCCGCAACTGCAAGCACCAGACAAACAAACTTAGTCGACTGCATGGCCCCTACTGGCCCCATTACCCTTCTTCTGTCGAATTCGTGGCTTGCCCAGCATCACGTTCAAAATCTGCGCCCTGCAACCGAAAGCCGCTTTCCATGGCCTTCGGATAGCATTGCCTAAAGGCCACCATGATTTCGTCGAACGGGACATCGTCGTAAGATCCACGTTGTCGAATATATTCCATATGCCGACGCCCGGCAGCATCATAAGGATGAAAAAGGGAGTCCTCGCGACCGTTGAACTCCAAAGGCCGCACATCAAACCGTTCGCACAGGCTTAGATTAAAAGCAGGAGTAGCTTTAACCCACCGTCCCTCTAAAAACAGCTCCGTGTATCCGTGAAAGACAAATTCATCTGAGCCCATAAACTCAATCAACCTAGGTGTTGCCAGGTGGTTCCGAACATCACCAAAACCGACCCTACTTGGTATGCCAACGGCTCGGGCACTAGCCGCCAATAATGCTGCCTTCGTAATGCAGAACCCGCGGCCCCGTTGCAGGCAGGCACTCGCCCGAAAACCTTCCGGCGTGCAGTTTATATCGTACGGGTCATATCTGATTGAGTCCCGCACGGCGTAGTAGAGTTGCACCCCTCGGTCGATATCATCGGCGCCACGATCACCAACTTGGTCAGCAAAAGCTTGCACCGCCGTATTGTCGCTATCAATAAAAAAACCCGGTGCGAGCGTGGGTTCGAGATTTCGGGCACCGAGACTATGATCTTCAATCTGCGTCGGATCTGCCATTGTTCGTCCAATTCCATAACTTTTCACGGCGCAGCACCCTGACCGTTGGGCCCAGATGCGTCAAGATGAATAAGCAATGCTTCGTTTGGAGCAGACTCACTTTCCTGGCAGGAGAGTGAGTAATTTTTGCCTTTCTTGCAGGGACACCAGGAACCGCTTGAACCGAACCTCGCTGTGGCCATATAAACTATGTTAGAATAGCTTCAATGAGGTTTGGTAAAGCGAGGATATCACCGATGGCTCAACAGCGTTTCGATACGTTTGCGCAAGGCCGAGCAACCAGTGCAGTAGAAATCGACGAAGGTCTACGGACCTTCATGCTCAAGGTATACAACTACATGGGGCTCGGGCTGGCCTTAACGGGGTCTGTCGCATTTTTTGCGGCGAGTTCGCCAGGGTTGATGCAGGCAATTCATGGCACAGCCCTAAGCTGGCTTGTGATGCTATCTCCGCTTGCTTTCATTCTCGTGCTTAGCTTTGGCATACAAAAGCTGCGCCCAGCAACGGCACAGGCCCTATTTTGGGCGTTTGCCGGAGTTATGGGCCTGTCTCTATCCTCAATTTTCCTTGTTTACACTGGCACTAGCATCGCACGAGTGTTTTTCATCACGGCGTCTTTGTTTGGGGCTATGAGCCTCTATGGATATACCACTAAAAAATCCCTCGCCTCCTGGGGCTCATTTCTGTTTATGGGTCTTCTTGGGGTGATCATCGCTATGGTCGTCAATATTTTTCTGGCATCCAGCGCACTGCACTTCGCAATTTCGGTGATTGGCGTGCTAATTTTCACAGGGCTCACAGCGTATGACACTCAAAACATCAAACAGCAGTATTACGAGGGAGACGGAGCAGTAATTGCCGAGAAAAAAGCAATCATGGGTGCGCTCAGACTGTACCTTGATTTCATAAATTTATTCATCATGTTGATGCACCTTATGGGTCAACAACGTTAGGCCCCCAAAAAATTCGTCATCAGAGACTGCCCGGCCCTTGCCGGGCAGTTTCTTTTTGGCGCCTAGCCTTTACACTTGGACACACGCTTGTGACCCAGTGTTTCTGGGGGACCCTCCTTCGACAATCAAAGAGATGGACGTAAACGACGTTTTCCTCACCGCAAAGCTTCAAAAACGCCTCGTTTTCGCGCACACTGGCAACCAGCCGAGTAAAAATATTCATCAGTAACAGGCAGCTAATCATGAGCCGGTACGACGAAATTTACGCGCGAGCCCGCAATGAACCCAAACTCTTCTGGGAAGAGGCCGCAGAATCTATTCACTGGTACGAGCGGTGGAACAAAGTCCTTGATGACTCGAACACGCCCTTTTACCGATGGTTCCCAGGCGGCACCGTCAATACCTGCTATAACGCCCTAGACCGTCATATCGACGAGAAAGGCCACGGGGATCGCCTGGCCTTGATATACGACAGCCCGGTTACAAACAAATTACAGCGTTTCACTTACGCAGAGTTGCGAAGAGAGGCATCCCTGTTTGCGGGTGCCTTAAGTCAATTAGGCGTTAAACAAGGTGACCGTGTGTTAATTTACATGCCGATGGTACCGCAGACCATAGTAGCGATGCTTGCAAGCGCACGCCTCGGCGCGATTCACTCGGTTGTGTTCGGCGGATTTGCTGCCCCGGAACTTGCTACCCGAATTGACGATGCCACACCCAAAGTAGTCGTCGCAGGGAGCTGCGGAATCGAGCCAGGGCGGATCATAGAGTACAAACCCCTGCTCGATGAGGCTATCCAGCTCGCAAACCACAAACCCGAGAAATGTGTGATATTGCAACGGGAGGAGCTGCACGCCGACCTGATACCGGGCCGCGATGTCGACTGGGACGAAGCGATGGCCAGCGCCAATGCACATGAGTGTGTTCCAATCCCCTCAACCGACCCACTATACATCCTCTATACATCTGGCACGACAGGTGTTCCCAAGGGAATTGTCCGAGACAGCGCTGGACACATGGTGGCCCTCAAATGGACCATGGCCAATACCTACGACACCGCACCCGGAGAAGTTTATTGGGCCGCTTCCGACGTTGGGTGGGTGGTTGGTCACTCCTACATCGTGTACGGACCGCTTTTACAAGGCTGCACCTCCGTTTTATACGAGGGCAAGCCAGTTGGCACACCGGACGCCGGAGCCTTTTGGCGGGTGATGGCAGATCACCAAGTAAAAACTATGTTCACGGCCCCAACTGCTTTGCGCGCAATCAAAAGGGAAGACCCCGACGCCAAATTGATGTCGAGGTATGATCTCTCAAAATTCAAAGCTCTATTCCTTGCAGGCGAGCGTGCTGACCCGCCCACCATGGAATGGGCTGCACATCACCTCGAAACGCCAGTAATCGACCACTGGTGGCAAACCGAAACCGGGTGGTCTATCACGGGCAATTTCATTGGATTGGGTACCCTGCCCATAAAATTCGGTTCTTCGACCAAACCTGCTCCGGGCTTTGACCTTCAGGTTCTGGACGAGGCGGCGGCCCCGATAAAGGCCGGCGAGATTGGGGCTCTCTCCATCAAGCTGCCGATGCCTCCCGGATGTCTGCCAACCTTGTGGCAAAACGATGAAGGCTACGTAGCGTCCTACCTGAAAGATTATCCTGGTTATTACAAAACGGGAGATGCGGGCTATATCGACGAAGATGGTTATGTTTGGGTTATGACACGAACTGACGATATTATTAACGTCGCGGGTCACCGACTTTCAACAGGAGGAATAGAGGAAGTTATCGCAGGACACCCTGATGTAGCAGAATGCGCTGTAATAGGTGTTCATGATGAACTTAAGGGCCAAGTCCCGCTTGGGTTAATGGTACTCAAGGCCGGCGTAAACCGACCACCTGAGGAAATCGTTGTTGAATCCGTACAAATGGTCCGAAATAAAATCGGGCCTGTGGCATCATTTAAAACCGCAGTTGTTGTAAACCGTCTTCCAAAAACACGCTCCGGGAAAATTTTACGGGGCACTATGCAAAAAATAGCCGATAACGAAGACTACCACGTGCCGGCTACGATCGATGACCCAGACATACTCGGAGAAATCGCCGAAGCCCTTGCCACCATCGGGTATCCTCACCCGTGAATGGACCACAAAATCTCAGGGTATATGGCTTGTTACTTCGGAACAGCAAAGTTCTTGTTTCGGCAGAGCAGGTCGCTGGTCGGGACATTTTAAAATTTCCCGGCGGGGGAGTGGAGCCTAACGAAACGCCTGAGCAAGCTCTGGTTCGGGAGTTCGAGGAAGAATGTCAACTCCCTGTTCAACCTGTTAAGCTACTGAATTCACCCGGCACTTTGTTCAGCCAGTGGACATTTACCTACTACACGCCGCTCTATTACTTGGTCCTCTCAGACGGAAACCCTGAGTGCCCTGATCATGAACCCCTGGAGGTTGCCTTCCTTTCCCCTGAAGAAACGATCAACAGCGGCCGCATGGCACCACCAGAAATCTTAGCCTTACGCCGCGCCCTCACCTTCTGAAACTTTTTCAGGCATGGCGAACGATGTACCGTTACATACAAACACTAATGTAACCGAAAGGTGATATCGTCTTTATATACTTAGAGAAATAATTGCTCCGAAATCAAACGTGAATTAAACAAAATCATTTCCAGAAATTAATCACTTCCCCAACGCTGCATAAATGGCCGAGTATTCCGGATGCGACGATGGAATCAAGTCGTGGCGGATAAAAAAATCGATTAGCACAAGATTACAATTAAATTTAAAGTCATCCGTCGACTCCACCGTGGACATCACCTCGTCAGCTGGCCACAGTTCGAAATTTTCCACTTCGCCATCGCAGTTCGTTGGTTTAAAATCAGGAGGCAGTTCAAGGTCAAAGGAAAAAAGCAAATCATCTCTCAGTCCGTACTCTGTTTCCAAGCGATAACTTATTGTCCCAACGGGCCTGGATTTTCGTGTTAAAGCTACGGGAAGGTTCGCCTCTTCCGCGCACTCTTTCTCCAGATTTTCTTGCAAGCTTAGCTGAGCCGGCTGACCACCAGCCACCGTGTTGTCCAATTTTCCAGGGTAAGTGAGACGATCCGACGTCCGACGCGGCACCCATATTAAAAGTTCATTTCCGTCGCGCACATAACCCGTTAGGTGCAGTCCGTAAGCACGCGCCCCAAATGCCGGAACAACGGCACGGTCAAGCTCAAAAAGATTTTCGCCAAACCGCCTTCCAATTGCATAACGCTCGTCACACCAAGGCCCCGTATACTTTGATTCTGTGAGGGTAGATCCAATCTGAGACATCGCTTCCGTTACGATAAACGGCGTATCTAAGGACCTATTAATTTCAACATCATTAGCGCTACATGTAACGAAGCGAGGGAAAATTGCAAAGTGTGGCAACAAGATCCGCTTGACCCAGCCCACTCTCTGACCACTGATGTTTAAAGGGACAAAATTCTCTATATTGTACTCATTACACTTTTCGATATGGTCGAGAAAACTCATCCTCCAATCACCCGATTCAACCCTGCTGAGGACTGCATGTCATATGACCTGGGGAGCAACAAACAACGATGAGAATGGGGTGCCAAACCCCGGGTTGGCTATACGTTCTAGTGGTTTGCACGACGCAGTGGGCGTGCTCCCCACAAATTGCCGCCACCGGCCCCACTATGACTGATCCCTTCTTAAGCGCCAATGCCCTAGTCACAACCGACGGCGCAAGCTTACCCCTTCACACATGGATACCGAAGGAAAATCCTCAAGCGGTTCTCGTCGCATTGCACGGGTTTAATGATTACAGCAACGCCTTTGATGACGCTGGGGACCATTGGTCCAGTCAGGGCATATTGGTTTATGCTTATGATCAGAGGGGATTCGGGGCCAATGACGATGTCGGAGGATGGCCCGGGATCAATACCCTGGTAACCGACTTATCACAGGCGGTACGCGTCATCTCGGCTACTCATCCAAGTCTGCCACTTTATCTGATCGGCGAAAGTATGGGTGGCGGTGTAGTGATGTTAGCAGCTGCACGTGGCCTCTCCCGAGTAAAAGGTATAATACTGGCGTCACCGGCCATTTGGGGCCGAGAAACCATGAACAGTTTTTATTCTGCTGCTCTGTGGGTCGGAGCCCACACCTTCCCCTGGGCTAAGGTCTCGGGACAAGGTCTTGGAATCAAACCCTCCGACAACGACCCGATGCTGATGGCACTCGGTAAGGACCCGTTGGTAATCCACAAAACCCGCATCGACACGCTTTACGGCATGGTCAATCTGATGGATGCCGCTTTGAAGTCGGCACCACATGTCCGCATTCCAACGTTGGTGCTCTACGGAGCCCATGACCAAATAATCCCTAAAAATGCCACCGCCAGAATGATTGGCAGATTCTCCAATGCTCCCACAGTAGTCGTTTATCCGGACGGATATCACATGCTTCTTCGTGACTTACAGGGGAGCGTGGTGTTGGACGATGTCTCAGCCTGGATTATTCAAACTGATGCCCCCTTACCATCAGGATACGACAAGGGATGGCGCTCATTTTTCGGATGGTGACGGCCTATCCTTGAGGCCTCAATCTGAATGTTCGTTTGATGCCGATGAACGAACCACACGCCAAGCAATTCCGATCCCAATTAATAAAAGCACCGCGCCAATCATATAGGGAGCGTGTCTCCCCCAGGCACTAAACGTCGCGCCTGCGAAAGCAGGTCCTAAGATGCGAGCAAGACTTGCGCCGGATTGGGCTACTCCCAACGCTGCTCCCTGTGAATCAGAGGATGCTCGAAGGGAAATCAGGCTGTTAAGCGCCGGGTTACACAACCCAAATCCGCCAGCGAGCAGCGCAGTGGCAACCAACAATACCCCCAGATCCCGAGCAAGCGGCATCAAAGCAAAGCCAATTATGAGTGCAGAGAGCCCTAAGACGATGACGCGCTCTTCACCCCAGCGCTTCGTGGCAGGACCAATAAGGCCACCTTGCACCACAGCTGCGACAACACCTACGTAAGCAAACAAGTATCCTACCTTAAGTGGTCCCCACGAAAATTGGCGTTCGGCCCACAAGGCAATGGTAGCCTCAAGACCCGCAAAAACGAACATTACCAATAAGAAAAGACACACCAAATGCTTCATGTCTGCCCTGCGCACTGCAGCTCGTATAGGACCAAACCAACCACGCGGCGCGCCATTTTGAGATTGGACACTTCGAGATTCTTTTAAAATCAGAACAGTCAGCAGAGCAGCAAAGGCCGAGAGACCCGCCGCAAAAAGAGGCGCTATCTGAAAATTGACTTCCCCTCCTCCCCAACCGGCAAGAAGCCCGCCGATCATTGGACCAAAAATGAAACCGAGCCCGAACGCGGCACCGAAAAGACCCATGCCACGTGCCCGATTCTCGGGCGTGGTGATATCGGCGATGTAAGCCTGCGCTGCAGAAATATTGCCAGCGAATAAGCCAGCCAAACCTCTCGCCACAAACAACATCAGTAGGCTGCTAGCATGCGCCATGACCACATAAGCCGCGCACGTGCCAATCAAACTGATCAGAATAACTTTTCGCCTTCCATATCGATCGCTAAGAGAACCGATAATCGGAGCCGCAATAAATTGCATAAACGAATAACTCGCCATCAATAGCGTCACGACACCCGGGGACGCACCAAAATGAAGCCCGTAGAACGGCAAAATAGGGATGATCAACCCAAAACCTAACAGGTCTATGAAAACAATGAGGATCAGGGCAGGCATTACAGTGCAATCAATCGGCTAAACGGTAAATTTATGGACAAACGATAGATGGGTGCTTGGAAGCCATTTTGTCGGATGTATTTTCATGCCCACGCCTAAGTACTTAGTGTCGCTGTCGGCGTTTGTAACGGATGCAGCCGCCCTTTCCAACCACAGCTTTCCGTGCTGTCAGAGCGCGGCAATGCAACCGGAACACGGGGCCCATCTATCGATTCGGACACGCATCGAGCAGCTCTTTGTCTTTTGAGGGGCCTGCAATCATGGTGCCGCCTGTGTGACTCGAACACACGACCCCCGCATTCTTACCAACTACAACTTTCATTGCCATCCCGAC
>CAZSYW010000015.1:0-24464 GCA_964611315.1 uncultured Rhodospirillaceae bacterium
TAAACCCGCCGTATCCGATCAAATATCACTTTGCTTTGTGGAGGAGTAGTTAGCATTTTCCTAACTCAGGGCTTTCCTAACAAAAGAAACTACCAATGATTGTGTCCTGTGGCTCACACTTACAGTTTAGAAAGATTGTTTAAAAAAGCCTTCCTATTGCGGACCTATTGGGGATAGTTGGTTCGCAAGGATATGGGTTCACGTTGGGTATTCTTAACCCTTTCATTTTATACCTTATTGGGTTTTCAACGTGGTGATTTGTTCGACTAGCTTGCGGCCACGATAAAAAATTGGACTAAAGGGTCGGCGTGAGTAAACCCTGACCATGGATGGCCGGGGGTTTTTAGTCATGGCGGCAAAAGTGAATTGAGTATGTCAAAAAACGTCGCTGAATTTGAAGCACATAGACGGCAAACTAATTTGGTTCGTGGTGGTATGGTTACTCACCCGGCGTCAACCAGACACCAGCGACCCAATGAACAGGAACGAGGCCAACTCGGCATCAAAGATAGTCTAGTTCGGTTTTCAATCGGATTGGAAGACATTAAAAATGATGTATTCCAGGCTTTGAAAGTTTAGCCCTCGGGGTTTCAGTTTTAGCTTTGTCGCCAAGGTAATTTTGAAAGTTTCCAGCCCCCAATCGTCCCACGCTGGTTATTTTCATCTTTGCCTCCTTCGAATCCTTCGAGAATATTGTACGAATTCAGATAGCCTGCACCCGTCATGGCAATTGCGGCTGCAATCGATCGTTGACCTGAACGGCAGAGAAAAAGGACTGTCGCATTGGTATTTATGCCAGTCTTTTTTACTTCATTGACGAAGTCAGGATTCTCAATTCCCCCGGGATATCTCACCCACTCCGCAAAAATAGTGGCCTTCCCCAACATAGAAATGTCAGGTACGCCAACGAAACTCCATTCTGCTGCTGTGCGACAATCCACAAGGTAGGTGTTTTCCTTTTCTAGGATGTTCCAGGCTTCGTTTGGGGTTACGTCGCCTGCGTATCTTTGCGACACGAGAGAGGCTCCTTGCTAGAAAGTTATATTTTGTCGCGGCTATGGTTAATTAGTCTTCGGCCTTAATTAAGTCAGAAGCTTTTTCTCCTACCATTATACTTGCGGCGTTGGTATTTCCCGATGGCATTGTGGGAAATATGGAGGCATCGGCAATCCGCAGTCCTTCCAGGCCGTAGACTTTTAATTTTTCGTCTACTACAGCATTGGGGCCGGGACCCATACGGCAGGTGCCCATGGGATGATATGCTGTCTCGCTAGTGTCTCGAAGCCAATCTTCTATGGCGACGTCCCCGGAAACCTCTTTCCCAGGTCTGAACTCTTCGCCTCTATAGGGATCCATTGGCGGTGCTTCAATAATTTTCCGCATGATGTCGACGCCATCGATCATGGCTTGAATATCGATAGAATCATGAAGAAAATTAAAGCGGATAGCAGGCTGTTCGTTTGGATCGCTTGAGCGAATATGAATAGAGCCAAGGCTCTCAGGCCGGAGTTGGTAACAAATAAATGTCATCCCAGGAAATTTGTATAATTTTCGACGTTTTGGATTTTCAACCGCGTAAGGGATAAAACTTAGCTGCAAATCTGGTGTTTCCAGCTCGGGCCTTGTCTTTAAAAACGCGACAACAGGTGTTGATGGTAGACTGAGGAAACCACTACCAGTAACGGCGTATTTTACAGCTTGTCTGATAAGTCCAAGTCCACGCACTTTATCGTTATACGAAACACCTGGCACCTTGACTTTCCAGGATATTCTGGCGGCTATGTGGTCGCGGAAATTTTCTCCTACGGCTGCCAATTCGTGTTTTACCTCAATGCCATGTTCCTGAAGAAGTTCCGGTTTGCCTATGCCGGACAATTCCAGAATCTGCGGGGATGAAACAGCGCCAGCTGAAAGGATGACTTCTCGCCTGCACAGGGTGGTATGGGTTTGTCCACCTTTTTTGTAGACCACTCCGACGCAGCGCTTACCTTCTAACAATAAGTGTTGTGTCATTGCTTCGGTTATAACTTCAAGGTTTTTTCGTTGCATTGCAGGCTTTAGGTAGCACCGAGCTGTACTCATGCGTCGACCGGTCTTTATGGTCACTTGAGTTTTTGCAATACCTTCCTGATCTAAACCGTTGTAGTCCTGGTTATGGGGGTATCCAACAGACTGAGCCGCAGCGAACAGGGCATCGTAAAGTGGATTTTGATCAGGAACTTCGGAAAGGCCCAGCGGTCCGGAACGACCTCTCACTTCTTCATCGCCACCTTCAAAGTTTTCCATCCGATGAAAGATCTTGGAAACTTCTTCCCAACCCCATCCTCGGTTTCCCATTTGACCCCATGTATCGTAATCTAACGTTTGGCCTCGAACATATACGAGACCATTAATTGAGCTTGACCCCCCGAGCATTTTTCCTCTTGGGACTGGGATGATTCGGTTTTTGGTGCCTTCTTCTGGCTCGGAAAAATATCGCCAGTTCACACCCGGCTTGTCGATGAAAAGTCCAAAACTTATCGGGATACTAGAATACGGATGAACCGCCTTGCCGGCTTCAATTAACAGCACAGAGGTCTCAGGATTGTCCGACAGACGATAGGCGAGAGCAGCTCCTGCCGAACCCGCGCCAATAATAATATAATCTGGTTGTCCAGTTTCGATTCTCATATCCGAACTATATCTTATTTGAATAACTTTATTTGGTGTTCTGCTGTGGGAATGCTTTTCAGTCAGGGCTCATTCTTGATTAAGTCAGCCGCTTTTTCACCGACCATGATGCTGGGTGCATTTGTATTGCCTGATGGCATAGTTGGAAAGATGGATGCGTCGGCAACCCGAAGTCCCTCCAATCCATGCACTTTTAAATGATCGTTCACGACGGTGTTCGGTCCGATGCCCATACGGCAGGTGCCCATAGGGTGATAACCGGTTTCACACTCCTCCCTTAAAAAGCTCTCTATTTCGTCGTCACTGGAAACCGAGTTTCCCGGGTAAAATTCTTCGCCTCGATAGAGGTCCATCGGTTTTGCATTGACGATTTCTCTCATCATTCTCACACCTTCAATATTTGCTCGGACATCGATAGGGTCGCTCAGAAAGTTAAATCGAATAGCCGGATGTTCGTAGGGATCACTGGACCGAATATGGACCGAACCAAGGCTCTCTGGCCTCAGTTGAAAGCAGGCAATTGTCATTCCCGGGAATGAATGAAGTTTCCGTTTTTCTGCGCTTTCTACGGTGTATGGAATAAATTGCATTTGTATATCGGGTGTTTGCAATTCAGGTCTGGTTTTTAGCCACGCCCCCAAAGAAGCAGAAGGAAGGCTTAAAAAGCCTTTTCCTGTAGTAAAATATTTAAGGACTTGTCCCACGAGGCCTATGCCTTGAGCTCTGGTGTTATACGAAATGTCTGGAACCTTTAACTTCCACTTAACGCGAGGGAGGAGATGATCGCGAAAATTTTCCCCAACAGATTCTAGTTTGTGTTTCACTTTTATGCCGTGTTTTTTAAGTGCCAAAGGCTGGCCAATACCTGACAACTCCAGAATTTGCGGTGAGGCAACTCCACCTGCGGAAAGGATGACTTCTTTCCCGCAGTTTACCTGAATTAGCTCACCATTCTTTTCGTATAGAAGTCCTGTGCAGCGTGTCCCTTCCAAAAGGATCTTATGCGTCATCGCTTTGGTGACTATATTCAGGTTGGACCTGTGCATAACGGGTTGCAAGTAACAGTGAGCCGTATTCATCCGCCGGCCTTGTTGTACAGTGGCTTGTAACCGTGCCACTCCTTCCTGGTCGGGGCCATTGTAGTCTGCATTCCTTGGATGCCCAACCGAAACTGCCGCATCCAAAAGCGCATCATAAAGAGGATTTTGTTCGGCAACTTCGGATATTCCTAGAGGGCCTGCAGTCCCTCTGGTCGGATGCCCTGGGTTCGAGTAGTTTTCCATCCTTTGGAACAGTGGCGCGACACTTTCCCAACTCCAGCCCCGGTTTCCCAATTGGGCCCATGTGTCGTAATCGAGTGGTTGTCCTCGGACATACACCATGCCATTTATCGCACTAGAGCCACCAAGCATTTTGCCCCTCGGAACGGGAATTGCACGGTTAGCTGTGCCTTCTTCAGGTTCGGAGAAATAACGCCAATTTACCCCGGGTTTGTCGATGAAAAGTCCAAAACTGAGCGGAATACGCGAAAACGGGTGGGTAGTTGAGCCGGCCTCCACCAGGAGCACCGATATCTTCGGGTTTTCGGAGAGGCGGCAGGCCAGAACGGATCCAGCAGAACCCGCGCCAACGATTATATAGTCGTATTTCATTTTATTTCTGCGGACCAAACTCGCGGAAATTATTCTTGTTGGTTCTAAGCCAACAAAACACTCGTTTGTTCATTTACTCTTATCCGCTCCGCGTTTAAGGACACCGATTTAGGCATAAAGGTGTCAAGGTTTTCAAAAGTTTTCGCTGGCCATTGTCCAAGGATTGTTCTCTGCCTGCCCCGCCAATGTAGTTCTCAGCATAATCCTTCGGTACTTGGTGTCATCGTAGGAACGTCCCCGGTGCATCACCATCCGATTGTCCCAGAGCACCAGGTCTCCTGCCTGCCAAGTATGTCGATGGACAAACTTTGGCTGCGTTGCAAATTCATTCAACTCCTGGATCAGTGCGCGACCCTCCTCAATTGGCATACCCAAGACATGAGAAGCGTGGCGTCCGGCGTATATTGCTTTTCGCCCAGACTCGGGGTGCAAACGTACCAAGGGATGTTGCACTGGTGACACTTTAGCTTTTTCTTTTTCGGTCATGTATTCAACGCCAATTCTCCCTTGAGAGTACATGAAGTCGTGCTCTGCTCTCAGACTTTGGATAAGCCGTTTTTTTTCACATGCTAGCGCGTCGTATGCGGCGCGCATGTCTGCAAATTCTGTTTCTCCTCCTACGGGCGGTACCTCGCGTGCCGATAAAGCAGAGGCCAGGGAAGGAACGATTTTAAAGGATCCATCGGTATGCCAAATTTGATTCCCGGAAAGGAGTACGTCCCGCGGGCTTCCTTTTCCAAGTAAGTTGTTTTCCTTGTCGACGTTAGACAAGTTGGTGATTTCAGGTCGGGATCTCCCTAAGTTGTCGACGAAACTTCGTTCCAATACACCAATTCGTTTTGAAAAGGTTACTTGAGATTCATCGTCGAGATTTTGGTTCCGGAACAGTAAAACTGCATCCTCGGCAAACGCTTTGACAATCAGTGACAGGTCACCGTCGTCAATGGGAATTGACAAATCTATTCCGGATATCTCTGCAAAAAAAAACGGATGCTGTCGTTCGATCTTTATCGTCATTGTTATTAGGGAAATTTAGTTAGTGCAAATTCAATTTTGTTTATGAAAAATTTGGTTACCCATTCATGGATACGGACCCGGGAGAACTAGGGTCTATTCCCACAAGAAGTTCTCGAGCCTTCTTCCTCTTGTCCGGATTTTTGTCTCTCTGAATAATTCGTAAAAGGGCATCCCTGGCATCCATATCCCCGGCCTTTGCCATTTCGAAAGCTTCCTGATCTCGAATCTCATAGTAGCTCAGATCCTGGGGAACCACCTTTACGTTTTGATTGCGCCAATAGTATTGCTGGTCCGCAGTCTTCCATGTTTTGTACACGTCTTCCCACGAACCATTCCCTGCATATGTTAATAATTGGTGGTCGGCGATTGGCTGGCTAAGACGTTGGTATCGGGCGTCAAACGACTGGCGAATTTCCTGGGTGTTGTTCGGTAGTGCTTGATGCACAGTAGTATCGGCAAAAATCAATACGTCTCCGGCCCGAAAGGAATCGGTTACCCATGTCCCGGGAACAGGCACACATATGTCCATGCCGCCAGCCCCGGTTCCGACTTTCGTTTTAAGAATACCAGATTTATGGGATCCGGATGCTACTGCGAGGCTTCCTTTTTCCAACGGGCAGTCACCCAATGGCACCCACATGGCAAAATTTGTCCCGCCACTTATATGCACTTTATCTTGGTGGGGTTGGGTTGTGAAATTAAAGTCCTTGCGGCGGGGGAAGATGTTGCGTTGTACGAAGACAGGATGAACGAGAACTGGTTCGCCGAAAATTAGTTCAAACAGGTGGATGGCCTCTGGGTGAGTGCGAAGACGATGTAGCTCCTCATCCGCCCACAAGGTCCTGAATACTTTCATGTAGTTTTCTTCCGGATCTTTGCAGGCTGCTGCTTGGTTTGCGATGCCCGACTCAACAGGAAAATTTTTATCTAGCCATCCACCTTCCGCGGCTTTTTTGAGCAATCGGCCTCGCACCTGTGAAATAGCTTCCTTGGGCATCAGTTGTCGAATGAAGAGGTACCCGTCCCGGTCCAGACGTCGCGCCAACTCATCCCCTTGATGTCGAATGGGCGTTGAGTCCAGAAATGTCCCCATCTGTTGCATAATTTCACCTACGACGATTTTCGATCAAGGCATAGATTGTTGGTAAAGTAATAAAAGGTCAAGAAAACGCTCGCCAATCTGTTTCAATCCTTCGAAGTAGACGTTAACTTGTAAAAAAGTTTTTGAAATAGAATTGGATAAAAAGTCTCATGGAACTTGGGTTAGAAGGGAAAAAGGCAATAGTTTGTGCTTCAAGTCGGGGTCTTGGCCGCGGATGTGCCTTGGCACTGGCCGAGGAGGGGGTCTCAGTTGTCATCAACGGGGTTGATAAAGAACGGGTTCTGAGAACAGCAGATGAAATTGCAGAGCGCACGAGTGCAGAGATTACGCCAATTGCCGCGAATCTCGATGAGCCAAATGGCAGGGCCGCTTTGTTGGATGCTTGTCCAGATCCAGATATTCTTATCAATAATAATGGTGGGCCGCCGCCCGGTAATTTTCGCGACTGGGGAAAAGACGAGTGGAATGCGGGTTTGACCGCTAATCTTCTTGCTCCGACCGAACTAATCCGAGCAACGGTGGACGGAATGATTGAGCGCGGTTTTGGTCGTATTGTAAATGTAACTTCAATAGCGGTTCGAACACCTTTTCCTGGGCTAGCCATGTCAAGTGCGTCACGTTCTGCGCTCACTGCTTTGGTTGCTTCGGTCTCACGCGAAGTGGCGGCGCACAACGTCACGATTAATAATCTTCAGCCAGGGATTTTCGAAACCGATCGAATGCATACCGGCTTAAGAGGAGCTGCCGAGGCGACAGGTCAGAGTGTCGAGGACACACGTGCCGGTATGCTTTCTAACATTCCTGCCGGTCGATTTGGAGATCCAGATGAATTCGGTCATGCCTGCGCATTTTTATGCAGCAGCCGTAGCGGTTTCATTACAGGTCAAAATCTGCTGCTTGATGGGGGGCATTTTCGAGGGTCTTTTTAAGATCAATCGAAGGTCACCAGATGTCGGGTTTTTCTGGTTCTAGGAACTTTATGGTTTTGCAAAGGGAATTCCGTCAAATGTTTCAATTTTGGCTATCTCTTCCACTGGAAGGCGCTTTAATTTTGTTAGCTGCTTTACAGGTTTTCCAAGGGGAAGTACTGCACAAATTGCGTGGTCGCTAGGAATGTTAAGAAGCTTTTGGACTTGCGGCTCTTCTGCTGCGGCAAGTGTCGTAATGGTGCCGCCGAATCCGGCTTGGCGTGCCGCCAATAATATGTTCCATGCAAACGGGTAAATCGAGGCGCCGCTGATGATTCCAACTCTATCTAGGTACTGGTCCATTGACGCCACTACTTTCAGGTCGACCGTGATTACAAGCAAAACGGACGCTGTTTTGTAGGGCTCCATCAATCTTGTTGGCGCCGCTGTCTTTTCAATTTCGTCTGCGGTTACTTTCGTTGGAGAAATAGTATTCCATGGACTTTCGCCGGCCTTGATTTGCGCGTGATAACGTTTTGCCGCAGGTTCCAATAGTTTAACGAGTGCGCCGCGTGTTTGGTCTTTCCGAACTACTATTACGTGGTTTCCTTGTCGGTTCCCACCACTTGGGGCAAAGCGTGCGTTTTCAAGGATCTCATATAGCGTTTTGTCTGATAAAATTTCGCCAGTATACTCGCGAGCCGCGAAGGTTGTTCGCATAACTTCGAATAGTTCCATCAGTTGTTTCTCCTCCCCTATCGGGCCTGCGAGTGAAAGAGTCAAATTCCGAATTTTGCTGATTATACTGAGACGCAAAATAAAACTCAGTGAATTATATCAGGAACGATGGAAATTAGTGTTTTAAGGCGCACAGAATCTTATTTTTGAGGGACGCTTTAAAAGGCTACAACTCCAGCTTGAGTCTTCCCTTTCCGCTTTAAAGGGTTTGCAGAGCCTCCTTTAGGGCTTCCTGGAAACGCTCTTCAAGCCACACATTCACACCATTGAGTCCATCAGCAACCCTCATGGACCACTCAATATATTCACGTTTTCGCTCTTTATCCCAATTCTCTGGCGGGCTATTTGCTACCGAGCGGAGGTTGGAAATCTTATCCGCAAGTTTAAGAATTTTAACGCGGCTGCTCTTTTTTGGTGCGTTAGTAACTTGTAAATCTTTTCTATTTTTTTTTGTAAGACTTTTGTCGTCGGTTACTTCCTGCACAAGTGCGGCAACATCTTGGTTAAAAATAGACGCCAATTCTTCCGGCTGAGTTGCGGTGTCTTCGATGGTATCGTGCAACAGTGCCGCGGCCACGAGGTTTGCGTCTGTCCCCTCAGTAGCATGTACAACTAGTGAGGCTACTTCTGCTAAATGGTTAATATACGGTTCTTGGGCTTGGCCTTTGCGTTTTTGGTTAGAATGTCGCTCTGCCGCAAAGTGCAGAGCGTGGGTAATTAGAACGGCGTCGTTCACAACATGCTCCTAGCGCCAACTCATAGCCTGAGAAGTTTATAGAGAAACTGTCAGTATTCGCGGAAATTACGGAGAAAGGTACCGGGTCGTTGTTTTCTGCATAAAGGTTGCCTTATCCAACCTGTATTTACCCCAAGCTGTATCGGTCGGCCAGGGAAATCGGTTCCTTTTCACTCCGTGCTCGGAAGCAATCACTTTTTTCCTATCTTGTAACGGTATACGGTTCTGGAGTTAACCAGTCGTATTCTAGGGTATCTCGCGGTTAGAGTTGGTACGGTCGCGGATTGTATATTTGATCGGAAGGTAGATGCGGCTCGTATCGCCAGTGGTTGGAGAGAGGGATGTCGAGAAAAATTGCTAAAACGTTGAGCGCGGCGATGGCGGGTATTTGTCTGTTGATGTCGGCACATCCGGCCCACGCTAACGAAGTTTGGAATATGGCAACAGCCTGGGGCGGAGGACCCTTTTTGGAAGAAGATGCCAAAGGGTTCGCCAAGTTGGTGGCGAGTCTTACTGATGGTCGAGTTCAAATCAATGTTTTCCCAGGTGGCACACTTGGAAGCCCATTAAAGGTTTCTGACACGGTAAGGTCAGGTGTGGTGCAGGCGGGTCACAGCTGGATGGGATATGACTGGGGTATCGATAAAACGACATTGGCGTTTGGCGGTGGGCCGGGCCATCTAAATCCGGAAGAGTTTATTATTTGGTTGTATGAGGCGGATGCCGCCGAATTATGGTTTGAATATCGCAAGGAAAAATTTGGGATTGCCTCAATACCGTGCACGATAGCTCCCACGGAAATTTTCTTACATTCGACGAAGCGTGTTGAAACTCTCGAGGATTTGAAAGGTCTTAAGTTACGGACATCGGGCGCGTGGGCGGAAATAGCAGGTAGGCTAGGGGCTTCCACTGTAATTCTTCCAGGTGCTGAAGTGTATCCTGCGCTTGAGCGTGGCGTAGTTGATGCAATCGAGTGGAGTTCAGCTTCTGTTAATCTACCGTCCGGATTTCATAAAATTGCCAAATACATAATTATGCCTGGAGTCCACGCGACAGGGGGTGCAATAGAATGTGCCTTCAATTTAGAAGCTTGGGAACGTCTTCCCGAAAGGGATCGTGAAATGATAGAGCTGGCAGGCCGACTGATGATGATGGATAGTTGGACACGTTATGCTTACAGGGATATCTCTGCTCTTGAAAAAATGCGGGAAGCTGGCAACGAGTTTGTTTCACTCGATGCAGAATTTTTACGTGTCGCAATCGAGGAAACCGAGAAGTGGGAAGACGAGCAGGCGGCAAATGATCCCTGGTTTAAGCGTGTCCTAGATCATCGCCGGGCTTTTCAAAAAGCGATGAAAAGTTGGCCTACGTTTCGTTTCCCGATAGGCCGGCGATGAAAGGAGGACATTTACGTAGAGACGTCGTTGACCAGAAGGTCCTTGACGGCGCTGTTCGCCATCTCGGTGCCGCAGGGGTTAGGCTGCCAACTTTCCGAGAATTGGCGGACCCGTCTCTCATCCCTACTAGTACTGCCGCCAAGGTAGAGACTAACGACCCGAGCATTCCCTCTGCTGCTAATTTATTCCGTATCCACTGGTTTAACGGGGAAGGCGGGGTTGGTCTCGTAGCGACACCGGCTTTTGTTGTTCTTGGGTCAGAGCTTACCGGCGTTGCGGCACCGATAGCGGTTGCGCTTGGGAACCGATTTCCGATGATTGGTGCTCACAAAGTACTTCCGGCATACGCTTGTTTGGTTTCACGTCTTGTTACCGGTGAATTCGATCCGGAGCGCGATCGGGCGATCTGGCCTTCCACCGGCAACTACTGTCGAGGTGGGGTCGCGGTCGGACGAGTACTTGGTTGTCGGAGTATTGCAGTGTTGCCGGAGGGTATGAGTGAAGAGCGTTTTGAGTGGCTTCAGCGGTGGATCAACCAACCCGAGGATATCATCCGGACGCCCGGCTCTGAAAGCAACGTCAAAGAAATATACGAAACTTGCGACCAACTTGCCGTTGATCCGACTAATAAAGTGCTTAACCAATTTTCAGAATTTGCTAATTATCTTGTGCATTTTGGTTGCACCGGGCCTGCTTTAGAACGGGTTTTCCGGAGTCTTTCGGATAATGACCCTGAACTCAGACTTGCTGCCTTTGTTTCTGGCACTGGCTCTGGTGGGACGCTGGCGGCTGGCGATTACCTTAAGGATTCCTGTAACTCACAGATTGTTGCAGTTGAGCCTATCGAGTGCCCGACGATGCTCTACAATGGCTACGGCTCTCACAATATTCAGGGCATTGGAGACAAGCATATCCCGTTAATCCAAAACGTGATGAATACTGACGCCGTCGTCGGTGTCTCGGACGAGAGCTGCGATCATTTGAATGTGCTATTTAACACAGAAATTGGACACACTTATCTGACCGGGCGGCAGGGCATAGATCAGAATGTTATTGGCGGGCTTCGCCACATAGGGCTTTCCGGTATTGCGAATGTGATAGCTGCTATCAAGACGGCACGATATTTTGATTTTACTGAAAAGGACCTAATTGTCACTGTCGCGACAGACGGTGCGGGCCTGTATGAAAGTGAGAAAAACAAAACAATCGCGGGCGATTTCGCGGGCCAATTCGATACTGTTGCGGCCGCCGAGACGTTTGCGCGCCACCTGATTGGAAGTGTTAGTGATCATTTCCTTGATGCTGGTTATCGTGACCGGCGGCGCATATTCAATCTCGGCTATTTCACCTGGGTGGAACAACGCGGTGTGGATCTGGAAATGTTTGAGGGTCGCGCTGACCAGGGGTTTTGGAAGGAAGTGCAAGAAGTGCTTCCGATTTGGGACCAGATGATTGATGATTTTAACGCGCGAACCGGTGTTTGATCCCGGAATTTGCGTTCTTTTAGGGAGGCAGTTGTCTGGTGACCAAATCCTATGTTGATTTGCGACGAGAGACTAAAGATCGGAACCGCGGCCTGCGCGACAAGGTCATGGCGATTGAAGATGCGGCTGCGCTGGTGGCTGATGGTGACCATGTGGCACTCGGCGGATGCACACTGTCACGGACTCCGATGGCGATGGTTTGGGCTTTGATCCGGGCTGGGAGAAAGGACATAACTGTTTCACGGAGTATTACCTCCACGGAAGGAGATTTGTTGTACGGTTCCGGGATAAGTCAGCATATTTTAACGAGCTGGTTTAGTCAGGGTATCGTATGGGGTGTTTCCAAGGTAATGCGGCACTACATCGAAAACAAACTGGCTAGGTTTGATGAGTGGAGCCACATGGCTATCGGGATACGTTATCGTGCGGGTGCCATGGGCGTGCCGTTTATGCCGTTGCGCACTATGATGGGGTCCGATGTTGTCGAACGCATTCGTGAAGAGACACGCGAGATAGACTGCCCGTTTACAGGTGATCGCTTGCTCCTTGTGCCTGCCCTCAACCCTGATGTTGCTCTGATTCATGTGCAGCGTTGTGATGCTTATGGCAATGCCCAGATCGATGGGCTCCCCTTCATGGACATGGATATAGCCATGGCGGCCAACAAAGTTATTCTGACCACCGAGCGCATTGTCTCAAACGATCAGATTAGACGAGCGCCTGATCAAACCAAGATTCCCTTCATCGCTGTCGACGGGGTGGTAGAAGTGCCATACGGGTGCGCACCTCACGAATGCTATGGCGCCTATGAGCCGTTTATTTCCAACCTAGATGCCTACGCTGAATTAATTCGTACAGATCCAGTGGCCGGCGTAGAGGAGTATCTTGACCGTTTTATTTATGGTCCCGAGAGTTGGGAAGCCTACCTGGATCTTTTGGGTATGAACAACGTGATTAGTGCGACGCTTGGTGGTAGGAGTGTTTTCAATGACTGAGAATGACCCCTACAGTGCTGCTGAGTTACTGGCGGTCATGAGTAGCCGCTTACTGGAAGATGGGCAGACGGTTTTTGCGGGTGTCGGTATACCGCTACTGGCAGCCACTCTGGCACAGCGCACACATGCGCCAGGGCTAACGATCCTTTTTGAGGGTGGCACGCTGGGCCCGTTTATCGTACCGGGGGAGCTTCCACCGTCAACTAACGAGCAGCGCTGCACGCGGCGTGCAAATATGGTGCTTTCCAGCACTGATGTCCTGTTACTGCTGCAACGAGGTTACGTCGATATTGGTTTTATGGGTGGTGCGCAGATTGACCAATATGGCAATCTCAATTCGTCGTTTATCGGTGACGCGGACGAGCCGAAAATTCGGCTTCCGGGCAGTGGGGGCGGAAACGATATCGCGAGCCTCTCACGACTAATTGTCGCAATGATTCATGAAAAGCGTCGTTTCGTTAAGTCGGTTGATTTTGTGACTAGCACGGGTTTCTGGCGCGGTGGACAGAGCCGGGCAGAGGCAGGTCTGACTACCGGTGGACCGGCCAAGGTAGTTACTGACCTTGCCATCTTGGATTTTGACGAGGCGACCAAGCGGATGAAGGTGGAGGCCCTCCATGCCGGTGTAAGCAGAGAGAAGGTGCAGGAAAATACCGAGTTTGAATTATTATTTGATGCGAATGTCGAGACGACAAAACCTCCAACTGACGGCGAGCTCGCCGTAGTTCGTGAGTTCGATCCAGACAGGCTCTACATCGCTTAAGTACTCTTATGCAACAGAGTGTCACACATTCAAGAGGACCAAGATGGTAAGTAAGATCATTGGTATTGCGATGCAGAATTTCACCGCAGCTCCCCAAATCCCGGATGCCAAGGCGCTCATTGAGTATAGTGTGCGGGTAGAGGAGTTGGGTTATGAGTCGATCTGGGTATGGGATCATATTTTACTCGGCGTCGATCCCTATTTTCCGATCCTCGATTCCCTATCGGTTCTCACGGCGGTAGCTGCACGTACCGAACATATTCGGCTTGGCACGGGCATTTTGGTGTTACCTGCGCGTAATCCGGAGGTACTTGCCAAGCAGCTCACAACTATTGAACACATATCCAGCGGGCGTCTAACACTTGGTGTGGCATCAGGTTGGTACAAGAGGGAGTTTGACGCTATCGGCGTCCCGTTTAATAAGCGTGGCGATATCATGGACCAAAGCCTCGATATCCTCACTCGGTTGTGGCAAGAAAATTCGGTGACGGGTAGTTATCCACCCTACGAACTTGCCGAAGCTGTTATGTCTCCTGCTCCGATCCAGAAGCCGCGCCCGCCGATCCTTGTCGGTGGGTATGTTGATCGCGTCCTCAAACGCGCAGGTGTCGTTGGAGATGGCTGGTTGACCTATTACTATACTCCAACGGGCTTTCGGAAGTCGTGGGATAAGGTGTGTCGTTTCGCGGAGCAGGCGGGACGAGACCCCAGCACACTGCGCAGTATCAATCAGTTACCAATTTGTGTCGGAAAGTCGCGTGCCGATGTTGAAGCTCCAATGCAGAAATGGCTGACGACCGAATGGGATTTTGCGGGGTGGAGCGATTCAACAGCTGCCAGTGCGGTGCTTGGTACGGTAGATGATTGCCTTGAACAACTGCAGGCTCATCTCGATGTAGGGGTTCAACAAATCACACTGGTGCCATATCGCTTTGATATGGAACAGATCGAGCAGATTGCTGAGGAGATTCTTCCACAGATTGGATGATCTTCTTCACTCGGATTTAAGTTTTATCGGTTTGTCATCGAGGGAATAGAGGTTAAAAAATGCGAAGGTTTTGCATAGGACTTGGTAATGGTTAAAGCGTCCGAAAATTCGGGAAAAACAAGTTCCGGCTGGCAGTTCTGGATCGATCGTGGCGGAACATTCACGGATTTTGTGGCGCAGTCTCCAGACGGCGGGTTAATTACGCATAAGCTGTTGTCGGAGAACCCAGAGCGCTACGAGGACGCGGCGGTCCAGGGAATTCGTGAACTTCTCGGCCTGTCCGACGATTCCTTGATACCGGAAGAGGCGGTCGACACCGTTAAAATGGGCACCACCGTTGCCACCAACGCGTTATTAGAGCGTAAGGGTGATCGCACCGTGCTTCTGATCACCAAGGGATTTCGTGACGCCCTCAGGATTGGCTATCAGAATAGGCCGGATCTATTTGCCCGACGGATCGTGCTGCCTGAGTTGCTATACGAACGTGTCATTGAGGTTGACGAGCGATTATCGGCCAACGGCGATTTACTGGTGGGGATCGATGTGGGGGAGGTTCGGAAGGCCCTCGTGGCGGCCCGCAAAGAGGGGATCCAGTCGGCAGCAATTGTACTGCTTCATGGCTATCGTTATCACGAGCATGAGATAGCGGTCGCCAATCTTGCGCTCGAGGTTGGCTTCAACCAGGTTTCTGTTAGCCATGAGGTGAGCCCGCTGATGAAGTTGGTCGGTCGAGGTGATACCACGGTCGTAGATGCGTATGTTTCCCCCATCCTCAGACGTTACGTGGACCTGGTCACATCCAAATTAGGAAATGCAAGGTTACTGTTTATGCAGTCGAACGGGGGCTTAGCGGATGCACGGTATTTCCAGGGGAAAGATTCGATTTTATCAGGCCCAGCTGGTGGTATCGTTGGAGCGGTTCGTACCGCGGCTATGGCTGGCTTTGACAAAATAATTTCGTTCGACATGGGCGGCACCTCCACCGATGTTGCACATTTCCACGGTGAGTACGAGCGCGCTTTTGAGACGCTGGTTGCAGGTGTGCGTATGCGCGCGCCTATGATGCAGATCCATACGGTTGCTGCAGGGGGCGGGTCAATCCTTCACTTTGATGGCTCACGCTACCGTGTTGGCCCGGACTCTGCTGGTGCCAATCCTGGCCCTGCATGCTACCGGCGTTCGGGAGCACTTTGTGTTACCGATGCGAACGTCATGGTCGGCAAAATTCGCCCGGAATTCTTTCCTCGTGTGTTCGGAAGTGGCGCGGACGAACCCTTGGACGAAGAGATAGTGCGTGAGAAATTCGAGGCTCTTGCTTCCGAGATTGAACGAGAGACGGGAGACAATCGGAGCCCGGTCGAGGTCGCGGAGGGGTTTCTGATGATTGCGGTCGAGAATATGGCCAAAGCAATCAAGCAGATCTCAATTCAAAGGGGTCACGATGTAACCGAGTACGTTCTTAACAGTTTCGGAGGTGCTGGTGGTCAGCATGCCTGCCTTGTGGCAGATGCGCTCGGGATCACCCGTATTTTTGTTCACCCATTTGCTGGTGTGCTGTCGGCCTATGGTATGGGACTCGCAGATCTGCGTGTTTTGCGCGAACGGGCCGTTGAGGCAACACTTGACGAAAAACTAGTAGACGAATTGAGAAACATATTCTCCGATATGGAGATTGACGGGCGTGCTGAGATGGAAAGACAAGGGCGTGACCTGGAAGAGGGCATTAGGGTCGTTTACAAGGTGCACTTGAGATACGAGGGCACTGATTCACCGCTGATCGTGGACTTCGGGGATCAAGCGGAGATGGTGAGAATGTTCGAGGAAGCACATCACCAGCAATATGGTTTCATAGCGCCGGAGAAAAGCCACATTGTTGAGGCGATCAATGTTGAAGTGATCTCGCAGGGCACAGATGTAGCTGACCCTGAGCTTGAGGTCGGTTCGAGTGATCCGCCGCCTCCGCTTGCCGACGTAGAGACTTATATGGCGGGTGCAGCGCAACAGACGAAAGTCTATGACAGGGTTGCAATGCGGCCGGGTTGTAGAATCATTGGTCCGGCCATTATCAAGGAGGAAATCGCAACTACTGTTCTTGAACCCGAATGGGGTGCAGAGGTTAATAGTCGCAATCAGCTAGTTCTCAGCCGGCTCCAACAGCGAGCGGCGAAGGCCTCGGTTGGGACCCAGGTAGATCCGGTAATGCTGGAGGTATTCAATAACCTCTTCATGTCAATAGCGGAGCAAATGGGCGTGATCCTTAAAAATACGTCTTACTCAGTTAACATTAAAGAACGTCTGGATTTCTCCTGTGCAGTGTTCGCGCCTGATGGCAGCCTTGTTGCCAATGCGCCCCACATCCCGGTGCATCTTGGATCGATGAGTGAGAGTGTTAAGACTGTTGCCGATGAGCGCCGTGGCACGATCGTGCCGGGGGACGTATTTATGCTTAATACGCCATACAACGGGGGGACACATTTGCCAGATGTTACCGTTGTTACTCCGATGTTCGATGATGCCGGAAATGATATCCTGTTTTATGTTGCGTCGCGGGGTCATCACGCGGAGATTGGTGGCATTACACCCGGTTCAGTGCCTCCCAACTCGACACATATTGACGAGGAAGGCGTGCTGATTGACAATTTTAAACTTGTAGCAGGTAAAATTAAATATTTTAACGAGCAAAAAAATTTAGAAGCCGAAACCGAGGAGCTATTCACTACTGCACCCTATCCCACTCGGAATTTCCGTCACAATCTTGCGGACTTGAAGGCCCATATCGCCGGCAATGAGAAGGGAGTCCAGGAACTGCGCAAGATGATTGAGCACTTTGGGCTCGACGTTGTTCATGCGTACGTGAAACATGTGCAGGACAATGCTGAGGAGTGTGTGCGTCGTGTTCTTGGTGTGTTGACAGACGGTTCTTACGAATATGAAATGGATTCGGGCGCGAAAATTTGTGTGAAGATAAAAGTCGATAAGGAAAAACGCGACGCGATAATCGATTTTACTGGCACCTCCGAACAACAGCATTCAAACTTTAATGCTCCTTCGTCGGTCTGCATGGCCGCGGTAATCTACGTATTTAGACTCATGGTGGATGACGACATCCCGCTGAATGCGGGTTGCCTGAAGCCGCTTAAGGTCATCATTCCTGATGGATGTATGCTCGCACCTAAATATCCGGCCGCCGTGGTCGCGGGTAATGTAGAAACGAGTCAAGCGGTGACTAACGCCCTGATAGGTGCTTTGGGCATAATGGCCGCTGGTCAGGGCACTATGAACAATTTCACGTTTGGCAATAATGCTGGGTACCAAAACTACGAAACTATATGTGGTGGAGCAGGGGCTGGACCTGATTACGATGGCACGAGCGCTATCCACACTCATATGACCAACACGCTTGCGACCGATCCTGAGATTCTCGAGTGGCGCTTTCCAGTCGTTCTTGAATCATTTTCGATCCGACACGGTTCCGGTGGGCCGGGCAAATATAAGGGTGGTGACGGTATTATTCGTCGGGTGCGTTTTGAGGAGCCCATGACAGCAGCGGTTGTATCAGGTCATCGGAGGGTGGCACCGTTCGGTGTTGCGGGTGGCGAGCCGGGGCAGTGCGGACGCAATTATGTTGAGCGAGCTGATGGTACAGTAACGAAGCTATCAGGGACTGATGGCGCAGAGATGCTTCCCGGTGATGTCTTTGTAATAGAGACACCAGGCGGTGGCGGTTACGGCAGGCCTTGATAAATTAAAGAAGGAAGGTGTCTCATCTTCAGGGCAAATTTGGTTGTTTCACATTTATGCTGCTGGGAGTTTCAGGTCGGAAGTGCGTGTCGTCGGCCGATGCCATGTAGTTTAGATATCACGCTGATGTTTTTTTGGCTCTTCAGGGGTTAAGGTTCGTCCGGCATTGTGTTTGAGTGGAGTGGTAGCCGAAGTGGCTGGCTAAAATTAAGGGTTGGAGGGAAAAATGTTTGGAAACACCGCTAAGACGTCGGTGGCTGTGATGGCTGCTATTGGCCTGCTAATTCCTTTGCATTCTCTTGAGGCTGACGAGGTTTGGAACATGGCAACAGCCTGGGGCGGAGGAGTGATTTTAGAGGAAGACGCCAAAGGGTACGCTAACATGGTGAATACTCTGACGGACGGAAGGATACAGATAAATGTCTTTCCCGGGGGCACACTTGGAAGTGCATTAAAGGTTTCTGATACGGTGAAATCAGGTGTGGTGCAGGTCGGCCATACCTGGATGGGATATGACTGGGGCATAGATAAAACTACTGTCTTATTCGGGAATATGGCCGGCGGCCTGAACCCGGAAGAGCTGATCATGTGGTTGCATGAAGCAGGAGCATCGGACCTGTGGTTTGAGTATCGTAAGGAGTTGTTCGGAGTTGCTTCGATCCCCTGTGGTATTGCCCCAACGGAAATTTTTTTGCATTCGAAAAAACGGGTTGAAACACTTGAAGATATGAAAGGCCTTAAGGTCCGTACATCCGGTGCGTGGGCAGAGATAGCAGGAAGACTAGGGGCTTCCACCGTCATTCTTCCTGGTGCTGAGGTGTATCCGGCGCTTGAGCGTGGTGTAGTGGATGCCATTGAATGGGGTTCAGCGTCTGTTAATCTGCCGTCCGGTTTCCATAAAATTGCCAAGTACGTCATCATGCCGGGTATCCATCAACCTGGAGCGGTATTTGAATGTGCGTTTAACATGGATGTTTGGAATCGTATTTCTGAGGGCGATCAGGAAATGCTGAAATTGGCGGGGCGGCTAATGATTTTGGATAGTTGGACCCGGTACGCCTACAGAGACATTGCAGCTCTTGAGGAAATGCGTTCCGCTGGGAATGAGGTTGTAGTTCTGGATTCGGAATTTATACGAGCCGCCAACGAAGCAGCTGACGCGTGGGCTGATGAGCAAGCGGCAGAAAGTGTCTGGTTTAAACGTGTGTTGGAACACCGGAGAAAATTCCAAGAAGATTTAAAAAATTGGCCAACATTTCGCTTTCCAATCGGCCAGCGTTAGGTTGCTTGCCGTTAATTGTTATGACCTAACGGTGTAGTGTTGTACGTAGTAAGATGGTCACGTTGCTGGTGCGTTGATTTAAAGGACCTCTGGGGCTTGAAAATGTTGGAGTTTTTTGGAAGTTTTTTTTCCTTCGTTGGTCGGATCGTGACGTATTTTGGAGTCTCATTTTTCCGTGAGCCCGGCGCATTTTTTGAGAAAGCTGTTGAGGCGCCGTTTTCCAATCTATTTGAATCGTTGATTGCGTTATTTCTGCTGGGTGTGGCATCAGCGATACTTCTTGGTGTGATTCGGTCTGCCGCCCGGTTCAGTATGATGCCTTTCATACAAGCCGTAGAAAGTTATGTCCGGTTTTTCTTTTGGATCGGTGCTTGGTGCATCACACTACTGATGGGGGCCATGGTTTTCGAAGTTATTTCCCGGTACTTCGTGGGCGCCCCTACGCAGTGGGCTTATGAAGTGGCTTATATGCTAATGGGAACATCATTTATGTTCGGTATTGCCTACTGTTTGCAGGTCCGTCGGCACGTTCGTGTCGATTTTTTTTATGACAACCTAAGTATTAAAAAACGTGCCGTGGTGGATGTGTTGGGGTTTGTAATTCTTGTGCCTATGATCCTTTGGTTATGTTCGGGTCTTTGGGAATATTTTAACCAAGCTTATCGTGTCAACGAGTTGTCTGGAGAGTCAGCTTGGAACCCAATTATTTGGCCGTTCAAATTCACATTTGTAATCGGATTTTTGCTGCTATTGATGCAAACAGTGTTAGAGGTGATGAAGTGTGTGCTGGTGCTCTCGAGCAGCGACATATTGGAAGCTCAAGGCCAGGAAAAAATTAAATGAGTGTCGGGCTCGCGCTATGGATGTTTCCGGCACTTATGTTGCTAATTTTCCTAGGGTTCCCTGTAGCCTTTTCACTGCTCTCTGTAGCCTTCGTGTTCGGGGCTATTGCTTTCAATTTTTCTCTACCTGCTGTCAATGTCTTCTCTCAGGTCGTTGGTAATGTAGCTTCTGCGTACGTGTTAGCGGCAGTACCACTATTTATATTAATGGGTTCGTTATTTGAAAGATCCGGTATTGCTGAACGGCTGTTTGAGGCCATCCATTTGTGGACACGCCGACTGCCAGGTGGCCTGGCAGTCGGCACAGTAATATTGTGTGTTATTTTTGCGGCAGCAAGCGGCGTGGTTGGTGCGACAGAGTCGGTAGTAGGGTTACTCGCGATTCCGGTTATGTTGCGCTACGCCTATGACAAAGGTTTGATCTCAGGAACCATCTGTGCTGGCGGGTCCTTGGGTACAGTTATTCCGCCGTCGGTCGTAGTGGTAATTTTGGGGCCGGTTGCTGACGTCGATGTTGGCGGGCTTTTCATGGGCATGATGTTTCCGGGACTTATACTTGCCGGGCTATACATTGCCTATATTCTTGTTCGTTGTAGCCTCCGTCCGCAGGATGGACGGCGTCTCCCTCCCGATGAGAATGAGCCGTCAATTCTTCGAAAATTATGGATAACGGCTGTCGCTTTGGTTCCACCATTGGCTCTAATTTTCGCTGTGCTCGGAACCATTATATTAGGTTGGGCGACACCGACTGAGGCCGCGGCAATGGGGGCGTTGGGCTCAATATTGTTGACAATAATATACAAAAAACTGAGTGTCGAAGTTCTGAAGCAGGCATTGAGGAACACCCTGCTGATTACGGCAATGATCCTGACAATTCTATTGGCAGGAAATATTTTTGCTACCGTCTTCACTATTTCCGGAGGCCTAATCGGCACTCAACGTCTGGTAGAATCTGCTCAGCTTTCGGGTTGGGCGACTCTCTGTATTTTGCTGCTTCTTGCCTTTCTTGCAGGATTTGTTTTGGATCTCATTTCTATAATTTTGATTATCATACCCATTGCGATACCGATTATAACCAAATTTGAGTTTTACGGTTTGGATCCGTCACAAGTTAAGAGTTGGTTCTGTATTCTTTTCCTGATTGTGATACAGACAAGTTATCTGACGCCTCCAATGGCGCCGGCTATATTTTACTTGCGCGGTATTAGTCCTCCTGAAATTCGTTTGTCCCATATGTATAAGGGAGTGGCACCGTTCATTGCCCTGGAGGTTATCGCATTGGCCTTAGTGATGGCTTTCCCGGCGATTGCATTGTGGCTTCCGGAGCAGATGTGGGCATTGGCGCGGCACTAATCTCGTTTTGTAGGCAGAAATGCGTCAGTAAGGGACTAGAAGGGACGCAAAAGGAGGAAGTTTCAATGGGTACATTTAGCGTTGACCGAGAAAGAAGATAGCCCTTGAAAATGAAGTCGCACAGAGAATGTGGAAACCATTAGATCACTCGGCTGGGGTCGTGTTTTAAAGCTTTTATAGGTTAGACCAGGAGCGTTAAGACGGAGGGGTATTGGTGTTTCCCAAGTTAGAAGCAGGGTAGTGGGGTGCAATTGGCAAATACAGGAATTGGGGCCTCGGTCCCCCGAAAAGAAGATGCCCGATTTTTGCATGGTCGTGGTGAGTTTGTAGGTGACGTCAAACTGGCAGGTATGCTGGATGCTGCATTCGTGCGCAGCTCCGTCGCCCACGGCGAAATAGTTTCTATCGACATCCCGGAACAATTTCACGATTTTGTATTTACGGCGAAGGATTTAACAGGTCTAAAACCAATTCGCGCGAATTCTAAGCTGAAAGGTTTCAAATCCTCCGAACAACCCCCCCTGGCTACTAACAAGGTTCGTCTGGTGGGAGAATTACTCGCTGTGTGTGTTGGTGATAGTCGGGCGCTCGCAGAAGATATCGCCGATGAGGTCATCGCTGATATCGAGGAGCTACAACCTGTCACTGATATGTTGTCTTCTCGAGATCCTGATGCTCCCTTGGTGCACGACGAATGGGGCGACAATGTTTTTCTGGAGACCAATGTGGATGCTGGGGTTGCTGACGCACTTTTGTCAGCACCTGTCAAAGTATCTCGGCGTCTACGAATGTCTCGTCAGTGTATGGCCCCTCTAGAAGGGAGAGGGGTCGTAGCGGAATGGAATCACAGAAGGCAACAATTGGTCGTATATACGTCCACACAAATCCCACATATTGTGCGGACAGGTCTAGCAGAGTGTTTGGGGCTTGACGAGAGTTCCGTGAGAGTTGTTGCGCCGGATGTCGGGGGTGGCTTTGGTTACAAGGCGATTTTATTGCCGGAAGAACTCGTTGTTTGTTGGTTAGCCTTACGTCTCCACAGACCTGTGCGGTGGCTCGAGGATCGCCGTGAAGCTTTAATTGCTTCGGCCAACGCTAGAGAACATTATTATGACATTACACTCTGTGCGGACGAGACCGGTAAATTTCTTGGCCTTGATGCAAAAGTAACGGTAGATGCAGGGGCCTACTCGTCCTACCCCTTCACCGCCTGCCTAGAGGCAGCGCAAGTTGCTAGTATTCTTCCCGGCCCATACAATTTTCCGGCGTATCATTGCCGGACTTGGTCTGTAGCGACAAACAAGTGTCCAATTCTTCCATATAGAGGGGTTGCGAGGGCTGGAGTTTGTTATGCCCTTGAAACCATGGTTGACTTGGTGGCACGAAAGATAAACAAGGAACCGTATGAGCTTCGCCTGGACAACTTGATTACTCCATCGCAGATGCCTTGCGATAATATTGTAGAAAAGCATTTCGATAGTGGAGATTACCCAGAATGTCTAAGGCGGGTAGCTGCAGCAATTGATGTGGAAGGGGTGCGTCAAAGACAGGTTTGCGGAGAACCTGATGGGAGATTGTTGGGGTTGGGAATGGGTATTTTCAACGAACAGGCAGCCCATGGTACGGCCGTTTACTCAGCTTGGGGAATTCCAATGATCCCGGGATACGAACAGGCATTTGTCCGGTTCACACCGGACGGGGGGCTAGAGGTTCGAGTAGGCATTCAGTGTCACGGGCAAGGGCTCGAAACGACACTAGCCCAGGTGGCACATGAGATCATCGGACTTGATATAGAGTCCATCAAAATAGTGCACGGCGATACAGACTTATCTCCTTATTCCACCGGAACGTGGGGTTCAAGAGTGATGGTCATGTCCGGTGGTGCAGTGGCTACCGCATGTGAAAAATTGTGTGAACGAATTCAATTGATTGGCGCACACCTTTTGCAGGCGAAACTGGACGACATCAGTGTTGAGGATGGTTACGTTAAGGCTCCGTCAGGCCAAATTTCTCTCATGGATGTTGCCCGCACCTGGTACTATCGACCACAAGATTTGCCTGCGGATGTCGACCGGGAAGGGTTAGAAGTAACGGCTGGATACAAACCGAAACGGGATGATGGCACATTTTCCTACGCTGCCCACGCTGCTCTCGTCGCTGTTGATCAAGATTTTGGAACCGTCGAAATAATAAAGTACGTTGTTGTGGAAGATGGTGGTGTGCTCATCAACCCTATGATTGTCGATGGCCAAATTCTTGGTGGTGCGGCCCAAGGAATTGGTACAGCGTTATACGAAGAAATGCCATTTGATGAGAATGGCCAACCGTTGTTTTCTACTCTCGCAGACTATGTTTTGCCGGGTGCTACTGAAGTGCCGGACATTAACATCGAGCATATGGAAACGCCGTCTCCTTACTCATTGTTTGGACAAAAAGGAATTGGGGAGGGTGGCGCTATCGGTTCCGTCGCAGCCGTGACCAATGCGGTTAATGATGCCTTGGGTCGGGTAGGAGCTGAGGTTTCTGAAACGCCCATGACTCCGAGAAGAATATTGACTGCTATCCAGGATGCACAATCACGACGTGAAGGTGCGGGACCTTGAAGGCCCCCATATTCGAATATTATAGGCCATCCTCTTTAGAGGACGCCGTTACAGTTCTGGCAGACCAATCTGTTTTTAAGAAGCTTTTGTCGGGGGGGCAGTCGTTGTGTCCGATGATGAATTTTCGATTGGTGCGTCCAGACCTGGTCGTCGACATCTCGCGATTATAATATCTTCGTGAAGTTGAACAAAA
>CAZSYW010000016.1:0-23947 GCA_964611315.1 uncultured Rhodospirillaceae bacterium
ATGCGATGGGAATGCAGAGGCAGATAATGGCGGGTTTAATTGTCGTCAAAGCCTTGACTACGAAATACAATAGAACATCCTGATTACAGTGCACCGAAAGACAAAAACGATAAAAATCGAGGCGCTGGCAATTCATTAACAGCCGCAACAAGATATGGGGCTGTGCAGGAAGGTTTCTAAGAGTGTTATACGCCTTTAACTGGTGATCAATAAACTTTTGCGAAGGCTCCGTTTCCTCGGAGCCTTCTTTTTTTTGAGCATGGCGCTAGCAACCGTCATCACATATGATTATCGAGTGGGCGGAACCGTATTTTCAAAAGAGTCCTATTCGAGTAAGGACTGTTCAGTGTATCTGGATTCGGAAACAGTTTCTCACGACGATAGCTGGGGTCATTTTAGTAGAGAAAGAAAAGTGGTTGCCTACATGCGCCCTTGTTATGTAAACCTAAAGGCCCGTTCTAACGCTCGAACGAATCCTTTTATTAGGTAATTACGCTATTGAATGTGTGTCGGGCTCGTCAGGAGAATCACCTCATCATGGTTTCTAAATCAAACGCGGAAGAAGATTTGTTGCGCATAGGATCGTTCCATTATTTAAAAGATTCAGTAGCTCACTCTCTGTTTCGGAATGGAAAGGTGCTTGCACGCCGTGATAAGGACGGTAGCGATGCCGGTAAGGAAGGTATGGATTTGGAACCTCGGGGTATGGGGGTTCGTGATGCTCGGCGTCACGAGCTGACGTCACCGCTGACATTGGATCAAAATGGTTTCGAGATGCGAACGCATCATCTGGCGGCGACCGATCGTGACTTTTTAAATAATGAGCACGTGGTGCGCACCTATTACCCAGAATGTGCTGAGATCGTGCGTGAGGTGACCGGTGCCAGCCTGGTTACTGCCTTCGACCACAATATTCGGTCGGCAGTTGGGAAGCAAAGTAAGAGACGTATCCAGGGGGGGCAACAGGTGCAAGGCCCGGCACATGTTGTGCATGGTGACTATACCCTGACTAGTGCACCCCAGCGTCTTCGTGATCTCGCGAAAGCTCCAGGCGCAAACGACACATTTTACCCGTTTTTGCCTGAGGGCGAATCACTACTCGACGCGGAGGTGGTGGAACGTCTTATAGCAGGCGGCCGTTATGCAATCATAAATGTGTGGAGGAATATTACCCATGATCCGGTCGCAACGAATCCGCTGGCTCTGTGTGACGCAGCTAGCGTGAGACCCGAGAACTTGGTTGTCTTTGAAATTCACTATCACGATCGAATCGGTGAAAATTATTTTGCGAAACACGCAGACTATCATCAATGGTACTTTTACCCGGGAATGACCCGTGACGAGATACTATTAATCAAACAGTGGGACTCCTCTGGTGAATTCGCCAATTCCAATGGCAAACATCGAGATGCTCCTACCTCCGATTCACCATGTACCTTCAGTTTTCATAGCGCCTTCGAGGATCCGACAACTCCAATTGATGCACCTGAGCGCTGGAGTATCGAGGTGCGTTGTGCAGCACTCTATGACAGTCTCGATTTTTGACAATCCTGCATTTAGGAAATGCCCGCCAGTTTTATGTGGGGGAGAGAAATCCAAAACAAACACCGATATCAGTTCCCATTGTCCTAGATGTTGAGAATCCGAACAGATGGTGCGACGGTTTTGTCTTTAGTAGTTTTCTTTAAGTTTTCGATCGTTAGCGTAAGTTAGGTCCGGACGCTGTTTTCCATGATTTCTCGGTTGGTCCATGCCCCATTCGTCTATTCCAATACAAAATCATAGCTTCCGATACCCTGCACAATCAAGAAACGGCAAGCTCCACCGTTTAGACCACTGACCCGATGGGGCTGACCCGCAGATACCTTAAGAGTTTCGCCAAGGTGTAAAATTTTGGTGTCGCGTGGCGCACGGGTTTCCACCTGCATTGGCCCTTCCATGCAAAAGAAATCATCGTCAATGTGGGAATGGCGATGCCACGGTACTTCCTCGCCAGCGGCCAAAGTCAGTATTGATACCCGCAAGTCATCAACCACAGCCAGCTGCTCGTATTTCTTAATTTTGTAGCTCAATTGGTCCGTTTCGAGCATTATTGTTTTCCCAAATCTAACGCCAAGTATTAAATACTTTGCCCTAGCTACCATTTCTTCCCGTCTCGTATCTACCTTTAAGGTTGAGGGCGGTAAAAGCTGTTTGGTGGCCGTCGTTGGTTGTTCGCGTCTGCGGACAGAAGGGGTGGCAGGTTGAACTTCCTATAGGTATGCTGTCATATTAGTCTTTCAGTTTTGGGGCATGTCATTTTAAGTTTTGAGGACCGAAAATGGAACTTCGTGAGCAGCTAAGTCAGCTAGGTCTCACCGACGTTACGGTCAAACACAACCTCAGCAAGGACGTCCTGTTCCAGGAATCGATTGCCAACGACCGAGGCCGTACCCACCTCGGCGGACCGTTCACTGATCAAAAGTCATTTCAAACAAAACTGGGCGTGCATGGGCCACTATTGTATTTTACCGACCCAACGTGCACTGGTCGGCCGGTCGATGATACATTCGCTGTGGCCTGGCCGGAAATCGAAGACGACATTTGGTGGAAAAATAGTCTCAAGCCATTTGATCCAGGCGACTTCCAAGCATTGTTGAACCGGGTAATCACACACCTCAATCAGCGTAGGGCATCTTTGTACGTGCAGGACGTTTTTGCTGGTAGCGACCCCACATATGCGGTGCCGTATCGTTTCGTGGGGGAATACGCGGTGCACGCGATGTTTGCGCAGAACATGTTTCCCAAGCATGTGGACGGAATAGAAGAGCCAGACTCCAAGCTCTGGACCATGTTGAACGTCCAGTCGTTCACCTGTGATCCCGAGCGCGACGGTAGCCTCAGTCAACGTGCCGTCGTCATAGACTTCAAGAATCGTTTATGCCTGGTAGCGGGCCGCGCTGATTACTGCGGATTGGTGAAGAAGACAATGTTCACCGTAATGAACTTTTTGCTTCCGAATCAGGGGTTTTTATCGATGCACTGCTCGGGGAACACCGGTTCGAGTGGTGATACAGCGATATTGTTCGGTTTATCTGGTACTGGCAAAACTACATTGTCGGCTGATCCCAACCGTACACTCATCGGTGATGACGAAACGGCTTGGACTTCCAACGGCGTGTCTAATCTCGAAGATGGTTGTTACGCAAAACTCATTGATCTCGATAAGCACGCTGAGCCGATTATTGCATCTGCTTTGTCCATGAAGGGGACCATTATTGAGAACGTACCGCCGCTGCCGGGGATACCATTGGAGGAAACCGACCCGCAGGATCTGGACCTGACCGATCGTTCCATCACGGAGAACACGCGGTTTTCCTATCCATTATCATGCAATCCCAACGTTGCAGAAGGTGCCAGCGGTGATCATCCGCAAACGATTGTATTGTTGACAGCTGATGCTTTTGGCGTCCTGCCTCCGGTCTCAATTTTGGAAGGGCGTGATGTGATGTATCACTTTGTGCAAGGCTTTACCGCTCGTCTAGCTGGAACGGAAGTGGGGTTGGTCGAGCCACAGGCTACTTTTAGTGCATGCTTTGGCGCGCCCTTCATGGCACACCGCCCATCCGTTTACGCCAAATTATTGCGTGAGAAGATGGAAAGTAATAGGACCCGATGTATTTTGTTGAACACTGGGTGGACCGGTGGGCCCGCTGGCAAATCGCCGCGAATATCCATATCAAATACCCGCGCTTTGTTGAATGCGGCACTTAGCGGCGTGTTCGATGGTGTCGGCATGGACATGGATCCAATATTCAGTTTACGGGTGCCCAAATCTTGCCCCGGTGTCGATCCCGAAGTCCTTAATCCTCGCAGTACCTGGCCAGATGTCGTCGCATATGACGATGCGGCCAGACGGGTACGGGATATGTTTCGCAGCAACTTTAAGAAGCATAACTTTGCCGCTTTCGGGATCGACGAGGTATTGTAGTATACCAACAAGTATACGGTGGGCCTGCCATATTGTCTCTTGAGTTGATGCAGGCTTTCGTTGGTTAAGCGAGGCAATTCTCACGGTAAACAGTCGTTCGGTGTGAAGCATCCGTGCGACTTCCGTCTTCGGAGTTTCTTGCCCACCGCTATGCTGTAACGGTGTTTCGTCTAATTCAGGAAGTCGACCCCATAAAATAAGGCACGATTGTTCGACAAAATTGTGGGCTATTAGGTTGCCTTAACTGTAATGTCTGACCCCGGCTTAACAACGGAGAGCGTCCTGACGTCGTCGAGGGCGTGGCCCCAAATATTGCATGGGCTCGCAAGCCTGATTTCTTCACCTTGGCTAATAGGTGTAGCACCGAATCCGATGGCGATAGCTTCCCCGTCAGGCCAGTAAGCAACCTCCCCGGCTTGCACTACCACCTTCGCATCAGATTCTCGGGGGGCATTTATGGGTATTGAAAAATACACTTCGTCGCCCCAGGTATTGGCACTAGAATCAAAGGGGCAGGCAGCGGTGATAGCTGCAGCAGTAGGAGTGTCCAGTGTTTTGACTCGGATCGCGATGCTGCCGGCGGTGATGGTTACGATAGACATAAAACCCAATTTAATTCCATTTTCAGACAATTCAACTATGTAGCTTTGTGGCCTGGTCACACGGGCATTCGCTGTAGCTTAGTATATAAATCAGTGCACACGATGACCCGGTGGTCGCATAAATTAAGAGTTATTGCCCTTTGAAAACCGGATCCCGTTTCTCTAAAAACGCCCTGACTCCTTCAGCATGATCCTCGGTTTGTCCACATCGAACATGCGTTTCCGCCTCCTTGTTCAAACTCGTGGCGAAGTCTGAGTTGGAGGCATGGGTCACGTTGGCCTTCATGTAGCGATAGCTTACGGAAGGACCGGAAGCGATGCGCTCGGCAATTGGCAGCGCCTCATCCATCAGTTCAGCGTGAGGGTAAACTCGATTTACCATTCCTATTCGCAGCGCTTCATCAGCGGAAATAATGTCCGGCAAAAAAAATAGTTCTTTTGCCTTTGCCTCACCCAGCAATCTTGTCATTTGCCAGGTTGTACCGAAATCACCGTCATAGCCAATGCGTGCGTAGGCGGTGCCAAACTTGGCTTGATTTGATGCGATACGCAAATCGCAGGACAATGCTACCCCGAGGCCGCCCCCCACCGCGGCTCCGTTAACTATTGCAATAGTGGGTTTGGGGATGGAGTTTAGGAGGAGGGGAAACTCATGCCAACTTCGTAAAATATCGATTTGTGCTTCCACGGATGTGCCCTCAGGCCCGAATTCTGCTCCAGAATGCATCACAGTGACGTCACCGCCGGCGCAAAATGCACGGCCTTTGCCAGTCACCACAACCGCTCCTACGTCCGGGTCTGATGCAAATTGCTTCAGTTGCTCTATGCCCCTGACCAACATGGTTTCGTTCAACGCATTCAGTTGTTCTGGTCGGTTTAACGTAATGAAGCCCACCCGATGTTTTACACGGGTTTGTAGTATTTGATCAGTCATTCGAAAATCCTTTGGCTGTAGGAAATTATGTCTCTTGGAGCCGCATGCTGGGGTCAATCAGATCGAACGTCGCTAAATCCCACCGCAGTTCCGCCGTATTCAGACATCGCGTCCGTTAGGCAATCCCATATGTACTCTGCCGACGTGCTATCCCCGAGGATGCGATAGGCAAGGTTTTTGCCGACATCTGCACGTAGAACTATAGCGTGGACGGACGCCACCGACGTTTGCGCTAGACAATTGGCAGGGAAGGTGCTTGGTCGCAAATTTATGCCACAAACCTTGGAGAACATTTCCGCCGCATGTTGGCCGCTTACTAGAAACTCAAAGTTCATGTCAGCACGGGGCACCGGGTAGCACCGCGTCTCATTATCCAAGGAACATTTATCGACAAGATCCATCAACGTAAGATTCGGTGCAGTCAAAGGTGACAACAGCGCTGCTTCGTTGGGTGACAGTACGGCGAGAACTGTGCCGTTGGCCTGGTAATGGGTCTGGTTCGGTATGTCATCACATCCAAACCCCAGGCTGCGCAGCCAATCTATTGTATCGCGACCTTTGATGCCGACGCGGGGTAAACCCGATAGATCGCAGATCGCCAGGCACTTCATGGCATCGGCGTGGACTTCTGGAAAGTTGGTTGCAACGGTTCCGTCTCCCAAGGTTTCAAACGTGGCACCGGCAGCTAAAAGTTTGCGGTAGACGAAGCTTCGTCGATTTGCCTCGGTCGGATCAATAGTTGGCATGAGATCTACAGCGCCTGGCGCGTGTTATCGGGGTCGTAGAACGGTCGGCGCACGACTTCTGCTTGCAATAATCGGCCCTTGTCAACACGTATGGTGATGTTGTTGCCATGTTTGGACTCATCGGGGTGGACATAAGCTAGGCCAATTACTACGCCCAGGGTCGGTGAGCGGGCAACGGAAGTTACGCGGCCCGTGATCTCGCCGTTACGAACCACCAGATTGCATTCGTCGGGACAGGGCTCGCTGCGATCATTGACCTGGAAACCAACCAAACACCGTTTTAAGTCTACTTGATCATAAAGTTCGATCGATCGGCCGCCAACATAGAAGGCTTTTTGCTTGGCCACCGCCCAACCCACATCGGCTTCGTAGGGCGTACTCAGACCATCGGTGTCTTGCCCCACGATGAGGTGTCCTTTCTCTAGTCGCATCATGCGCTGCGCTTCCACGCCGAAGGGTGCAATATCGAATCTCTTGCCGGCAGCAACAAGTGCATCCCATAGTGCTTCGCCCTGCATCGCTGGCACATGCAATTCGAAGCCTAGTTCTCCTACGAACCCAACCCGCAGTATGCGGGTTGGAATGCCGGCAACATGCCCTTCCCGAATCGTCAAATAAGGGAATCTCTCAGCCGACAAGTCCACATCGTCGCAAATCTGTTCGACTACCTTGCGCGCGTTAGGCCCAGCGATATTAACTGCGGCGTAAGCTGTTGTTACATTCGTGATGTCGACATCAAGCTGCCATTGGGCATTCCAAAACAGCATCCGTCGGTACACGGAACTGATGCCTGTTGTTGTCGTCGTTAAATAAAAATGCTTATCTCGAAACCGACAAGAAACCCCATCGTCAACAATGATGCCGGTTTCATCGACCATTAGCAGGTATCGAGCCCTGCCGACCTTCTGATTCATGTAAGTCCATGTATAAATACGTTCCACGAACTCTGCCGCATCGGGCCCGCGTACGTCGATTCCGCCAAGGGTCGACACATCCATAAGCCCAACATTATTGCGACAGTTGGCAACCTCAGTCGCGATAGTTGTTTGTACATCTGCAACCCTGTTACTGCCGTAATATGCCGGCCGTAGCCACGCTCCGGCAGGCATCATGTGGGCACCGGCTTCTAGATGTCGGTGGTGTATTGCTGTACGGCGTAGAGGATTAAACGAACGACCAGCGAGTACCGAAAGCTTCTCGGGTCGGTAGGGTGGGCGTGTTGTCGTCGTGCCGGCTCTGTCGGTGGTGACACCCAGAGTTTTGGCGCAAATGCGCAAGGCGTTCACATTCGAGTGGCGCCCTTGGCTGGGTCCCATCCCTAGGGTCGAATATCGTTTAACCAGCTGCATGTGGCGGTAGCCATCGGAAAGGGAATTGGCGATATCCTTAACCTGTATATCTTCGTCGAAGTCGACAAAGTCACGCCCCCTAGTGTCAGGAAATATAGGGTAGGGATGACAGGCTTCGTCGACTGCGGGATCATCAATGGGCTCGAGCAGTTTATTGTCAGGATCGAGGGACGCCTTGGCAGCACGCACACCGTCTGCGATGCATTTTTCGGTCGATACCATCCCGTTGACTGCACCCGCTGCGAATATGTTGTCCGGCAGGTGAGAAATCATGTGTAAAGCTCGCGCGTCATCGTAAGTAAATGCGCCGCCAGACTGCCAAATTAGTGACCCGTTGGGTGTGTGCCCTACAGACATTGCAACGAAATCACATTCCACGATGCCGCCATTACGTTGCCACTTTCCGTTATCGGTCAGCCGTGCTGTCTCAACGCCACGGACCTTATAGCGTCCCCGCACTTCGGAGATAATTTCGCCATCATGAACTTTTACTCCACGAGCCAGTACCGCATCTCGCAAGGAACCGTGCGGCGCGTTACGCATGTCGATGACTGCAGCAACTATTATCCCTGCGTCTAAGCAGTCGAGGACCAACCCGTATCCGGCATCGTTTGCCGTCAGCACAACGCCAATCCGGCCTGGTCGCACTCCGTAGAGCCGCAATAGGCGTTCCGCAGCAGTTGCTAGGAGAACTCCCGGTCGGTCGTTGTTACGAAAGACTGCTGGTTGCTCAATGGAGCCGGTTGCCACGATCACTGAGCCAGCACGAATTTTGAACAGTCTGTTGCCGCGTAAAACTGACAGCCAACCTTCGCTGTACAGAGATGAGGCAAGAGCGTCGGTCATAACATCTATGTTGACGCATCTAGAGGTGTCGGAAACCATTTTGTCACGCAGATCACTGTTCCAATAATTGTCAGTGTGAAGGCGCTGAAAATTGAGGGCACCCCCAAGTTGTGGGGACTCTTCCACAACAAGTACAGAGCCACCTTGTTCAGCTAGAGTTTGTGCTGCACTCAGTCCAGCGGGTCCGCCACCGATGACGACGGCGTCGTAAAATCGGTGCTGCTTGTCGTGATAGTGATGCTTTGTTTCGGGATCGACTGAGCCGAGACCGGAGAGTTTTCGGAAAATCGGTTCCCAAAAACGCCAGCCGCCGGGAGAGCGAAAGAAACTTCGATAGTAGAATCCGACCGGCATGAACCGGCCGAGGCTATCGAGGATTGCTAATCGGTCGCGGTTGAGTGAACCGCTAACATTGACTGGTGAAACGGCAAGCCCAGAGCTGACCAAGCGCAGATCCGCGTTAACATTGGGTTCACTGCCTATTTGTACTTTTGCGTTGCCGTCGTGACCGGCCATCGAGAGGACGGCGCGGGGTCGGTGATACTTAAACGAACGTGAGAGCACCCACTGGCCAGATGCAGCGAGCGCGCTGGCAATGACGTCGCCCTGAAAACCTTTGTAACAGTTATTGTCGAACCAGAATGATAGGGGTTTTTGCCTATCTATAAATCGGCCAAAAGGCGGGCTAAGCCGTTCAGAAAAGGGCTCGTTCACAACCGATTCTTTCCACTTGTCTTCACGGAAAAAGCGGCGACCGTCATGGTTTCAATTATTTCATCGGTGAGGGTGTCGCGGTAAGCGATGAACCAATAAGTCGTAGGCGCGTGGCACCACCATTCGTAAATCAGGCCTGCTTTGTTGTTTTCCATGAACAGATAATCGATCCAGGCATTGCTGTGACTTTTCTCCGGGTCTGGCATTTCGCGGACCTCACCACCACAAATGAATTCAGAAATATTTCTGGGTCCGTTTAAGGGACAGTCCATGATTTTCATGGGGGGTCTCCTAATGCCCGACCGAGGCGGCGCCACGCTCGCCGACGAAATCAAGTTCTTCAACACGTGATAACCGAAATGGTCGCAGCAAATCTGGGATGTTTTCCGTTGCAATACACTCTGCCATCTGTTTTCCACACACCGGTGTTGCTTTGAAGCCCCAGGTACCCCAACCTGCGTCAATGTAGTAGTTGTGCACCGGGGTTGTCCCCATCACGGGCGAAAAATCCGGTGTCATATCGGCCATACCTGCCCACTCGCGCATCACCGGTATTTCCGCCAGTACCGGTAAGAGCTCCAATATATGTGCGGCCAGTCCTTCCTTGAAATCGAGTGTTGTTCGTGTCGAATACAGTGGGTAGGGGTCGGTAGATCCCCCCATGACGAACTCGCCTCGTGCACTTTGAGAGATATAAACATGTAGAGAGCTCGATACGACGATGGGATCGAGGATGGGTTTTACGGGTTCCGACACACAGGCTTGCAGGGGGACCGTTTGAATCGGGAGACGAAATCCGGCCATATCGGCAAGTAACGTCGATGAAGCGGCAACGGCTTGGAGTACTTTACCGGTATGTATAACACCGCGGTTAGTTTTGACACCCGTGACGTGGTCACCCTCGGTAAGAATATCCTCGACTTCGGTTAGTTGATGAATTTCCACGCCTTGGCGACACGCTTCGCGGCCATATCCCCATGCCACTGCGTCATGGCGTGCGATTGCGCCTGGCGGGTGATAGAGTGCGGCTAGGATTGGATAACGTGTATCGGCAGATAGGTTTAGCTCCGGGCAGACTCGGGCGATCTCATCTGGGAAGACCAACTCTGAATCTACGCCCAAATGCTTGTTAACTTCTGCGCGCCAGCGCGACGTTCGCACCGCGCTGTCGGTATGTGCCAAAGTCAGATGACCGCGTTCGCTATACATGAGATTGATATCAAGTTCGCGGTCGAGTTCACGCCACAACTTGATAGATTCTTCATAGAATGCCACGCCTTCTGGCGTAAGGTAGTTGGCGCGAATAATTGTTGTGTTGCGTGCCGTGTTGCCGCCTCCAAGATAACCTTTTTCGAGCACCGCGATTTTGTTGATATTCCAGTCGCGTGCCAGGTAATAGGCTGCGGCCAGACCGTGCCCTCCAGCGCCGACAATGACTACGTCGTAGGATGACTTCAGATCAGGTTGTGGGGGGAAATACGCCGGACCGTGACTCTTGCATGAGAGGCCATACTTGAAGAGATTCCAGGGCATTGTTCGGCTCGAAGGTGGTTTCAGACGTCGAGCGCGTTTTCGCGCTCCCATTCGGTTATGTGACGTGCGTAGGAATCCCATTCCTGTTGCTTTAGCTTCACGTAACTCGACACTACTTGTTCACCGAATGCTTGCCGGAGCATTTTACTTTTCTCAGTCAAGCGGATCGCATCGAGCAAATAAAGTGGTAACCGCCGAGCGTCTCGGGCTTGGTGACCTTCGGAGTACATGTTGATGTCAAGCCGTTCACCTGGATCACGGTCATGATCAATGCCATCAAGGCCTGCAGCAAGAACGGCCGCCGGAGCCAGATACGGATTGGTAGCTCCATCCATCAGCCGTAATTCAAAGCGCCCGGCGTCCGGGATACGGACCATGTGGGTGCGGTTGTTGCCTCCATAGGTAATGGTATTGGGCGACCAGGTTGCGCCGGACAAAGTTGTAGAGGCGTTAATACGTTTGTAACTATTTACTGAAGGGTTGAAGAACGCACAGAGTGCCGGAGCGTTATGCAGCACGCCGGCGAGAAAATTGTAGGCAAGGGGTGAAAGGCCTTGCTCGCCATCAATATCAAGAAATAAATTGTCGCCGCCGTCCCACAGCGAAATATGCATGTGGCAGCCGTTGCCGGTGAGGTTCGCAAATGGTTTTGGCATGAATGTAGCTCGCAGCCCGTGCTTTTCAGCAATCGCCTTCGTCATGAATTTAAAAAACCCATGGCGGTCAGCGGTTAAAAGACAATCGTCGTATTCCCAATTCATTTCGAATTGGCCATTGGCGTCCTCATGGTCGTTCTGATACGGCTGCCAACCAAATTCGACCATGCAGTCACAAATCTCCGCAATGACATCATAGCGGCGCATCAGGGCACTTTGGTCGTAGCACGGTTTCGATTGGGTGTCGCGAGGATCCGATATGGCTGTACCGTCCTGGTTGACTAGAAAAAATTCGCACTCAACGCCGGTCTTCATTTGGTAGCCGGCTGCCTTAGCCCGCTCGATCTGCCGTTTTAGAATCCAGCGTGGTGCAGAATCAACAGGCTTGCCCTCCATGTAGGGGTCTCCAGCAACCCACGCGACCTCGGGACGCCACGGCAGTTGAAGAAGACTCGATGGGTCCGCCATTACAAGCATGTCGGGGTCGGCGGGAGACATATCGAACCAGGCGGCAAAGCCCGCAAAACCTGCACCGTCACGTTGGATATCGTGAATGCGACCGGCTGGCACGAGTTTCGAGCGCAGTACGCCGAATAAATCGATGAAGCTCACTAGGAAATATTTAATGCCGCGTTCCTTAGCGATATCGGCGAGTTCCTCACTCATGACTGGTTCTCCCTCAGTGTTGGTGCGCGAAGGTGTATCCACGCATGTTTTATCTTTTCCCTTTCACCAATTAGCGCCGGGGCCGCTACTAACTTCTACGGCCGGGAATCCAGTCTGTGCCTGCCAAAGGCACTCCAGCCATGGCAGCGGCTTCTACGGTCAGTGCGGCAAGATCTTCAGGTTCGAGGTTGTGAACATGAGATTTGCCGCAGGCGCGAGCCAATGTCTGACATTCCAATGTCAATGTTGTCAGGTAATTTCGTGCCCGGCGAGCGCCATCCTCGGGATCGAGGCGTGCCTCTAGGTTGGGGTCTTGGGTGGCTATACCAACTGGGCATCGCCCGGTATGGCAATGATGGCAGTACCCTGGCAGTGTTCCCAGTGCTTCATAATCTTCCCGGTAGATTGGCGCGTTGCAATTGAGTGCCATTAAGGGTGCCATGCCCATCGACACCGCGTCGGCTCCCAGTGCCAACGCCTTGGCAACGTCGGCCCCTGTGCGAACACCGCCTGAAACAATAAGTTGAACTTTGCGGTGGAGATCGAGCTCCTGTAGTGCCTCGACCGCCTGACGCAACGCTGGCAACGTTGGAATCCCGACATCTTCTATAAAGACATCTTGGGTTGCCGCAGTGCCACCTTGCATGCCGTCAATTACGATTGCATCGGCCCCGGCTTTAACCGACAGCATCACATCATAGTGGGTGCGGGAGGCTCCAATTTTGACATAGATCGGTTTTTCCCAGTCAGTGATTTCCCGCAGTTCTTGGATCTTGATCTGAAGGTCGTCTGGTCCGGTGAAATCGGGGTGACGGCATGCGCTACGCTGGTCAATGCCCGCAGGGAGTTGGCGCATTTCAGCCACGCGATCAGTGATTTTCTGGCCAAGGAGAATGCCGCCCCCCCCAGGCTTGGCGCCTTGGCCCACCACTACTTCGATAGCGTCGGCGCGACGTAGTTGATCAGGGTCCATGCCATAACGTGACGGAAGGTACTGGTAGACTAGAATTTTTGATGATTCGCGTTCTTCATCGGTCATGCCGCCATCCCCGGTCGTTGTCGACGTCCCCATCATGGTTGCGGCTAAGCCAAGTGCTCTCTTGGCATTGGCTCCAAGTGCACCAAAGCTCATGCCCGCGATGGTTATCGGGATATCGAGTTTGATCGGCTTCTTGGCATTGCGTGCCCCAATGGTCACGTTGGTACCACACGTTTCTCTGTACCCTTCGAGTGGGTATCTTGACATAGACGCGCCGAGAAAGACCAAATCGTCAAAGTTCGGTACTTTTCTCTTGGCCCCGGAACCGCGGATGGAGTAGATCCCTTCGGCGGCAGCGCGCTGAATTTCGGCGATGGTTTCCGGGGTAAATGTTTCCGAGCGTTTCAGCTTGCGTTTGTCAACCATAAGCGGGACCCTAGTAACTGCCAGCGTTGTCGATATTGAAATGGTATAGTTGACGTGCTGAACCGAAACGACGGAACCGGGAGGCGTCCATTTCGATTTCAGCTTTCTTTAACAGCCTCAGCACGGTTGCTTGGTCTGTAGTTGTCATCTCTTCTTCTACGCAATCAGCCCCGAGGCTACCAACTTCACCGCCAACGTAGATAACCGCCTCGTAGAGAGAGTCTCCAAGGTTATTGCCCGCGTTACCACACACTACGAGATGGCCAGTCTGTGCCATAAAGGCGCTGAAATGGCCGACTGATCCGCCGATAACGATATCGACGCCCTTCATTGAAATACCGCAGCGTGAACTAGCATCACCTTCAACCACCACTAGGCCGCCATGGCCCGATGCTGCCGCAGCCTGTGACGCGTTGCCGGTACATCGCACTGTACCTGACATGATATTTTCCGCTAAACCTTGGCCCGCATTTCCTTTGATTGTGATCGAAGCCTGTTTGTTCATGCCACCGCAGTAGTAGCCGACATGGCCATCAACTTCCAAGTTTATCGCTATGTCGAGGCCGGTTGCGATCGCATGACGACCCAGCGGGTTAGTGATTGTCCATTCGGTTTCGTTGGTATCAGTGGGGAGGTTGTGCAAGTGCTTATTGAGTGCACGCACGTCCCCCTGTTCAAGGTCAAAAGACGGCATTCTAGGAATTGCTCCAAGTGTATATTACCTCCGGCGCAGGTTCCCATATTGTTGCATTTTTCGCACCCGGGAGGTGCGTAATGGATCGGTATTCCGACGCCATTGCCACCCAGTCCTCGGTCTCTGCCATCACGGCTGGTTTGCACGATACCGCATCGCGCACCACGGCAAATCCGTCACGGGTGCCAACGGCAAAGGTAAAGAATCCGTCGAGATCTGTTAGTCCCGCTTCCAATGCCTCGCGAAGGTTTGCGCCCTCGCGCAGACGGTGCGTCAGATAACCGGCCGCGACTTCAGTGTCGTTGTCGGTCTGGAATTCGACACCTTGCCGGCGCAGCCAACGGCGTAGCTGATTATGATTGGAAAGGGATCCATTGTGCACCAGACAAAGATCCTCGCCGGTTGAAAAGGGGTGGGAGTGTTCGGTTGTCACTGCACTTTCAGTAGCCATGCGGGTATGACCCAACGCGTGAGTGCCCTCCATAGAGGCGATGTCGAATCGGGTCGTGACCTCGTCGGGCAAACCGACGTCTTTAAAAATTTCGATGGTTTTACCCAGGCTATGGATTCGAACACTAGGGTGATTGTTAGTAAGCCAAGCCCGAATATTTTCGGCTGCTGCTGCAACGCATAGGACACAGTGTGAATCGACCTCGCGTAACTCTGTGATGTCGCCTAATTCGGTGGCCATTTGATTGGCCAGCCTAGGCCAGTCGGGCGCCGGATCAGCGGTTTGCAACGTGATTTTTTCGTAATTCTTTGTAGCTGGGCGCCGATATATAGCTATGCCCGCACTATCGGGTCCGCGATCGCGCATTTCGGTCAGCATTGCGACAAGGTTGTCTCCCAAATTAGTTTGAAGGGCTGGGTTTTTCAGGTAAAGCCCCACGATTCCGCACATCGTTCGACAATCCTCAAAGTTGGCTCAAGAATAACCTCGCGCCGATATTGTAGCGAATTAGTTTTTGTATTGGAAAGGCAACCTCATGATTATATGTCAGCGCTAATTCGCTTCGCGGTTTATTAGGCTCACATCAGTTATTTGTAGACAGAAATTGAAATTATGCATGCAAATTACGTTTTCCGAATTGATTCCAATGGGTTAGTTGCTTTATTGGGTCGGGACTTAAAGGCGGATGGGGCTATGCTGCCTGCAAATGCGTGACGTCCAAGGCTATGACCTGATTAACTTGGTAAGATAAGTATTTGTGATCTTTCGGAGTAAAGGGAGTCCAGTACAAAATCCGAAAATTAGCTAAGGATAACCTTACCTTTAAAAACTCACGGCCAAGGTAGGCGCTATAAGTGTCAGAATTTATAATTTAACTTTCTACAGGGTCAATCTTGAGTCGGTACTTACGCAATGGCAACTTGCGTGACCTGACGGTTAGGCAAGTATTCCTTTCTTCTTTTGCGGCGTCTTGTGGCTTTAGAAGAAGACATATGACCGGACTACGACATTTTTCCGGCAGGGAGCATCCTCGGGAGCTGTTGGGTCTATACAAGCAGTGTGGAAAGACCAGCGCGAAACGGAGCCATCAGTGACAGAATCATAGCATTTGAGCATCGAGACTTCCGTAGGTTTTTGTTCAGGGAACCAGTACCAGTCGTGGTCGGGACGGTATGTAAAGCGGGTCGTTTCTCCGACTCGGTCATCATATATACGGTAATTTGTGATGTAGGGTTGGTCTGCGAACGAGGGCCAGGCACAAAGTATAAAGGGGTTCTGACGTACAGTTTCCATTGGCTTGGCGAGGTTGATCGACATGAAGCGCCGCGACATTTTTGCTTCTGCTTGCGCCACTGTATACCGTTGCTCGCGGCCAAAGTTGCGAAGGTTCTTTGTAAGTAGCTCGCGGCAGCGTACGCGGCCGCTATTGTCGTTCAGGTCATTGTGTACGATGTTGGCATAGTTAGCATTAACGCCAGGGTTTTTGTTATCTTGGTCTTCGGTGCGGTCGCCCTCGTAGTCTTTGTCAAACACATCGTGGTTATATACGAGCGCGTCCGTCGCATCTGGGAAAAAATCCAAGAGGAGTTTTTCCATCTCTGGGTAGAATACGCGCTCCACCTCGGCCGAATTGTAAAAGTTTTTACACTCAGACTCGCAGTGTGCTAAGGAGACACCTAACTTATCCATACATTCGGGGCTGTTGGGCGAAAGGCCCGGATGGTATTCCTCTATGCGTCGGGCATCGCGTATTACTTGTGGAAAATAGAGGCATCGTCTCCCATTGTCTTCCTCATCTTTCCGTAACACTTTTGCGTCGGCCTCGCGCGTTGGGTCCCGCCAAAGTGCGTTGGACGGGACAATTGAGTAGGACGGTTGTCCGTGGATGGTGTACCGTAACGGAAGTGCCACGCCACCATCAGGAGCCGCCATTTTTTTTACTTGAATGTGTTCCAGACACTCCGAGTAGCTGCGAAACCCGATTCCCCACTTAGTCTTGATGGGACCGGGGGCTGCATTTTCAAGCATGTCGATAACAGCTTGTCCTTCTCCCTCGGCAATCTGGGTGAGCGCTGCCTTCATAGCCGCGTTAGTGCCGGCATCTCCGCCCTGGTCTAATGCCATATAAGACAAACCACCATTCGCAGCGATGGGCGATGATTGACCTTCTGTGAGTTCTAGGGATGGCACAAAGACTGATGGAACCGTCTCACTAAGGACGGTATCGGTTTTAGGGTTAACCCGGAGGAGGCTCTTTTGACTTGCCATTTTGTTTTAGATATACCGAAAGTTGTTGTGTTTTACGGAGAGTGTGGATGTCTGATGCAAAGCAAAAATTTAATGTAAGTTATGGTGATAAAGCAACATTTAAAAACGGTTTGAGAGATTTTTTGGAGTACAGAGATTTAGGCGTTAGTGAAGCAACTAATGGTGAGTATAAGGCCCATGTATTGAGGGTAAAAAAAGATTCTCACGGTGACCAGGACATGCATACAACAGGTTTCCATAGGCATATGGTAAGTTTTCAAATGTATTATGTGTTAAACGGCTGGGTAAAATTTGTTTATGACGGTGAGGGAGAATTGACTTTCCGGAAAGGCGATTGCGTTCTGGCGCCTGCCGAAATAAGACATAATGAATTGTCATGTTCAGATGATTTTGAGGCGCTGGAAATACTTTCACCGGCGGCTCATGAAACAGTTAAGGTCCAGTAGGTTTCACAGGATTAAGTTTTTATAGCAGTTGGTTGTGTGGTTTCTGGCCGTGGTCATATTACACGACCTTGCGGTCACGCAGTTTTTTGATTTGCTCACGCGACAGGTCTAGGAGGTCCCGCAATACTTCTTCCGTATGTTCTCCCAACATAGAAGGGGGGTAACGGTATCCGGTCGGTGTTTTTGACACTTTGATCGGGCTCGCAATCATTTTGAGCAGTTGGTCGCCCGCTGCTTCGTGATTTCTCAATTCGGCGCACCATCTTCAAGGAATGAATATTCTTGTTTGTGGGAATTTGTAGTACCGCAAAAATAGAGTTTAGAGGAAGAAGAGTGATAGGGATGACAAAAGCCATTGATTATTTTTTTACCCCGCCTTCACCATGGACATATCTGGCGGGTCCGCGGTTTAAGACACTTGCACAAAGAAATCGGCTTGTCGTCAATTGGAAGCCTTTTGACCTTTTTGCGGCCTTTGCTCTTACAGGACAGAAACCGGTAAAGAAACGACCAGGCCAAATCCAGGCCAACCGTCTCACAGACCTCGCGAGGTGGGGGTCTTTCCTGGAAATGAAAATTAATCTCGAACCAAAATATTTTCCGCCGGATCCTGTTTTAAGTTCTAAAATGATCATTGCTGCTCTTAGGACGAAGGCAGATGTGACGGATTTAGCAAATGCTTATATGTCGGCCGTTTGGGCAGAAGAACGAGACATTGCGAACTCTGAGACGGTCATTTCAATTGCTGATGAGAATGGTTTTGATGGCAAGATGTTGTTCCAGTCTTCCGGTAATAAAGAAATACGTCAGGTATTAGATCGCAACACAGATGAAGCTATCGCACGAAGTGTATTTGGATCCCCTACTTGGATATACCAGGAAGAGTTGTTTTGGGGTCAAGACCGGCTTGAATTTCTGACTCGCGCTGTTGAACTAACCAAATAACTAAAGGCCGGTGGGGCAGGTCCCCGAGTGCGAGGAGAAAATTGACGTTTCTCCGGTGTTGGCACAATGCATCAACTGATGTTTCGTGATGGATGTCGACAGGGCTCCGTTTTCAGTGCATTCATCTGCCGAAAAATGCTTCGCTAAAGCTGTGGAGAGTGTTTCTTGGTCACGACTTTCGATTAGGACCACCCAGTCCGAGATTTGGTCTGGCACATCTCTTATTTCAGACTCGACGCTATCCACTTTTGTCACTATCGGGTTAGGGATACACAGGTGTGCTCCAACCATGTCGGTCTCGCACATTAGGTTTGGTAGTTTATTTTGGGTGTACCAGTTCTTTAGACGGGTTTTGGTTTTCTTCCCGGGGACCATTGAAATTACTGCCAATGCGCCTCCAATACCAAACCCCATACTGTGTTCAATGTTGAAGACTGTACGATTTGTGTTCCGAAACCGCGCTAGGTTTTTCCGTGACCATGGCGTGGGGTTATCGAGTCGATTGTGGTACGCTTCGCTCGCAAGAGTTTCTATGTCCTTTGTCTCGTAAAGGGCCGAGAAGCGGATATTGGAGTCGATTGATTGGTATCGTCTCCCTCGCATAAAGCCAGGAATGCCAAGTCTTTCCGGGAAATGTTCCGATCTGTACCAATTTTGAAAATCTCTTAGGTCCCCACTGTCGGAAATGTCAAGGTCGTGCCAGATCGCGAGTAATCCGTTACCTAATAGTGTCATTGCGTACTCTTTCCCGTGATGAGGTCGCTATTCGACCGGCCAGAAGCAAATCCTAATAGAAAGGAGGTTTTGGGCCAACATGGTAGGACTTCTTCCAGATGTCTCGAAATCATGATAAAAGTCACGTCCTTTTGTTGACCGTCTTGTGGATTGAATGTCCGCGTGACGTGCGATTTTGCGAAGACTTAGTGGGAAGTAACAGAACATGGCCAGAGTAATGCACCAAATTTCAGAAACCGGCGCATCGAACAAGGAACAATCGATTTATGAACCCACCCAGAGTGGGCGCATATTCCCGGAAATACCAAAGTTCAGTGACTTAGAAGAGGAACGGGAATATCGAAAACAGCGATTGGTAGCGAGTTGCCGCGCATTTGCGTTGGAGAAGTTTGATTTTGGAGCGGCCGGCCACCTTACTGTTCGGGATCCGGAATACCCCCATATGTACTGGACCAACCCCATGGCGGTGCATTTTAGTCAGGTAAAGCTTTCAAACTTGGTTTTGGCTGATCATGAAGGAACCGTCGTGGAGGGTGCTCATGCAATAAACAGAGCGGGTTTCGTTTTGCACGCTGCCGTACATAAAATGCACCCGGATATTATCGCTATGTGCCATGCCCACACCGTATACGGTACCGCTTTTTCCGCCTTGGGAAGGGAATTGGCTCCTATTACACAAGATATGACGACCTTTTTTGAGAAACATGCGCTTATCAAAGACGACGCAGGCAAGGTTGCCGTTGAAGTCGACGCTGGGGAGCGAATAGCGCCGTCGTTTAAGGATGTCCGCGGGGCAATTCATCAAAATCATGGTTTGTTCTCAGCCAGCCGCCATAGCATTGATGCTGCGGCGTTTACATTTATCCAACTGGAACGTTGCTGCAAGCAACAACTTGCCATCGAAGCGGTTGGAATTAAGCCGGTTGAGCTATCTCCTGAAGTGGCGCGGTACAGCCACGAACATGTTGGTAGCGAGTATATGAGTTGGCTTAATTTTCAGCCAATCTGGGGACTTCTGTTAGAAAGCCAACCCGATATGTTGGATTAAAAGCTTTGTAGGCCAGGCGGAGGCAGAAGGGTTTTTGAGGGGCGACCGACAATTTTTACAAATGACTCAAGCATCAATTGTGGAGTATGGGACCTCATAATTGTTCGTCAGGGTAGTAACAAGTAAACTGGCGCACGTTCAGGTTTTTCCGCCTAAAAGCGGTGGGGATAGAAAGCCCATAGCGCTTGCCAAGAGAGGAATTCTTATGCCTAGATTATGTGAAGGACGGGTCGCAATCGTCACTGGATCCGGGCGTGGAGTGGGTCGACAGCACGCGCTGCAGTTGGCGGCGGCAGGTGCCAAAGTTGTCGTTAACGACCTTGGTTCTTCTGTCGACGGCAGCGGGGTAGACTGTTCTCCGGCGCAGCAGGTAGCTGACTCGATAAATGCTGCTGGTGGAGAGGCTATAGTAAATAGCGATGATGTTAGTAATTTCGACGGTGCCAAGAATTTGGTTGATACAGCGATCAACACTTTTGGCAAACTTGACATTCTTGTAAATAACGCGGGCATCCTGCGTGATCGTATGTTGGTCAATATGACGGAGGACGAATGGGATTCTGTCATTGCTGTTCATCTTAAAGGTACCTTTGCTCCATCACGGCATGCGGCTTCTTATTGGCGCGCGATGTCCAAGCAAAGAGATGACGACAACCTAATCATGGGTCGGATTATAAATACCAGTTCCACGTCTGGTATATATGGCAACATAGGGCAAACCAACTACGGTGCTGCCAAGGCAGGAATTGCAGCTTTCACCATTATAGCGGCGCGTGAATTGCATCGTATCGGTGTGACCGTGAACGCGATTTCACCTTCAGCATACACGCGCATGACAGACAACCTGAGGGAATATACGGAAGAAGAAATTGAAATCCGAGATCCTAGCTGGGTATCGCCCACCGTTGTTTATCTTGCTAGTACAAAAGCACAGGATATTACGGGACGTGTCATCGAAGCAGGAGCAGGCCAGGTTGCTGTCTGCGAAGGTTGGCGGCGGGGTGCTGAGGTGGGCCAGTTGGATGACGCGGATGCGCTTGGCTTGAAAATCCGAGAGATGATAGGGAAGGTTAGGAAAAATTCTGGGATGGACGGCCTGGAGCTAGACTGATGAGAAACCTCTAGTTAAGAAGAAAGTTTGTCCTCATTTGATCGCAAAACTGTCTTATCTTCGGAGATCGTCCGCGATGCTTCTCGATACCTGTCCAAATTTCTCTTCTTTAATTTTCTCCAAAAGTATCTCCGTTACAATTCTTTGGGCGTAGGGTCTGCACCACCCATGGTCTTTTCCATCTCGTAAATGAAGTAAATTCGATCTATCTAAGGAGTTCACACCGGAGGCCCCTCTCCAAAATATTTTCTTGGCTGAAAGGACATCAACTAAAGAATAAGGATTCCCTTTTGCATCGTCAGGGACATGCAAAGATTTCTCGCGTATCGAAACTTCCTTTATTTTGACGCGGTAAAACAAAAGCCCATAGTAGTTTTCTGAGGCGTTCACTTTTATGGAGGCGCAAAGCATTCCTTTGCCATCTAGAAGTTGAGGCCTCTCATCTTGAGAAAGTGGGGTGATTAGTGGTAATTGTCCCTCCGCGTGGGCATTTAAACTTAAGGCCAAAAACAGGATAACTTGTAGAACGTATTGCATGTGGCCTCGCGCACCCGAAAGGTTCAACGGTCTTTCAATGAAATTCCCAAGATAGAGGTGTCAGTCTATATGTTTAGTGTGGGTAAAGCATTGAATCTATCGTGCTCCCTTATGTTGTCGTGGTTGAAGTTCTCCACTACAACGGGTGCTATTTTCAGCGGCCATTATAAAAGGTAAATCACTCACTTTCGCTGAATCCCGTGAGTAGAATACACATAGTGAATTAACCCGGTACAGTTAAGCCCATGAGGGAAGCATGAAACAAAAAATGTTAAATGTCGTCTTTCTCTTGTTTTGTTATGCCTCTACTGGCGTGCCTATTGGGATTGCTTTTGAATTTCATGATTCTCATTTTCACTTGAAAAATTTCATTCAGAAGGGCCCTTCGGCGAAATCTGCCTTAGAGATTATGGGAAATTTGACGGGCCGAGCCGCTTTGTTCGGGCTACCGCTCCAGCAAAAATGGGACTATGCACTGACCGGCGACAGGGCTCCTGACTACTATTTATCTTCGAAAGCGCGGCTTTATTACTACTCTGCTGTTGATGCAATGATAGCCGAAGAATATCTGAGTCTGACTTTGGAAGAACAAAGTCGGTTCGACCCGATGATCACTGGGTTCAATCCGACTGATATGTATGCCCGCGATCACATTGTGCAGATGTTGAAACTTTATCCGGGAGTATTTTCGGGAATCGGAGAGTTTTCCATTCATAAAGAATTCGTCTCTGGCAAGATCGCCGGCCATGCCGCTAGCCTTACGAACAATGCTCTCGCCGAAATTCTGAACGTCGCCGGGGAAATAGGTTTGGTCGTCATAATACATTGTGACATCGATGAAGTTAGGCCGCTCCCCGATGAACCTGCTTACCTCTCTCAACTTAAGGCGGTATTTAAGTCGCACCCAAAAACCAATATCATTTGGGCTCACACGGGTCTCGGTCGTTTGGTGGCGCCTAGGCCGGAACATCTGGAGATTTTGGATAAGATTCTTGTTGATCCCGACTTGAATCATGTCAATTTTGATCTCTCCTGGGATGAGGTCGCTAAATACGTTGTGACAGACGAAGAAACAGTAGAAAAATGGGCTGAGCTAATAACCAGGCATAAGTCGCGATTTCTTTTCGGTACGGATTCAGTGGCCCCCAAAAATCAGCATAGTTATGCCAAAACATTTTTTGATTATGCTCCACTGTGGAGCAAGCTTGACGTCGTTGCGCGACGTATGGTGTTAATTGATAATTATGAAAGAATATTTGATAAGGCGCAACGCAGCGTAAGGGCTTGGGAAATGTCCAATTTTGAAACCTTCGAAGATGCGGTTCCGACGAAACACTATTATTATGAATCCCTTCGGGATGAGGTGGAGGCGCAAATACAAATCAATGCAGGGAATTAACATCCAAGAAACAGTCAGTGAGTAATATTATGTCCCTAACCCCGATTTTAATCGATGGTGATGAACTCGAGACCCGTCTTTCTGACGAGAGCCTGCGGCTTTACGATTGCACCACATGGCTTCATCCTGATCCACCGCGCATTTATCGCGTTGAAAGTGGCCGTGCGGCCTATGAGGCAGAGCATATTCCGGGCGCGGATTTCCTCGACCTTACTGATGAACTGGCGGACCCGGGATCAGATTTTAATTTTATGATGCCTGCTCCAGAGGTGCTGGCTAGGACGCTTGGCGCCCACGGCATTGGCGCCGGTAGCGACGTAATTCTGTACAGTCGGAACAATATCCAGTGGGCGACGCGCGTGTGGTGGATGTTGAGAGCTATTGGATTCGATAGCGCTTCGGTGCTCGATGGCGGCTTTGATAAATGGCAGGCAGAGGGCCGACGGACGACGGTGGCGATCCAGAAATATCCTGCGGCCAACTTAACGGCTCGTCCTCGATCTCACCTTTTTTGTGATAGTGCCGCTGTTGTTTCAGCGATGGACGAATCCGGTACCTGCATAGTGAACGCCTTACGCGGCTCTCTCCACGATGGCAGCGAAGCGGTGAACTACGGCCGTCCAGGGCGGATTCCTAGTAGTGTTAGCGTCCCCGGTATTTCACTCCTCGACGTGGAGACAAAGGCCTATCGCCCTTTGCCCGAGCTTGAACAGATCTTCGCTGAGGTGGGGGCATTGGAAGCAGAAAAGGTAGTGATTTATTGTGGTGGCGGCATCGCTGCGACCAGTGATGCGTTCACATTGACGCGCCTCGGCCAAGATGCAGTGACGGTTTACGATGCGTCCATGTCGGAATGGGCTAAAGATCCTTCCTTGCCAATGGAAACCGGTTA
>CAZSYW010000017.1:0-22398 GCA_964611315.1 uncultured Rhodospirillaceae bacterium
AATTTATAAAAAAACACAAACTCGGAGTGCGGCTGTTGTCAGATATCGAGGGTGATTTATGTGCGTCCTATGGTGTATGGGTAGAGAAAAATATGTATGGCCGCAAATACATGGGGATCGAGCGTGCCACCTTCTTGATCAATGCAGAAGGTGTGATTGATCAGATATGGAGGAAAGTGAGAGTAACGGGTCACGCAGACGCAGTGTTGGATGCCATAAAATAGTCGTGAGGTGAAGATACGACTTTCGAAAGAAGGTCTCCGATAACTGTCAAATCTCCTTGGATTTTTGTGGGAGGGCTACTCGCAAGTGAAGATCTCTGAGTTGGTCCTTGCTTACCTCATTTGGGGCTTCCATCATCAGGTCTTGGGCCTTCTGGTTCATAGGGAAAAGGGTGACCTCACGGATATTGGGCTCATTAGCGATTAACATAACAATACGATCGATGCCTGGGGCAAGACCGCCGTGTGGTGGAGCTCCGAACCGGAAAGCGCGGAGCATTCCGCCGAATTTGGACTCGACCGCATCCGCGCTGTAACCTGCGATAGAGAAAGCTTTGAGCATGATATCAACACGGTGGTTACGTATAGCGCCGGAAGAAAGCTCTACTCCATTGCACACGATATCATATTGGTACGCTAGAAGGTCGAGGGGGTTTTGCTCGAGCGCTTGCAATCCCCCTTGAGGCATAGAAAAAGGATTGTGACTGAATTCTATGTTGTGGGTTTCCTCATTTCGTTCATACATCGGGAAGTCGACTGTCCAACAGAACCGGTAAGAGTTTTCTTCAAGTAATTCAAGATCCGTTGCAAGACGCGTGCGCACCAAGCCTGCGAACGCGGCGGCGTTCTTGGGTTGGTCGCACACAAAAAATATTGAATCTCCAGCACCAACCCCCGTCTTTTCTTTTATCTGACATTGTGCGGCGTCCGGGATAAATTTTGCGATTGGTCCCTTGCCGTTTCCGTCACCATCGAATGTAATATATCCCAGCCCCGGGGCACCCTCGTTGCGGGCCCATTCGTTTAGTTTGTCGAAAAAACTTCGTGGACGAGTGGCAGTGTCTGGTCCAGGGATTGCCCGGACCACTGCGCCGTCCCGAATGGCATTGCGGAATGCGTTAAACGTGACTCCTTCCATAGTAAAACATTCAGTGACATCGGAAATTTGTAGTGGGTTCCGCAAATCTGGTTTGTCCGTTCCATAGAGTAACATCGCCTCCCGGAATGGAATTCGCGGGAAGGGCGGTTTCGTCACTTCCCACTCCGTAAATTCCTGGAATAAGCCGTATAATAACGGCTCAATTGCAGTAAATACGTCTTCTTGAGTCACGAAGGCCATCTCGACGTCTAATTGATAAAATTCTCCTGGGCTGCGATCGGCCCTTGCATCCTCGTCTCGAAAACACGGTGCTATCTGGAAATAGCGGTCAAAACCCGAAACCATTATGAGTTGCTTAAATTGTTGCGGTGCTTGGGGGAGTGCATAAAACTGGCCTGGATGGAGCCGGCTTGGAACTAGATAATCTCTCGCACCTTCAGGGCTTGAAGATGTTAAAATAGGCGTTTGAAATTCCATGAATCCCTGATCAATCATGCGTTTGCGAATGCTAGCTATGACAGCACTCCGTAGCTCAATATTGCGTCGCATGTGTTCCCGGCGAAGGTCTAAAAATCGATATCGTAGGCGGATGTCTTCGCCTGGTGATTGATCGCCCACAACTTGCATTGGGAGTGTGGCTGCTGGAGATTCGACCGTGAATGAGGCAATTATCACCTCGATTTGGCCGGTCGAAAGTTTGAGATTGATGGTATCCTCCGAGCGGGCGACGGTTTTGCCTGTCACGGTGACCACGCTTTCCTGACGAACCGCTTCAACTTGATGGAAGGTTGGCGCGTCCGTCTCGATGACGCATTGCGTAACTCCATATTGATCGCGTAGGTCAATGAACAGCAAATTTCCGTGATCACGTTTTCGATGGACCCAGCCGGACAGTTTGACATCTTGGCCGATGTGATTTTTGCGGAGCTCGCCGCATGTGTGTGTTCTATAAGGATGCATAAGCATTAAAGGAAGTTTCGATAACTAATGATAGGTGACACAACAAGGGTATTCGCCACTTTGGTCAGAAATAAACATGCAGACAGCAGGCTGCTCTCAGCCAACGAAGGAGCTGGCATTGTACTGTACACGATAAACACCCTCATTCCATTGGCTTATTTAATAGGGAGCAAATAATCCCTTTTAATTTTATGTTTCTATTATTTCGTGATCTAAATCTCACCTGTGGCGAGGAAGGCAGTCACCAGTCCTTGGTCTTTTTAGAGAGAACCCAATCGCATTAACACTTTATTAGGAGCAGCCACTAGTTGCACCACATGTGTTGCATTTAAGGCAAGTCCCATTACGGACCAACGTAAAATTCCCACATTCTGAGCAGGGGTCACCTTCGTAACCTTTTATTCGGGCTTCCCGGACCCTAGCTCTGTGCCCATGAGTATCAGATGTATATTTAATGCCGACAGAAACTGCTCCCTGGGCCGCTCCCGCTGATGCCGGGAGCACCATGCTTAAGTCGTTCTCTGGTCGGTTCTCGACGACGGAGTTTTCAACGTTGGATGTGACACCGCCATCGAGAACTCGCAAGCGTCCCCGGACGTAACCTGGGCTTACCAGTGAACTGAGTTCGGCGGAATTTGAATCAGGCGAGTCCGAGCTTTCACGATCAATCTTCTTATACGATTCACCGCGGCCCACACTGTCCGGGAGTAGATCATCCTCTTCAATATGCGCAAGGTCAGTTCGATCTAGGTAAGATATAGCCAATTCCCGAAACACATAGTCCAAGATCGAGGTGGCCATCCGGATGGAGTCATTCCCGCTAACTATTCCACTTGGTTCGAAGCGAGTGAAAGTAAATGCGTCTACATATTCATCCAGGGGCACACCGTACTGAAGACCTATTGAAATTCCGATCGCGAAGTTGTTCATGAGACTACGGAAAGCTGCACCTTCCTTGTGCATATCAAGAAAAATCTCCCCGATCCGTCCATTCTCATATTCTCCTGTCCGCAAATAAACTTTGTGTCCACCTACCATCGCTTTCTGCGTGTATCCTTTGCGGCGGTGTGGGAGGCGCTCGCGCGCCCTTCGTTCTTCTTGGATAACGTGTTCGACAACACGTTTTGGAACCGAATTCCCGTTTTCGTCGAAATCAGAGTCTAAGTTGTCTCCATCGACGTCACTTGTTTTGTCTCCAACCAAAACGCTAAGAGGTTGACTCAATTTGGAGCCATCCCGGTAGAGAGCGTTGGCCTTGATGCCGAGCTGCCAAGAGAGAAGATAGGCATCGCCGCAGTCGTTGACGGTGGATTTGTTGGGCATGTTGATTGTTTTAGAAATCGCGCCGGAAACAAAACTTTGTGCGGATGCCATCATGTGAATATGACTTTTCCAAGACAGTGCCCGTTTCCCGAATCGTCCGCACGGGGTGGCGCAATCAAAGACTGCCAAGTGCTCGGTTTTTAGATGTGGAGCACCTTCTACCGTCATCATCCCGCAGCAGAAACGGTTCGCCGCCTCGATGGCTTCGCCGTTAAATCCCAGGTAGTCAAGCATGTCGAAATCGGGGTCACTGAGTTGAGAGTCGGATACCTTGAGACGATCGAGACAAAATTTCTCACCCAAAGTCCATTTGTTGAAAACAAAACGGATATCGAATGCGTCCACGAGTGCTTTTTCCAAACGCTCAATAGTTGCGGTGTCGAAGTCTTTTTCTCTTAAGGTCGTGTGGTTTATATAAGGTGCTTCAGCGAGCGTGCCGTGACCGACAGCATAGTTGATGACTTCCTTTATTTGTTCCGTTTCGTAACCTAAGGAAAGAAGTCCCCGTGGAACGATACGGTTTATGATTTTAAAGTAGCCGCCGCCGGCGAGTTTCTTGAACTTGACTAATGCAAAATCAGGTTCAATTCCGGTCGTATCGCAATCCATGACGAGCCCGATCGTGCCGGTAGGAGCTATTACGGTCGCTTGCGCGTTCCGGAAACCATGCTTTTCCCCAATCTCTATTGTTTGGTCCCAGATTGACTGGGCAGTTTTGATTAAATCTGAATTCGGACAGTTATCGATGTCGAGGGGCACCGGGGTTATTGATAGATTTTCGTATCCATCGGCTAAGCCATGGGCGGCGCGACGATGATTGCGCATTACGCGGTGCATTTCCTCTTTGTTGGCCTCGAAACCCGGGAATGCCCCCATTTCGCCTGCCATTTCTGCCGACGCGTGGTAAGAGGTACCAGTCATTATCGCAGTAAGAGCGCCAGCAAACGCCCGACCCTGGACGCTATCGTAGGGGATGCCCTTAGCCATCAAGAGGCCGCCTAAGTTTGCGTATCCAAGGCCGAGTGTTCGATACTGAAATGATCGAAGAGCAATTTCCCTCGACGGGAACTGGGCCATAAGAACCGAAATTTCTAGGACGATCGTCCAAAGGCGGACGGCATGTTGATACGCTTCAATGTCGAAGTGCCCCTTTTCGTCCAAAAATGTTAGCAAGTTGAGCGATGCCAAATTGCATGCGGTATCGTCCAAAAACATATATTCGGAGCAAGGGTTGGAAGCACGTATCCGACCCGAGTTTGGACAAGTATGCCACTCGTTGATGGTAGTATCGAACTGCACGCCAGGGTCGGCGGATTGCCAGGCTGCGACTGCCATTTGGTTCCACAGCTCCTTAGCTGGCAAGTCCCGTGTGATTTGTCCGTCCGTGCGCCCCCGTAATACCCACCGTTTGTCAGAAGTCATCGCTTCCATGAAGTCATTACTGATTCGAACAGTGTTGTTCGAGTTTTGACCCGACACCGTCCGATAGGCGTCGGAATCCCAATCCGTGTCGTAGGTGGCAAAGTCAATTTCAGTTATGCCTTGGCGAGCAAGGTCAATAACTCTTTGGATATAATTCTCAGGGATCTCAGCGAGACGTGCTGCTGCACACGCCTTTTTTAATTGTGGGTTATCGGATGAATCAAAACGACTGGCGCCACCCGTTTGGCATGCCGCCATTACTGACTTAAGGTGCTTCGCAGTTAAGCGTGATCCAGCCACCAGAGCCGCGACTTTTTGTTCTTCTGTTACCTTCCAGTTAATAAAATTTTCTATATCTGGATGATCAACATCGACTACGACCATCTTTGCTGCACGTCGCGTTGTGCCGCCTGATTTGATCGCACCCGCTGCCCGATCACCTATTTTTAAAAAACTCATTAATCCGGAGGAGAGGCCGCCGCCGGAAAGGGGTTCATCCTCGCCGCGTATTTCTGAAAAATTAGAGCCTGTGCCAGACCCGTATTTGAATAACCGTGCTTCTCGAACCCACAAGTCCATTATCCCGCCGCTGTTAACTAGGTCATCGTTAACACTCTGGATAAAGCAGGCGTGTGGCTGAGGGCGTTCGTATGCTGAATCTGACTGATTGACCTCACCGGTAGTGTGGTCGACATAAAAATGGCCTTGGGGGGGACCGTCTATTCCGTACGCCCAATGCAGACCAGTGTTGAACCACTGGGGGCTATTTGGTGCGGCAATCTGCCTTGCAAGCATATATCGGAGTTCATCATTGAAGGTTTGGGCGTCTTCTTCTTGATCAAAATACCCAGCTTTCCACCCCCAATAGGTCCAGGCTCCAGCCATTCGATCAAATACCTGTGTCGCGTGTGTCTCGCTGGAGTTAAGGTCTCCACTGGGCTGGCGTCCAGACTTGTCGTGCTTGTCGAGATCAGGTTCCCGAGCCGCCAGCCAATCCGGCATGTTTTTTTCTGGTATAGCGCGTGTTGCTGGCGGTACCCCTGCCTTACGAAAATATTTTTGTGCCAACACATCGATGGCGACTTGAGACCATTCATCAGGGACTTCGATGTCCTTGGCGCTGAAAACAACGGAGCCATCCGGGTTGCGAATTTCGCTGTCTGCGGAGCGGAATTCGATCTCCTCATAAGGGGATTGATTTTTCTTCGTGTAGTGACGTGAGATACGCATCGATCCCCCAGTTTCTCGCTTATACCACCGTACCAGAGCTATATGATCTTCGGGATACCACAGTATCCTGCCCCTCCTACGATATATTGAGGCAAGCGTTTATGCTACTACCATATTTAGATCTCTAGGCTCTCAATCGTCAACCAAAAACTCGATATATTGTGGCAAGTATTTATGTTAATACCATATTTAGGTCCCTAGGGCTGGGACCGTCAACCAAAAATCGGATATATTGGGGTATTCTTGGTGATTAGTTGAAGAAAATTCGCAAAGTACCATCGGAAACTAATTGCATGAATTTTGGCGACAGACGACAACGTGCTTTCGAGATCGAATGCTCCCCCAGTGCAGCTCGGAGCACGGCTTTTACGTCATCAAACTGTTCGCGGGCACATGGGTTTCGTTTGAGCAAGTCATAAAGGCTGGAAATTTAAATGTTTAGTCCAGCGGCCATCGGGTGCTTGCCTCCAGAAAGTTTGGGAATGACCCGCCGTACTTCGCGTGACCCACCTTTTACGTGCCTTTGTTACGGCCTCGTGATTCCCGTCAAAAATATCCACGCAGCGCGCGAAATTATTGATGTCTGCCGCGTCCAAGTTACCGGTTAGAATTAAGATGGTTGCACCATTTGGAACCTCACTTCCTGTAGTTAGATAAATCGGTTGTTGTTCGACGTCTCCGTCGCTCGCGCTACCATGAGGAAGGAAGGATTTAGCGTCGTAGGTCCAAAGGCTTTGGTTTAGGGCAGAAAGGTAATGGTCGCTGGCTACACGAACTACCGCCCTGAGACTTTGATTCAAGATTCTTTCTAGAAGTTTTGCAAGGGCCTGTTCCAAAGGCCATTTCGCTAACTGATAGAAAGCAATATCAGGTGCAGCCGACATTATTCGGATAGCCGATCATCACCTTGTTTCATAATTTTCTGCTACTAGGCGATCTAAAAGGCGCACGCCGAACCCTGTGCCGCCTTTTGGGACTAGCATTTTTTCTTTTTTTGACCAAGTCACGCCGGCAATGTCGAGGTGCGCCCAAGGCGTTCGGTCGTCGACGAACCTCTGAATGAATTTAGCTGCAGTTACGCTGCCAGCTCCGCGACCAGATCCAATATTTTTAACATCCGCAATATCGCAATCGATATCTTTATCGTAGGCGTCATCGATCGGCATAGGCCACAATTTTTCCCCTGCCATTTCCCCAGCCGCCATTAGTTGTTGTGTGAGATTCTTATCGTTGCAAAATAGTCCGGCTCGCTCAGATCCAAGAGCTACTATGATAGCTCCGGTCAAGGTCGCGAGGTCAATCATAAAGCGGGGCTTGAACCGATCCTGAGTATACCAAATCGCGTCGGCAAGTACGAGCCGGCCCTCAGCATCCGTGTTCAGGACCTCTATAGTTTTTCCAGACATGGACGTGACTATGTCACCTGGCCGTTGAGCTGTGCCTGATGGCATGTTTTCTACTAGGCCAACAACCCCTACGGCGTTCGTTCTGGCTTTGCGTTGCGCCAAGGAGCGCATCAGACCGATTACAACGCCCGATCCCCCCATGTCCCATTTCATATCCTCCATACCCGCAGAGGGTTTAATAGAAATTCCGCCAGTATCGAAGGTCACACCTTTGCCAATAAACGCGATTGGCGTTTGGTTTGCATGACTGGGCGCACCCTGCCACTGCATGACCACTAATCTTGGCTCGCGTGCACTCCCTTGGGCCACTCCAAGGAGGGCGCCCATGCCAAGTTCGCGCATTTTCGCGGGAGTTAATATTTCTACTTTCACATTATCGTCGCGGAGGCCTTTGGCGCGATCCGCAAGTTCAATAGGGGACAGAATGTTGGCCGGTTCCGAGACAAGGTCGCGGGTTAAAAAGACGCCACTGGCTATTCCCGCTAGGGGTTTGTACGCTGAACGGGCTTTTGATGGATTAGCGGTCATGATAGTGAGTTTACGGAGCCTCGCGGTATTTGTTCTCGCTCGCTTAGTCTTGTATCGATCAAATCGGTAGCCTCGTAATGATGCCCCGTAAGCCAAATGAGCCGCGATCTCTGACGTTCCTAGGGCTGAGCCAGGAATTGGTTCAACTGCAAGCGCAGCATGGCTCGCGCCCAACAATTTTAATTTACCGATAACCAGACCGCCTAGTTTTTCGGCTGACACCGAATCGAAAGCTTTCCCTTTGCCAACCCCCACTAGAATTAACCTATCTGCGCGGAGTCCAGTAGGGGCCAATATTGCCAGGAATTGGCCACTTTTCCCGGTAAACTTTTCCGTCTTCATCGCCCGCGTCAAGGCACCCCGTGTCTTTCGATCAAGTCTAGCGCCTGTCGTTGTCAAACCAGACTCTTCGGCGGCTAATGCGACGAGTGCGCCTGCCGAGGGATAGGAGGGTTTGGCAAAGGTAATATCCATAGTGTCCTCTTTGTCATGGTTGTCTTTTTTTGGTAACTCTGACTATTTTGTACGTTATTCCGCAATGGAACGTTCTGCTCTGGCTGCTCATTGTATGACTCTAGCAACTGTTGCGGCTATGGGAAGTATTTGTTTAAGTTTGAGTGCGGCTTCGTATGCGGTCCCGTGTTCTTACTGCCCAAGGAATTAGAATGCCTCGATTCTCACTCTACATTATGGGCCAGATTGTAGGGCCGCTTATCGTGGTGGTGTTTAGCTTTACCGGTGTTATCTGGCTCACTCAGTCGCTTCGTTTTATTGACTTAATAATAAATAAAGGATTGTCGTTCGGCTTGTTTTTGTACATGACGGCCCTACTTTTGCCTTCATTACTCTCCGTGATTCTGCCGATCGCGTTATTCGCCTCTGTCCTGTACGTATATCACCAATTGGTAGTCGATCGAGAAATTGTTGTCCTCAAGGCAACTGGACTATCTAACGCGGGTCTTGCCGCACCCGCTATCGGTATAGCCGGTGTAGTGATGTTGCTGTGCTACGCGGTCAACCTATACCTTATGCCACTAGGGTTTCACGAGTTTAAGAATATTCAATCTCAGGTGCGTAATTCCTTCGCGTCTCTTCTGCTGAGAGAGGGGGTTTTCAACACGCCAGTCGATGGTTTGACCATATATGTTCGCGAGCGTGGAAACGACGGGGAATTGAGGGGGATTTTGGTGCATGAAACGCGTGCTTCAAGAGAACCATCTACCCTAATGGCAGAAAGTGGCAAGCTCGTTAATACGGATGATGGGCCTCGTCTAGTCTTGCTGAATGGAAATCGCCAGGAGATACAGGCCAGGAATGGGGAGTTGTCTTTGCTCTACTTTGAACGATATGCATTCGATTTTGGCGATGTTACGGGTTTAGATGCTACTCGGTTTAAGGAGGCAAAGGAGCGATTGCTCCCGGACTTGTTGTGGCCCCACGACGTTGTTGAGGAGCGTCATCGACGCGAATTTGCAGCGGAGGGACATCGGAGGCTGATAACACCAGTGGTTAGCTTGTTGTTTGTGTTTGTTGGTCTTGGCGCATTATTCTCCGGCGATTTCAATCGTCGGGGCTCGAATTGGAGATTGTTGGCGGCTGTGGCAGCAGCAATTAGTCTCCAGGCGCTGACATTTAGTCTAATGGATTTGATAGTAAGAGCGCCGGATTTAATACCCTTAATTTATCTGTTGTTTGCAATTATGGTTGGCGTAGCTTGGTACGTGGTCGCGTCGGATCCGTTTCGGCGGACACCGCAACCAATTGGCTCCGCCTTTAACTAACGCTCCGACAAAATGCGAGTATCGACCACCTTATCCATATACATTGGGCGTCAATTTCTGATTGGTGTCAGCGTGGCCTTGTTCGCATTAGGTATGCTCATCTTCATGTTCGATTTGGTTGAGTTAAGTAGGCGAGCTGCTACTAAGCCCACGGCCACAATGGGAGTGGTGTTTCAGTTGGCACTTCTTCATTTACCTTACATGATCCAACGTGTCATTCCGTACGCATTTTTAATCGGTGTTATGCTTGTTTTGGCCAGATTGACACGTACCAGCGAGCTGGTTGTTACTAGAGCCTCGGGTACGTCAGTCTGGCAATTCTTATTTCCTGGCATTGCGCTTAGTATAATCGTTGGAGCCTTTGTGGTAACAGTATTCAATCCGCTCGCCGCATCATTATTGTGGCGTTATGAGCAACTTGAGGCCCGGTATATTGAAGGGAATGTGTCAAACCTTGCCGTTTCCAGCTCTGGTTTGTGGTTGCGGCAGGCTGATGACTACGGTGAGTCAGTTATTCATGCTCAGCGGATTACCGAGCCTGAGCTAACACTGCACGACGTAGTCATCTTTCGATATCAGGGTCAACACGAGTTCGTCCAACGCTTAGATGCCGCTACCGCTCAACTGAAAACTGGATACTGGCTTTTGCGTGATGTGTTGTCCACCGGTCCAGATCAAACGGCGGAACGACGAGCGCAGCATCGATTTGCGACGGAGCTTACAATTAGTCAAATTCACGACAACTTTGCTTCTCCTGAAACCTTGTCTTTTTGGGAGATACCCAGCTTTGTGGCATTGTTAGAGCGTGCGGGTTTTTCGGCCCTGAAACATCGCGTGCATTGGCATTCAGTATTTGCCGGGCCCGCGATATTGTCGGGGATGGTTTTGATCGGCGCAGCCTTTACGCTTCGTCTTTCTGCCCGCAACGGCGGTGCAGGCTGGCTGATTGCGTTTGGCATTGCCGCTGGACTTTTGCTTTACGTTTTTTCGGATGTAGTTTTAGCGCTTGGGATTGCGGCAAACATTCCAGCACCTTTGGCCGGTTGGGCGCCCGGGCTCTTGGCCTTGCTATTGGGTGGGGCCATGTTGCTTCATATTGAAGATAGCTAGATGAGTTTGGATATTTGGTCAGCTTGCACATACAAGTGCCGGATCGCCATAGTAGCCACGTTCCTAATAGCCATTGCAAGTGATGTAGTCGAGGCGCAACCGACGGGCAAGAACGTGCTCCAAGACAACGTTTTGATGAGTGCGGATACGGTCACGTACGATGAAGATTTTGGCGTCGTGACAGCCAGTGGGAATGTTGAGGTTAGCCATTCCGGAAGTATTTTGTTGGCTGATACGGTATCCTACAATCGGCGGAGTGACGTCGTAATCGCCTCGGGCAACGTGGCGTTGCTGCCGCCAGGCGATGACGTGATATTTTCTAACTATATGGAATTGGCGGGAAACCTGAAGAGTGGCGTAATTCGGGGCATTCAGATCTTGTTTTCGGACGGATCCCGCGCTGCGGCCGTGGGTGGCCATATGACCAGTGATGGCCGGACTGAAGTTCGGAAGGCAGTATATAGCCCTTGCGAACTTTGTCCTGAAAAGAATTTGCGCAATCCCCTTTGGCAAATCAAATCACTTAGCGTCATTCACGACAAATCGCTTCGCCGAATATTTTATAGAGATGCATTCCTTGAAGTGTTTGGTGTGCCCGTGGCTTACGTGCCATTTTTTAGTCACCCTGATCCAACAGTGGGCCGCAAAACTGGTTTTCTTGCCCCGTCGATCGGGACCAACTCAGTTTTTGGAATAACTTACGAGCAACCATACTATTTCAACATATCTCCAAATAAAGACGCCACCTTAGCACCTATTTTTTCCGCCAAAGAGGGAGTTGTATTAACCGGCGAATACCGGGAGATCCGAAGAAAGGGAGAGTACAAAGTGACGGGTAGCCTTACCCGAGCTGATCGAGAGCAAGAAGATGTTCGAGCAACTGAACGGACCCGGGGTCATGTGTTCGGGGCTGGCGAATTCGAGGTAAACCCACTTTGGGTGTCCGGGTTTGATGTGAATCGAGCAACGGATGCAACCTACTTAGGGCGCTATGGTTTTGGCAGAGACAGGTACTTAGGCCGGTACGGGTTCGGACGGGGACACTCGCATTTGACTAGCCAAGTTTATTTATCAGGCGCTGAGGGACGTAATTTTGCGGACCTGCGCGCGCTGTCTTTTCAAAGTCTCGATCCAGGTATAGATGAAGATACGGTGCCTTACGTGACGCCGCTGGCACGTTACTTTTTTCGAAGCGAGCCGAATACGTTAGGTGCTTACTGGGTGATGGACACCGACATCCGTGTTTTGGGTCGTGTGAGCGGCACAGACAGCCGTCGTGTGCATCTGAAGGGTGGCTGGCGGCTGCCTTTTACTTCGGCCAACGGTGAAATCTATGATCTAACCTTATCGTTGCGGAGCGACTTGTATCACGTTGAAAATCTGCCAGACTTGGCATCTGTTGGGACGCAGCAAAATGGGTTGACTGGCAGGGTTGTGCCAGAAATCCGTCTTGATTGGCGGTATCCTTTTGCTCGCCAATCTGGGAATGGCGAGCAGATACTGGAGCCCATAGGTCAATTGATCTGGGGGCCCAATGGTGGCAATCCAAGCAAAATCCCAAACGAGGACAGTCTTGCGTTCGAGTTTGATGACGTTAATTTGTTCAGTTCGAATCGTTTCCCTGGGTTGGATCGTTACGAGGGCGGCGGGAGATTCAATTATGGAATTCGAGGTGAAGTCCGCAACCTTGTGGGGGCTCGAAACGAGGTTTTGTTCGGTCAAAGTTACCGGACTCGGGCTGACGATACTTTTGAAGTCGGGACTGGTTTAGATCGTAATTTTTCTGATTTCGTCGGCCGGGTTCTTGTGTCACCGTCGGACTACCTCAATTTAACTCATCGCTTTCGGCTGGATCGTGAAAACTTCGCGACACGCAGATCTTCCCTTGGCGTTGTGGTTGGGCCCCGTTGGGTTAACGGATCTCTGACTTATACAAAGCTAAGTGATGGGCCAACAATAGGAATTCCGACATCCTTGGAGCAGGTCAATTTAGGTATGAATCTTCGTGCGAGGGAAAACTGGTATTTCGACTTAACTCATCAGCGAGATTTGACGGAGAGCGGTGGTAGTTTGGGTAGCGGCTTGGGGTTAACTTATAGGGATGAATGTGTGCGGGTTAGGGCATCTTTAAACCGATATTTTACTCAAGATGCTGACGTGGAAGCGACCACGAATTTTATTGTTAGGATAACGTTACGTAACCTTGGTTGAGGAGGAGGGCTTGTTGCCGAACTTAGTGCGAACTTCTATTCTTTTACGTGAAGCGCGCACGCGGTTTTGGTTCACAGGTTTTCTCCTGGCAGTAAATATATGAAACGTTTGTTACTTGTGGTGCTGAGTTTAGTGTTTTTATCGGGTCCAGCTGCGTCCCAGGAACTGGTACGGATTGCTGCGGTGGTAAATGACAGCGTGATTTCCATGTTGGATTTACTTGCACGTATTAAAATGTCGGCACTCGAAGCTGGACTTGAGGACACGCCGGAGCTCCGCCAACAGCTCGTTCAGCCAGTCCTGCGAAAACTGATTGAAGAGGAATTGCAGGTTCAGGAGGCTGAACGGCAAGGCGTCACTGTGGCTGAAGAGGAGGTCGCTGAGGGCTTCAAAAATGTGGAACAACAGAATGGCTGGGATCCTGGCCAATTGGAGAGGTATTTGGCCAGTGTGGGGATCCCACGCATCTTCTTCGAGCGTCAGGTTAGGGCGGAGATGATGTGGGGCAAATTCGTGGCAAGCCGATTGCGCCCCCAAGTAATTGTGAGTGAGGAAGATGTCGAAGAGGAGTTGGCAAGGCTTGAGGTGAGTCGGGGAACACTAGAATACTTGGTTTCGCAAATCGATCTGTATTTTGGAGCTTCTTCAAGTACGGAGGAAGTGATCCAAACGGCTAATCGGTTGGTGAAAGAGATCCGTGCTGGCGCAAACTTTGGTGCGGTCGCCGCTCAATTTAGTGAGAATGCCATAGGTGGCTCAGGCGGTGATATGGGTTGGATGAGAGAAGGTCAACTTCGGCCGGAGTTGGCCTTCGTTATAGATAAAATGGCGGTCGGAGACGTTTCCGATCCAATCCGCACCGCGGATGCAATCCATATCGTTTACTTGCGTCAACGTCGCGAAGTTCTGGCTATAGACCCAAACCTAGTCAGAGTACGTCTGATGCAGGTTACCTTACCGATAACGGATGGAGATGGTAAAGAAGCCGCAACAAGTCAGTCTGTATTCGCGGAGGAAATTAGGGCCAACATACGGGGGTGTGAGGACATGCGTTCTTTAATCAAGGAACTCAAATCTGAGGCCTCTGGAGATTTAGGATGGGTGTCGCTGGGTGATTTACCCGACGATTTTCGTTTGTCAGTATCCAATCTCGAGATTGGTGGGGTGAGCACACCAGTACGCACAGAGGTCGGTGTTCACTTGCTGATGGTTTGCGAGCGCGACGACCCAAATCAAGATTTAGAACGGCGAGAAACCATTCGTGCAAGAATGGAAGCCACTCGACTAGAAATATTAGCGGGCCGCCTACTTCGGGATCTCCGGCGAAGCGCTTTTGTGGACCTCCGCGTGTAGTTTGGTGGTCACCCAAAGCGAGCCGCTCCCGCCGCTCAGGGAGGTAATTGCTCGCCATAAACTGACAGCACGCAAGTCACTTGGTCAACACTTTCTGCTCGATCTCAATTTAACTAGGAGGATAGCTGAGGTAGCCAACATCGTTGAGGGTGTGACGGTAGTGGAAATTGGAGCCGGGCCTGGCGGTTTAACGCGAGCTTTGTTGGAGAGTCCGGCGAGTAGGGTTGTCGCCATTGAACCTGACACTCGGGCCTTGGACGCGCTGCATGAATTGGAGCGAGTTTCAGGCAAACGCTTGATCTTGATTGAGGGAAGCGCTCTCAAAATGAATATAGCGGGACTAGTTAGCTGGCCGGCTCAGATGGTAGCTAATTTACCATACAACATCGCAACTAAATTGTTGGTGGAATGTCTTCCACAGGTCGCTGCGTTTAAACGTTTGACATTAACGTTTCAAAAAGAGGTAGCTGAGCGCATAGTGGCTAGACCGGGGACTAAACGTTACGGAAGGTTGTCAGTCATCGTCCAATGGCTGTGCGAGGTTCGTATCTTATTTGATATACCAGCCCGCGCGTTTACGCCCACGCCGAAAGTGGTGTCATCGGTTGTAGACATACTTCCCCGTCCCCTGCCCTTGGATGAAGCAAATATGGCCAGTCTGGAGAGGGTTACGGCCGCCGCGTTTGGTCAGCGCCGGAAAATGCTGCGAACTAGCTTAAAACAATTGTGTCCGGACACCTTGCAATTACTGAAAATTGCTGGGATTTCCGAGACGGTTCGCCCCGAGGAGGTTTCTGTGGAGGGTTTTTGTTCTTTATCTCGTGCGCTAGACGCCTTGATCGGAATGGGGGTAACCGATTAGGTCAGTCACAAAAGCATTGGCATTACGATTGATCGCCAATCAGTTTTTCTACGAAATCACTCACCTCAACTGCACGATGCAGGCGTAGTCTTTCAGCAGTCAATATGTTGAGGACTTGGCTAAGGGTCTGATCTATGTGTTCATTAATAATCACATAGTCATATTCGGCCCAATGTGTTATCTCGCTCGACGCCTTCTCCATTCTCATTGCAACGACATCATTGCTATCTTGTGCGCGAGTTTTAAGTCGTCGTTCCAATTCGTTCGTTGATGGAGGGAGAATAAAAATCTTTACGGTATCTTCGCGTGCCTTTTCAGTAATTTGTTGCGCACCTTGCCAATCAATATCGAACAAGATGTCGTTTCCTTGGGCCAAAGTTGTTTCTACTCTTTTGCGAGGTGTCCCGTAGAGGTAGCCGAATACAGTAGCGTGCTCAAGTAGTTCCCCGGTATTGAGCATTTGCTGGAAGGTTTCTTCATCGACAAACTGATAATCTGTGCCTGCAACCTCATTTTGGCGTGGAGGCCTGGTTGTAACAGACACCGACATTCGTAAATTTTCATCTTCCGCTACAAGACGGCGCGCAATCGTAGTTTTGCCTGCTCCTGATGGAGAGGACAGAATCAACATTAAGCCGCGCCTGCGAAGGTTGACGGTCCCGTTCACGGTTTTTACTTTCTTCTTGAACGTCATGTTAACATTTTCCACATTCTTTAAGGCTTGCGCGCGCACGTCGAAAAGTCGCGACATTGTCGTTATGCTGACTCAGTGTACGCGCAAACCTGTGGCCTCCGTGTCCATCCGCAACGAAGTAGAGTTCTTCGCTGTCCTCGGGATTGAGCGCGGCAATTATAGAGGATCGTCCTGGATTAGCGATCGCTCCGGGTGGCAGTCCAGTATGAAGATAAGTATTGTATGTGCTATTGTTTTTAAGATCAGATCGGGCTAGGGGGCGTCCGAGGTGCCTGGCACCTTTGGTAAGGCTGTAAAGTACGGTTGGATCCGACTGCAAAGGCATTTCGAGCCTCAATCGATTGACAAAGACTGCAGCTACACGGGCTCGCTCACTCTCCAGTCCTGTTTCCTTCTCAATGATTGAAGCCATTACTAAGGCTTCTGATGGGCCATCATAAGGGAGATCAGCTTGGCGTTTACGCCAAAGATCCCGGAGCGTAGCTTGCATCGCTGTCTCCATGCGGGCAATGAGGTCATTTCGGTTTTCACCACGAGAAAAGTGATAAGTTTCCGGTAACAGTGACCCCTCCGTCGGTAGTGTTTGTACTTCGCCGCTCAATGTGGCGGTGCGTTCGACAAGTTCCACTACTTCAGAGCTCGTCAATCCCTCAGGTACTGTCAGCTTATGTACCAAGGTTTCACCAGCAATAAGTGCTTGGAGAATTGTGCGAGGATTCGCTTTTTTTGGAAACTCGTACTCACCTGCTTTGAGCAGGTTATGGTTACGGCTCATGGCCACTGCCAGGACAAAAAAGTATGGGTTGTCTACCGCTTCGATTTCAGTGAGCTGTTGTGCTATCGATCGGACCCCTGTCCCCGGTTCCAACGTAGCTATTGTTGGTTCCGAAAGTGGTCCAGGTTTATCAAGCCATTTTTCCAACCACCACACGCTACCGGCAATAGCTGTAACAAGTATCAGCAAAAGCGAGAACAGTCCGGAGACGAATCGGTGCATATCGGCACGTTTTCTTTGTCAGGTTGGTAGTCCGCTTTAAAAATTTTGTGGCTTCAAGTGCCGTATACCTCACTCATTATGAGCGTCGCATTGGTTCCGCCAAAACCAAAACTATTTGACAGCGCTGTCCTGACAATTCTTTTTTTGGCTATAAGCGGTACCAAATCGAGGTCGCAACCTTCGGACGGATGTTCAAGGTTAAGTGTAGGGGGGACCATGTTGTGTGCTACCGCTAAGGCGGAAAAAATCGCCTCTACAGCCCCCGCGGCGCCAAGCAAATGACCTATGGACGACTTAGTGGAAGACATTGAGACATTTCCTGCACCCCCATTAAGAAGTCGTTTCACGGCCCCGTGCTCAATCTCATCTCCAAGTGGCGTGGAGGTGCCGTGAGCATTTATATAATCTATATCTGCCGATTTTATCCCAGCCCTCTTCAGGGCTAACTGCATTGAACGATAGCCGCCGTCGCCATCTGGTGTGGGGGCGGTGATGTGATGCGCGTCTCCGGACAGACCATAACCCACTACCTCCGCGTATATGTTTGCTCCACGCCGGAGCGCATGCTCATACTCTTCGAGTACTAATACGCCAGCGCCCTCACCCATAACAAAACCATCGCGGTCTTTGTCCCAAGGTCGCGACGCACGTTCGGGTTCGTCATTGAAATTGGTAGAGAGCGCGCGAGCGGCGGCAAAGCCAGCTACACCGAGCCGTGTAACTGGGCTTTCCGATCCCCCAGCAACCATTACATCTGCGTCATCAATCATAATAAGGCGAGCAGCATCGCCAATAGCGTGTGCCCCCGTTGAGCATGCCGTGACAACGGAGTGGTTGGGCCCTTTAAACCCAAAACGAATCGATATCTGTCCCGAGCCAAGATTTATAAGGCATGACGGAATGAAAAATGGGCTCATCCGACGAGGTCCTTTTTCGGCTAGTGTGAGAGCTCCCTCTTCAATGGTTCGTAGCCCTCCTATGCCGGACCCTACCATGACGCCTGTGCGTTCACGGGAGTTGCTGTCTGTCGGAATCCAATCCGCGTCCGTCACTGCTTCAGTGGCGGCTGCAATCGCGAAATGGATGAACTCGTCCATTCGGCGCTGCTCTTTGGGTTCTAGCCAATCATCGGGGTTAAAGGGGTTGTCAACACCATCTCTGGGTACCAAGCCTGCGATGCGCGTCGGCAAATCGGATGTCTCGAATTGTTCGATGGTGCGAATTCCTGACTCACCCGCCAAGAGTTTTTCCCAGCAGGCAGACACGCCACAGCCAAGCGGCGTAACGAGACCCATCCCAGTGATCACCACCCGTCTCATGGTTTCGTCCCCGACTTTAACTCGTCGGCGAGGTCAAGGAGCTAGCTCTGGGTGCCGATGAAGTCAATTGCGTCCTTCACGGTGACAATTTTTTCGGCCGCTTCATCGGGTATCTCACAGGTAAACTCTTCTTCAAACGCCATAACTAGTTCGACAGTGTCCAAGCTGTCGGCACCAAGGTCATCGATAAAGCTAGCTGTTTCCACAACTTTTTCCTCATCAATACCAAGGTGTTCGACGACAATTTTTTTAACCCGGTCGGCGACATCAGTCATAGATAAACCCCTTTTACAAAAATTTCGTGCCCCTAAAAAACCCTGGCTTTGTGGCCGACCGAGAGGCGGCAACCGGACGCGTGGCCCAAGCTTATGGCGGTAAAAAAGGGTCCACGAAAACCAGCACTTTCCAGTGTCGTAACATACTTATTGTCGCTTTGCTAGCGAGCGAAGAAGCGTCCAGAAATGGTTCTGCCGTACTCAAATCATGACCATTCCACCGTTGATATGAAGGGTTTGCCCAGTCACGTAGGCTGCTTCATCAGAGGCGAGATATGTGACGCCTGCGGCTATGTCTTCGGGTTCGCCGAGTTGGCCAGCCGGGATCTGGTCTTTCAGGGCTCTCCGTTGGGCTTCTGTGAGCGCTTGGGTCATGGGTGTATTTATCATGCCCGGCGCCACTGCATTGACAGTGATTCCTCGTGTAGCAGTTTCGCCGGCAAGCGATTTGGTAAGTCCAATCAGGCCAGCTTTGGCTGCGGAGTAGTTGGCTTGGCCTGGGTTTCCAGTGACAGCAACAATCGAACTTACATTTATGATGCGACCCCAGCGCTTTTTAAGCATACCACGTAAGGCCGCTCGCGATAGTTTGAACGCGGAGGTCAGGTTCAATTCAAGGAGGTCATGCCAATCATCGTCCTTCATGCGTAACGCGAGGTTATCCCGAGTTTGGCCCGCATTATTTACTAAGATATCGACGCCACCCATTGCGGTTTCCGCAGTTTTCAGGAGATTTGTCGGTGCTTCATTATCGGTCAAATTACACGCTGCTACGTGAGTGCGTTCGCCCAGTTCGTTAGCCAATTTTTCGAGGGCTACTTTCCGAGTTCCAGAGAGGGTTACACACGCGCCCCGCTCATGTAGTTTGCGCGCGATAGCGTTGCCAATCCCGCCCGATGCACCAGTAACCAATGCGTTTTTGTTACGTAAATAAAACATTTTAAGGGATCTCCGGTGTCTGGAGTCGATGGGTGAGGTTAAATTGAGCCTAGGAATTGGTCGATGTCACCTGGTGTTTCGATTGAATGACCAGTGAGGCTGCTGTCAATCCTTCGTGTTAGATTGGTCAAAACTTTTCCGGTGCCGAGTTCTAAAAGGCTATCGACGCCGTTGGCCTTCATCCAAAGTACAGATTCCCGCCATCTAACTCGGCTCGTTACCTGTTCTACGAGCAATTTTCGAATTGCATGGGGCTCATCGACTGATTCAGCTACCACATTAGCAACCAATGGGGGGTGGGGCGCTCTTATAGTAATCGATGCCAGAGCGTCCGCCATTTTGTCCGCTGCAGGTTGTAGGAGCGCGCAGTGAAATGGTGCGCTGACTTCCAAGGCCAAAGCCCGTTTAGCTCCTCTTTCTTTGGCCAAAGTCATTGCACGGTCAATCGCGACCGACTGTCCGCTCAAAACTACTTGCCCGGGAGCATTATCGTTGGCGATTTCACATATCCCGTCCTCACTTGCAGTTTCCGCAATTTCCAAAACTTTATCGAGACCGAGACCAAGAATCGCTGTCATTTTACCGTCGCCCACCGGCACTGCTGTTTGCATAGCTTCACCACGCCGCTTAAGTAGGAGAGCGGTGTCAGGAAGAGAAATAGCGCCCGCAGCGGCAAGTGCGGAGTACTCGCCTAACGAGTGTCCAGCGACAAAAGTGGCAATATTCGGCAGTGTCAGTGGGCCCTCCTCGATTAAAATTTGGACTATAGCAATTGATGCAGTCATCAATGCTGCTTGAGCATTTTCCGTCAAGATTAATTCACTCTCCGGTCCTTCGAACATGAGCCGGCTTAAATTTTGATGGAGTGTCTCGTCCACTTCCTGAAAAACGTGTCTTGCCGTAATGAAGGCGTCGTAAATCTCTTTACCCATACCCACCCGCTGTGAGCCCTGACCAGGGAAAACCAAAGCACGAGACATTTCGTTGCTCCTTGTCCGATGTGATAACTTTTAGCAAGGTTTTGTGTGGGAGGGAGTGCCCGGTGTGGTTTTAGGTGTCAAGCTCTGACTTGGCGTTATGGGGAAGATTGTTGTCCATTTGCTTGCGTGAAGGCGAAATTGCGCTATAGTGCGCCGCCGCGGCCGGTCGGGTCCAGTCGAGTGGGACCGGAGATGGCCGACGGAGGTTGTCGGCTTGCGGGTTGTGAAACCGGGCAGGCGATCGTTCCATAACTAGAGCGAAAAGACTAAGAGGAGCCGGGGATGCCGCTCTATGAGACTGTGTTTATTGCGCGCCAGGACATTCCTACGCAGGAAGCGGAAGCTTTGGTGGATCGGTTTAGTGGTATAGTAACTGAGTCTGGCGGTTCAGTGGAGCGGTCTGAGTACTGGGGGTTGCGCACTTTAGCCTATCGAATAAAGAAGAACCGGAAGGGCCATTACGCGATGCTCCATATAGATGCCCCCCCTGACGCTGTGCAGGAAATGGAGCGGAATATGCGACTCGACGAGGATGTGCTCCGTTACCTTACCATACGCACAGAATCCCTCGATGAGGACCCGTCGATAATTATGCAAAGTCGTACCGCGCGCGAGGAGCGTTCGCGAAGAGACTCGGTCGGCACCAAGGGTGCTCCAGATGTTGGTAAAGGCGATGCTAAGAAGTCAGAAGCGGAACCAGTGACTGATGACAAGCGTGATGACGATGGGGAAACTGTAGCCCCTGAGGTAAAAGAAGCAAAGGCACCGAATAATTCGGGCGGTGGGCCGGTAGAGGGAGAGGCCGAATGAGGAGTGATACAGGATCTGCGCATGGGTCTTCAATGCCTCGTAGACCATTTTTCCGGCGCCAAAAATCGTGCCCATTTTCGGGGCCAAATGCGCCAAAAATTGATTATAAGGACGTGAAACTCCTGCAGCGGTTTATGTCGGAGCGCGGCAAGATTGTGCCGAGCCGGATCACCGCTGTGTCAGCGAAGAAACAGCGACGGCTCTCCAGGGCGATCAAACGCGCGCGGTTCCTGGCGTTGGTGCCATACCTCCTGAAGTAGCAGTCGCCATCACTACTGTGCCGGGGCTACTATGCCAGCAAAATTGGTCCTCACGGTTGCCATGGTCGCGGGAGTTCTGACGAGTGGCCTCTATCTGTCGGTCACGGGTGGTCCGGCATATCTGTTACTTCAATACTTGACGCAGCTGCCCTTGTTTTTGGTCGGTTTAGGTCTGGGTTTTGTTCCCGCACTTCTGTCGAGTTGTGTGGCTCTGGCCGTCGCTTTGATTACAGATCTGACGCTTGGGCTGGTTTTTGTTGTTGGCTATATCGGTCCCACTTTGTTGGTAACACACAGGGCTTTGTTAAATAGGTCAGCTGAGGGACGAGTGCTGGAATGGTACCCTGCAGGACGAATGCTTTCCGAAATAACCATGTACGTATTGTTGACGTTTTGTTTGGCGCTGCTGTGGTTCGGCAGTGAAGAAGGTGGATTAGCGGGAGTTATTGAGCGGTCTATGACATCGTTACTGTCGGCTTTGGGCAATGAAGTTGCTCAAGGTACCATTGATGTTTTGCGTCGGTATCTTTTCGTTATCCCCGGTCTGATGGGTGTTTCTTGGATAATGATGGTGACCGTCAACGGGGTTTTCGCGCAATGGTTGTTGGCCAGCTATGGACGTAATTTGCGGCCGAGTCCAGCGTTTAGCGAAGTAAAAGTGCCGAGGTGGCTTAGCTACGGTTTAATCCTATCGGCTTTGGTCGCTTTTTGGGGAGAGGGTTCTCTAGCTTTCTCGGGGGGCGCGATAATGATGATTTTGATGACGCCATTTTTCTTCCAAGGTATTGGGGTGGTTCATCAGTGGTCCCGTCGCAGTGCATCATCGAAATTGATTTT
>CAZSYW010000018.1:0-22300 GCA_964611315.1 uncultured Rhodospirillaceae bacterium
GTTGAAATGGACCTAAATCTCAGTCCATGGTTGTCGAACTTTTGTTGAAGAGCTGCAAAAGGCATGCCTGACCTTACCTTTGTTTTGCCGCACTGGCTTTATTGGGCTGGCATTGTGCTGTTCCCAGTGGCAGCCATGGTTTTAGTCAGACGCCAGCGGGGATTGCAGATCCGTGCGGCCGTTTCGATGCCTCTTGCTTACATGCTATGGCTTACTGGCGGGTTTGTCGGTTTACACCGGTTCTATTTGCGTAGTTGGGTTGGTGTTCTTTATCTCCCTTTATTCGTCGGAATACTCTACCTGAATGCGGACGGGCGTAACGCACGTGAAATGCGTTCGCTCGCCGATGGCGACGTGATGATTGCGGAATTCGACTTAGAGCGCGCACAGAAAGCGCTGAGTGAGGGCGACGAGGATGCGCTAAGTCGGTCCGAGGCTGCCGACGCAGCCCTTGAAATTGCACGCGCCCAACTAGTGACTTCTGACAAGTCGATGGGCAGGGCTGCCGATATGGCACGGTATTTAGCTTTTGCAATTCTGACTTTATTGATTATCGATGCGATTGCGTTGCCGAGATTGATACGTAGGCAAAACATGCGCGAGGCTATACCACCGATATCCCCACGGAGGGAAACCCAAGAAAACCCTGTCCAGGGTACTCACACTGTTCGAACGGTATTTACCACCACGACAGATGCCATAGATGCGCTTAGCCGGTTTAGCGGGGAGTATGTGGCGTATTGGTCGGTAATCGCCGTGTTTGTCTATTACTACGAGGTTGTTGCCAGATACGTGTTCAATTCTCCAACAAACTGGGCTCATGAAGCGATGTTTCTCATGTTTGGAATGCAGTATTTGATTTGCGGAGCCTTTGCATATCTGACGGACAGTCACGTCCGGGTCGATGTGTTTTACGCACGTTTATCACACAGAGGCAAGGCTGTAACTGATCTTTTAACTTCAGTTTTTTTCTTTATTTTTGCAGGTACCATTTTAGGAACAGGTTATATTTTTTTCTACGATTCGATTGGGGTTTGGGAAGTCTCATTCACTGAATGGGCGATCCAATATTGGCCCGTAAAGGCGACTGTTATTCTTGGCGCCGTATTAATTATTCTGCAAGGAGCCGCCAAGGTTATCAAAGATTTTCATACAGTTTTACGCGGGCATGTCGTCTGATGTGTGCGGTACAAAAAAACGGCACGGGACTAATTTAAACGATGGGTCTTGAAATTGGAATTGGCTGGTTAACGCTGTTCATGTTTGGCAGCCTTCTGGTTTTGCTGCTGGCTGGTCTCCCTCTCGCATTTGTTACTGGAGGGCTCGCGTGTGTATTCCTCTTTATTCTTGGCGATTCTCACAGCCTAAACATGGTTCCATCTCGGATTTTTCCGTTGATGACCGACTATCAGTTATCCGCAATCCCCCTATTTATCTTGATGGCTACCATGTTGGAGAGAGCTGGCCTGATACAAGAAATGTTTGACGTTATTTACAAACTGCTAGGAGGTATCAGGGGCGGATTGGCAAGCGCAACAGTTTTTGCTTCCACAATCCTTGCGGCAATGGTTGGAATTATCGGAGCCGCAGTAGTGACAATGGGTATCATTGCTTTGCCGGCGATGTTACGCCGCCGGTATGAGCATAAGATAGCGATGGGCGCTATTATGGCCGGGGGGACCCTTGGAATACTGATTCCTCCCAGCATTTTGGCAATAATTTATGCAGTTGTAGCTGAACAGTCCGTGGGCGAGCTGTTTATTGGATCCGTTCTACCCGGACTTATGTTGTCCGGAATGTATATCGCCTATATCACGATTCGCTGTTTTTTTAATCCTTCTCTCGGTCCGGCAATACCGGTTGAGGAGCGGGTTAATTCGAAAGAAAAGTTGAAATTGATAGGTACAATGTTGGCGCCGATCATACTGATCGCGGTCGTATTGGGTGTTATTTTTACGGGTGTGGCGACGCCCGTTGAAGCAGCTGGCATAGGTACCTTTGGCTCCTTCGTCGTGGCCGCGCTGCACAGACGATTAAGCTGGGAAACAATTCATGAGGCCTGTGTCACCACCCTTAAGGCTTCTGCAATGGTGCTGTGGATCATGTTTGGGGCGACCGTTTTCGTTGGCCTTTACAATTTTCATGGAGGTCAGCAATTCGTGGCTGGGGCCCTAGAAAGTTCCGGGTTGGGGCGTTGGGGCATTCTTATCATTATGCAGATCATTCTGGTCTTGCTGGGCATGTTTCTCGACTGGGTAGGAATACTTTTACTGTGTGTTCCTATATTTGTGCCAATCATAAAATCGCTTGGTTTCGATCCCTTGTGGTTCGGGGTGCTGTACCTGGTGAACATGCAAATGTCATTCCTGTCGCCGCCCTTTGGTTACGCATTATTTTATCTTCGTGGTGTTGCGCCACCTGAAATTCCGATGATAGATATTTATAAGGCGTCTCTGCCGTTTCTTGCAATTCAGATATTTGCCTTGGCATTATGTATGTCGTTCCCGCCAATCATTACTTGGCTTCCAAGTGTGGTCTATGGATAAGAGCGGTTACGCTGAAGTCTGCTCGTAAAAAAGCAGTTGGTTGCGCTCAGCCTTCCGATTTTGGAACAATGCGCAGCACAACCAACCCTAACCTGGCAAACTGCTGTTATGCGACTTTGTTCCTGACGACCCAGGGATTATTTTCGGCTTGCCCGGCAACTGTGGTTCTGTGCATCACCCGTTTGTATTTAGGGTCGTACGGACGGCCGCGATGCATGACCATCCGGTTGTCCCACATCACGAGATCACCAGCCTCCCACTTGTGGCGATACACAAACTTTGACTGGGTAGCAAATTCGCCAAGTTCTTTTATCAGGGAGCGGCCTTCGTCCATTGAAAGTCCAACGACATGCGAGGCATGTCGCCCCACGTAAATAGCTTTGCGGCCTGTTTCCGGATGAACACGCACCATCGGGTGTTGCACGGGCGGCAAGACTTCTAGTTCTTCGTCACTCATTACTGAGTTTAGTTTATAACGGCCGTCCAGGTTCATTTGCTGTTGTGAAAAGGCGAAGCTGTGTACCGCAGTTCGCCCTTCAATAATTTGTTTTTTACTATCATCTAGCGCGTCGTACGCTGCGCGCATGTCCGCAAATTCAGTTTCACCCCCTATTGGCGGCACTTCTCTTGCCGATAAAGCGGAGCCGAGTGCCGGCACGATTTTAAAGGAGCTGTCCGTGTGCCAAACAGAGTTTCCCCTGAGGAAAATTTCATCATGACTTCCTGTTTTTAGCAAATTACCATCAATATCCACGTTGGAAATTTTAGAAATTTCCGGTCGTGAGTTGCCAAAAGTAGCGGTTATATTTTTCTCAAGCGGGCCTATGCGTTCCGAGAACGCAATTTGTGATTCATCATCAAGGGTTTGCTTGCGGAATAGAAGCACTGAATGTGCCGCAAATGCATCAAGGATTTCTGCAAGGGTATCGTTTGCCAACGGCGTGGCCAGGTTAACGCCGCAGACCTCGGCGAAAAAATAAGGGTGCTGTTTCTTAACTGTTATCATCATCGACTCAACCATGGCAGCCTAGTGCGAGATTGGATTAGTTTGGCGATATAAATTCGGTCTATCAAGTATCTTCGGCTTGTCAGGGTAGTCTAATAGCTGTCACATTGGTCTTTCTTTCTTATACATTCGTCTCGATGCGAGAAGGAGCGTTCTGAAATGGGTCAATTCAATATCCTTGGTACGAATCACACGAGTTTCACGGTGTCCGATCTGGGCAGATCCGTCGCTTTTTATGTGGATGTGCTTGGATTCCAATTGTTGGATCGGTCGCCTCGAGATCCATCATTCACGGAGAAGGTGGTTGGTGTGCCGGGAGCGGAAATCGAAGTCGCATATGTTCAGGCACCCGGGCATCGTCTTGAATTGATTCAATATGTGGCACCAAATGACCGTGGCAAAGTGGTCTCTCGTCCCTGCGACACGGGATTTGCCCACATCGCGTTTGATGTGGATGACGTGGACTTGGTTGTGGATGCAGTTCGGCGAGCGGGGGTGGAACCCTTAAGTGATCCTGTTGTTACTAACGATGGTCCCAACGCTGGAGGGAAGGCCGTCTACACTCGTGATCCAGACGGCGTCACCATTGAATTTATCCAGAGGTCCAGAAGATGACTGCCTGGCACCTTGTTTTTCACCCCTTAGTTACGTTGAAATTGTTTGGTCCCAAATAAAATATCCCATCGGTCTTTATCTTTGCTTTGGTCTGCCACTGATCGAACTTCGTCCTTCATGACTGACCACCCCTTTTGCAGTGCGGGTCGTGCTTTCAGACGTTCCCGCCATTGCTTTAGGTTGGGGAAATCATCGTAGTTTTGGCCTTGGCGTTTACCTAAAATCCAAGGCATGGTGGCCATATCGGCGATTGAATAGTCCCCGGCCAGGTAGTCTCTATCGTCGAGTCGATTGTCGATTACGCTGTAGAGACGACCTGTTTCGTTAGTGTATCGGTCTATTGCGTATTCGATTTTTTCTGGAGCGTAGTTCCGGAAGTGGTGTGCTTGCCCGAGCATTGGACCAACTCCTCCCATCTGAAACATCAGCCATTGAAGCACTTCATAGCGATCATGTGGTGCATTTGGAATGAACTTTCCCGTTTTTTCTGCTAGGTAAATAAGTATCGCACCAGACTCAAATATAGAAATTGCTTCACCATCGGGTCCGTCATGATCAATGATAGCAGGCATGCGATTGTTGGGACTGATTTTTAAGAAATCTGGCTCAAACTGTTCCCCTTTGCTGATATTGATTGGAATAACGTTGTAGGGCAGACCGCACTCTTCCAGCATTATGGTAATCTTGTATCCGTTTGGTGTTGGCCAATAATATAAGTCGATCAAGCCAAAGCCCTCCGTTTCGTTTTTGGTGGCCTTGTTCGAGTGATCAACTACTAGGCCATAAATTTGTTAAATTGTAATAAAGTCGCGCATTAGTGTGGGAACAACAAAAAGAATAAGATATTTCCTGACTGTTGCAAGGAGCGTCGCATTGGTGCACTTATTCTTGAACGACAATTTGACCATATTATTGTTCATATACCGACCCTATTAGACTTGAAACCCGCTAGTCGGCCAAATGCTGAGAAATGTACCGGACAGAATTGGAGTGACTTGGTATGGCATGCAGCACCAGTTATACTGTCCACAAAATGGGATAGGGCATGGAACGTTCATTTAAAAAGGAGGTGGCGCAACTTCGTCTTGGGGAAGGTGAAGTATTCTCAGGCGAGGGAATTCTTGCCGTCACGAAAGCGCTGTTGCAGTCTGGCGTGAGCTATATTGGCGGCTATCAGGGGTCGCCAGTATCGCATCTATTGGATGTAATGGTCGATTCGAGTGCGCTTTTGGATGAACTTGGAGTGCACCTTGAGACGCCCACCAACGAAGCCGCAGCTGCGGCGATGCTGGCCGCTTCAATAAACTACCCAATGCGCGGCGCCGTAACCTGGAAGTCCGTTGTGGGGACTAACGTGGCGTCGGACGCTCTTTCCAACTTGTCATCCGCGGGGGTAATAGGCGGTGCCCTGGTTGTTATCGGGGAGGATTATGGTGAGGGTGCCAGTATTATTCAGGAGCGGAGTCACGCATTCGCGATGAAGTCGTCGATGTGTCTTCTTGATCCTCGTCCAAATTTGACCAGCATTGTGGATACAGTAGAGAAAAGTTTTGAGCTATCTGAAGCAAGTAACTTGCGGGTAATGTTACTGCTGCGGATTCGCGCTTGCCACGTATCAGGCCGTTTCACTGCCAGAGATAATCGTGAGCCAAATGTATCACGAAAGCAACTTCTGACCGAGCCAGATTTTAATATTGATCGGTTTTGTTTGCCGCCTGCTACATACGCCCAAGAGAAGCATAAAATTGAACATCGATTACCAGCTGCAGAACGTTTTGTGGCAGAAAACAAATTAAATGAAGTTTTCGAGGGCGACCTGTCCGATGTCGGCATCATAACTATGGGCGGCCTTTATAACGGTGTTGTGCGTGCTCTTGAACGGGTGGGCCTATCGGACATCTATGGTGCCTGTCGCATTCCAATCTATGTGATGAATGTCACCTATCCTCTCGTAACTAAAGAAATTCAAGATTTTTGCGCTAATAAAAAATCTGTTCTCGTGGTTGAGGAAGGGTATCCCGATTTTATCGAGCAAGCGATAAATGTAGCGTTACGAAAGGCGGACTTGCAGACCACGGTTTTCGGTAAAGGAATGCTTCCTAAGGTTGGGGAGTATACTGCTGATATCGTGCTGGACGGTGTTGAGCAATTTTTGAAGACGGTAGCTTTTGGTGCCTTGGAAGGACCGGCGCCAGCCGATGTAACACAAGGTGTACAAGCTCTGAAGGAACGCGCGTCTGATCTTCTTGGGATTCCGATTCCTACTCGTCCACCTAGTTTTTGTACTGGTTGTCCGGAGCGACCAGTGTTCAGTGCAATGAAAATAGTAGAAAAAGAATTTGGCCCTACGCATATTGCGGCCGATGTGGGATGTCATACATTTTCCGCTCTTCCGCCTTTTAATTTGGGGAATACCATGGTCGGGTATGGTTTGGGACTCGCAAGTTCAGCTGGAGTGGGACCTAATTTTGGTAAACGCGTGATTAGCGTAATGGGGGATGGAGGGTTTTGGCATAACGGCATTTCCTCAGGCGTGGCGAGTGCAAATTTCAATAAGGACGACTCCATCCTTGTGATCATGAAGAACGGTTATTCCTCTGCGACAGGATGGCAGTTGCTGCCATCTAGTAAGGATGGTCGTTTGGGTGAAGAAACTGGTATGTCGATTGAGAGTACGCTTAAGGGGTTAGGGGTTAAGTGGGTGCAGAAAGTCCGCACCTATAATGTGTCCAAAATGGCAAAGACTCTTGCTCGGGCGATGACAGCAACGACAAAAGGGCTAAAAGTAATAATAGCAGACGGTGAATGTCAGCTAGCTCGCCAGCGTAGATTGCGTCCGATACAAAAAAAACGCCTTGATTCCGGCAAACGGGTCGTCCGAACGAGGTTCGGTATCGATGAGGATGTTTGTACAGGTGATCACTCTTGTATACGAATGTCTGGTTGCCCGTCTTTAACAATTAAGGCGAATCCTGATCCCCTCCGAACTGATCCAGTGGCGCACGTAAATAATGGTTGTGTCGGTTGTGGACTTTGTGGCGAGGTGGCACATGCGGCTGTGTTGTGCCCGTCATTCTATCGAGCAGAAATTATCCAGAATCCTAACCTATGGGATCGATTGCTGGACAAATGTCGCCAGCGGACAATAGGAGTTTTACAGGGCTTTGTGGGCTTGTGACGGGAAGAGTGCGCCCCATCACGGTATTGATTGCTGCAATGGGCGGCGAGGGAGGCGGCGTACTCACGAACTGGTTAGTGAAGGCTGCAGAGCACGCTGGCTTTCTAGTGCAGAGCACTTCCATCCCCGGAGTCGCGCAGCGGACAGGTGCGACGACCTATTATGTCGAAATTTTTCCGATTCCAATCGCTGAGCTTAATGGACGTGCACCTGTATTTGCGCTTTATCCCGCGGCCGGGGACATAGACCTGATGATTGCCAGTGAATTGCTGGAAGCGGGGCGAGCGCTTCAGAACGGCTACGTGAGTCCAGATCGCACCGTTCTAATTGCTTCGACACATCGTGTGTACACCATAGATGAACGTTCGGATATGGCGGATGGCCGCCTTGACGAAGGAAACTTGCGTAAGGCCGTTGAGGCACTCTCTAAACGGGCCTTGCTCTCTGATTACAAGGCAGTAGCAGAAGAGGTGGGTAGTGTTCTGAATTCGGTTCTGTTGGGGGCATTGTCGGCTACATCGGTGTTGCCGATGATCAATGAGGACAGTTTTGTTTCGGCCATTCGCGGCGGTGGCAAGGCGGTATCCAGTAACTTGGCTGGATTCAATGCTGGTATGAATCTTGTGATGTCCGGACCATCCGAAGAGGCTCCCTTGCAAAGCAAGCAAGCCGACAGGCCAGCTCATATTGAGCATTTGTTAAACGAGGTAGAAGAAGTTCCGGTTCCAGTCCTAGATATTATCGAACACGGTATTGGCCGTGTCGTAAGTTACCAGGATCGTGCCTACGGGCGTCTTTACTGCGAGAGGGTCTCTCGTGTACGTGAATTGGATACGACATTTGATAAATCCCTGACGCTAGAAACGGCCCGTCAGCTCGCGTTGCGTATGTCTTACGAGGACGTCATTCGAGTAGCACAATTGAAAACTGCGCGTGAACGAACGGATCGGGTCAGAGCGGAAATAAAAGCGGTACCGGGTGACCCGGTTCGCGTTACGGAGTTTCTAAAACCGGGAATTGAAGAAGTCTGCTCTTTGCTACCGGGCGTCATGGCGCGTCCCCTACTACGCTGGGCTGAAAAACGGAGTTTGACAGAGAAACTTCATATTGGTTTAGCTCTCAGGACTTCAAATGTAAGCGGATTCCTGGTTATGTGGTTGTTGGCACGACTTCGGCCTCTCAGGAGGTTTGGCTACCGTTTTCGTGCAGAGCAGGAAATGATCGACACTTGGCTGAAGCAAGTTTGTGCTGGTGCTCACCTTTCGCCTGAATTGGCTAAGGGAATAATTTCTTGTGCGCGCCTAATGAAAGGATATGGGGAGACACTTCGCCGGGGGTGCAAAAATTATGAACGCATTGAGAAGTGTTTGATAGTACCGGCTTTGAATAAAAAGGTGCCACTCGTTGACGCTGTGCCAGCAATCGAAAAGGCAGTTGCAGCGGCTCTCGATGACCCGGACGGGATAGGCCTTGACGATCTCTTGTCTGTTGCCTCACGGTCGCCTGACTCAGCTACTGCTTATGCTGCGGAGTAGTGAAGAAGTGTTTCGCTGTCTGTAACTTTACAAACCTACTTGTGATCTTTGAGCAGTTTGATTAACTCCTGAAGTTTTTTTTCAGCGCCTTCCTTATGGGAGATTATGTCACGGTTTTCCCAGTCATAGAAACCGCGGCCGGTCTTTACGCCTAAGTCACCTTTCTTGTATAGATCTTGTACAATTCTTGACGGTTTTCGACTCAAGTGCAGATGTGGCACGATTCCCTGTTGCGCCAACGCATGTGTATCTAAGCCGCTTATATCCTTTTGCTCAATTAATCCTGTTACGCACATTCGCGGACCAAACATCCATTTTCCGAAGTTATCGATATCTTTGGCCTCAACAATACCTTCCTCCATTAAATAATAGGCCTCATGGAGTAGAGCGTGCTGCAGACGGTTTATCAAAAATCCAACTATTGGTTTTTTAAGGACGATGGACTCCTTGTTAGTTTGTTTGAGTGCCGCTTTAGTGCGGTTCAAAGTCAGATCACTGGTCTGGGATACTCGTATTACTTCGACCATTGGTAGAGATTCTGCTGGGTGCATGTAGTGAATCCCAATGAATCTATTTGGGGAAGTAAGTTTTTCGGCCATTTTATCGAGTGGTAGACTCGAGGTATTGCTGGCTAGAATTGGCAGATCGCCATATGCCTTCTCAAGGCGCTCAAACAGTATTGCTTTAAGAGTCATTACCTCTGGTATGGCTTCAATTATTAAGTCTGGCGCTTCTACCGGTAGCTCTCCGCAGGCAATTGCTCCTGGAGGAAGATCGGTTATCAGTCCTGGATTCCGGCTAAGCACAGTTACAGCAAACCCGGCCCTCGCAAACGATAGGACAATCCCGTGGCCCATTGCGCCATGACCCACTACCATTACGCTTTGAATAGGTTTCCGATTGGTCATCTCAATTTTGCTTTCCTCTCATTGTTTTGGTACTTCAGTCTTTCTCGATATTTTAGAGACTATACATTGACAGGGGGAGAGTTTCCTTCCATTGCTCTTATGTTATGTTTTCATCTGCATTTAAGGAGTTTGAAAGCGCGGATTTTTTGCTTTCGATCTCATTTTAATGAGTAGTCTGGGTGTGTTCGCTCCAAGCGACCGTGCTGCCTACGTTGGTTCGTTTCAATAAACTCCAAAAGGAAAACGGTTATGACAGAGACGTCTTTAAATACTGATCAGTTGGCTGCCTTAAGAGCGTTGGATACACCGACTGTCTGTAATGCGCTTGAAATCTGTCTGCCTGAAAGGCGTTCATTCGGTTTTACCACTAGACAACTTCATTGTGTCAGGCCAGAGCTGCCACCGATTGTGGGATATGCGAGAACCGTCACTGTGCGAGCTTTGCGACCTTCTTCGGATGGTCCTGATCTGCAACGTGAAACTAGGGTTTCCTATTATAATTATGTGGCGACTACGCCCGGACCAACTGTCAGTGTCGTCCAGGACCTGGATGATGAACAGGCCGGTTTTGGTTGTTTCTGGGGTGAGGTCAATACCAATGTGCATAAGGCTTTGGGATGCATCGGGACTATTACCAATGGCGGTGTTCGGGACTTACCCGACTTTGCCGACGGGTTTCAGGCGTTAGCAGGTGCAGTTACTCCGAGCCATGCGAATATTCATGTGGTCGATATAGGTGGCGAGGTGAACGTTGCCGGAATGATCGTCAGGTCAGGTGACTTGGTGCACGGTGATGTGCATGGGGCGGTTGTCATCCCTCACGAAGTCGCAAACGATGTTCCTGCTGCTGCTGCTCTCATGGTTCGGCGCGAGGCCGTGGTATTGGCTGCTGCGAAAGCAGAAGGAGCCACTGTGAACACGATTACCCAGGCAATGATGGAATCGGCGAAAGTGAAGTAAATGCCCGGGCGATCTCTCAAAATACTAATATCAAGGTAACCATCTGCCTCGGCTCCTTTCTCGCTTTGGTTGGAACTTTTGATTTGTTTGCTGATTGCCTGACAAGTGCTGACTGCTTTGCGAGTAAGGGTTAGAGGTCGAATAAGGGGAATATGGGTGCAACGTTAACTGTAGTATCATTGTAGCCTGTCCATTTCTGAAATTTGTGGAGTGACGAAAACAATGTTGAAAATGGGTTTTAAGGCGTTATTGGGGCAGGCGAACGCGGAGATCGATACAATTTCTATCGAAGAAGCAAAACGTCATGTGGGGTCTGATGATATCTTATTTGTCGACGTTCGTGAGACACAAGAAGTCGAGCATACGGGCGGGATACCGGGGCATGTGCACGTTCCACGTGGCTTTCTCGAGTTCATAGCCGATCCGGACAGTCCGATGCATAAAACTGCACTCTCGTCAGGTAAACGTTTGGTGCTTTACTGTGCTTCTGGAGGTCGTTCGGCATTAGCGGCAAAAACGCTTCGGGATATGGGCATAGACAACGTTTGTCATATCTCTGGTGGTTATACTGCGTGGGTCGAATCCGGTGGTCCAAGCGACACTGGGTGACAATTTGATTCAGTTTGTTTCGGTTATGTATATCATTTTGTGTTGCTTCCAAATATTGGGTAATAGGGCACAGCTTGTTCGTTCGTTATGAATGCTGAATGTTCGGTTGGAATAAGGGGTAAAATTCTGCCAAAATGGTCGTTGTTCGGGTTCTGAACGCTTTTATGAATGGGGGTGGCAGGTGAAAAAAGCGAGGGTCGGGACATTAGCTGGCATTGAGCTGCTGGCGGACTTGCCAGTTGAGGAAGTCGGTGCTTTACAGCAAAAATGTGATTGGCTGTCTTTTGACCAGGATGAGCAAATTCTGGATCGTGAAAGTGATAGTCGCGATGTGTTCTTTGTGGTGAAGGGACGTGTTCAGGTAAAAAACTTCTCTTTTTCGGGTCGGGAAATAGCGCTAGCGACTATCGGAGAGGGAGGTTACTTCGGAGAATTGTCCGCGGTCGACCAACAGCCCCGTTCAGCGAGTGTACTTGCGGCAGAGAATTCAATGGTAGCCGCATTGGGACGTGACAATTTTATTGATCTTATTCGGCGTTATCCAGAGGTGGCACTTCGGGTATTAAATCGGTTGGCTCAAATCGTGCGTAACTGCGATGAAAGGATTATGGACTTAAGTACATTAGGAGCGGTTCAGAGAGTTTACGTTGAGCTTCTGAGATTAGCTAAGCCTGGGCCGGAGGTCTCGTCTCAGTGGTCTATCGATCCGATCCCGACACAAGCCAGTGTGGCTGCACGCGCCAGCACAACTCGTGAGACAGTAGCGCGGGTTTTTAGCCAACTACGGAAGTCAGGACTTATTTTTCGTAAGGGCAAAACTCTCTATGTAAACGATTACTCTGAACTCCAATCGATGGCAGAGCGGCTTCCCCACCCACAAGGTGACTATGTTTCCAGGTGACTGGATGCCGCTACGGGGCTACTCGGTCAGAAAATTGAGACTTCTACTTCTTTGTCGGTTATGAACTCGAGAAGAGCAGGTACGCCCTTCTCGGTTTGCTCGATACCGCGTTTAATGGCAGGAATAATTTCGTTCGGATCTGTTACTCTTTCACCGTATCCCCCAAACGCCCTTGCCATTGCTGCATAATCTCCCGAGATGTCAGTCGAACGGTATTTTTCTGTTGCCACCTTCATAATTTTTAACTCTATTGCCATTGAAAAGTTATTAAGAAGAATGGAGAGAATAGGAATTCGCTCGCGCACAGCGGTTTCAAAATCCATGCCTGTAAAGCCGATTGCAGCGTCTCCCCACACGTTGATGCAAAGTTTGTCGGGCTGTGCGAGTTTTGCTCCCATCGCAAAACCCAGGCCACTACCCAACTGTGTTGTTTTACCCCATCCTATGTAGCTAAGGGGAGTGGTGGAGGGCCAAAAGGGCGAGATTTGATCGCGTGGACTGCCTGCGTCGTGAGTAATGATGGTGTTTTCAATATCAACCGTTTGCGCTAGATCCCAAATAACACGGTACGGCGACAACGGGACGTGGTCAGAACGTAGCTTTGGCATCCATTCTTCGAGCCAGGTTTCTTTCATCGCTTGAATTTTCTTTGCGACCGGAGCTGAATCTCTTTGTTTTCCCTTCAGCCTCTCTTTGACCTCAGTGACCAGGGCGTCGAGCGTTAAGCCTGCGTCACCAATCAAAGCATAATCGGCTTCGATATCTTTGTTTAGATCAGTGGGTTCAAGTGTCGAGTGCACAATTTTTGGCCCATTGGGCATGGTGACCCCGAAGGCTGTATTCGTAAAACTACAACCAATGCCAAATATGACGTCTGCATTATTTAGAAATTTGTACACCGGTCTTGGCATGGACCTGCCCCCTGAACCGAGCGAAAGTGGGTGGTTTTCAGGAAAAGCACTTTTGCCGCCGAGACTGCTCGTTACGGGGGCCGCTAGTAGCTCAGCAAGGTGTCTTAGCGCTTGCCACGCTTCCGCATAGTGCACGCCTTGACCTGCATAAATCACCAACCGTTCTGCATTCACCAGTACTTCAGCTACTTCTGAAACTGCGTCAGGATCGGGACCGGAGCGTGTGGAGAAAGTCGGTTTATACGACAATTCACCACTTATTTCTTCGGTAAACAGATCATACGGAATTTCGACCAAGACCGGCGCGGGACGCCCATTCCTAAGCTGCGTAAATGCTCTCCGCATAACATTAGAGATTTCATCGGCGCTAGTGATAGGTTCTGCTAACTTAGTAACGTTACGAAAATTTAAAGTGGAATTAAAATTGGGTGTTACATGGGCAGCGGCACGGGCGTATCCCATTGGCAAGACTAAAATTGGCACAGAGTCTCCGTAGGCCTGTGCAACTCCACCAAACGCGTTTTCCGATCCAGGACCGTGTTGCATGGCAAAAACACCTAAGTTTTTCCCACTAGAGAGCCGAGACATTGCGTCAGCCATGTGCAGACCTATCCGTTCCTGGCGGACTATCACGGTACGGATGTCAGCGCGCGCCGCAGCCTCGATGACGTGGTTGACAGGGTAGCTTATTAAAGTTTCAACACCTTCCCGCTTCAGGATTTCGGCAATTGCATCACCCGTTTTCACATATCTCTCCATATTTGCGCCACAAAGACGTGGTGGCGATGTTAGGCTAATTACACGTTTTTAAGATCCTAAGGCCCATACTATACGGCATCATCACGCGGAGTGTTACTCGGCCTTCCATTTAATTGAACACCCCATGCTAGCAATTTGGTGGCGCGGGCCTTCGCCTGTTGCCGAGATCTGAACCATGGCCTCAAATAAGTCCCGTTTAGCATCAGGAATATTCGAGGTTTTCGATTCATCGAGTCTGCCACGATACTGCAACTCAAGGTTCCCATTAAATCCAAAGAAATCCGGGGTGCACACGGCGTTATAGAGCCTTGCCACACTTTGATCTTCATCCCACAAATACGGAAACGAAAACTGCCTTTTTCTGCTAATAGCGACCATGTGGTCAAAGCTGTCAGTCGGGTAGGAATCTGCATCGTTCGAGTTAATAGCGATGCTGCGAATGCCGTGATCGCGAAGCTCATTGGTGTCACGCACCAGTTTCTCCATAATTGCTTTGACATACGGGCAGTGTTGGCACATGAAAATGATGAGGGTGCCGTTGAGTCCCCTGAGGTTCGTGAGTGCATGTATGCCCCCGTCTACGCCTTTGAGTGAAAAATTCGGCGCCTTCCAACCAAAATCACATATCGAATTTATATGTGGCACGAACAGGTCTCCCGGTATATTTGATTTTTAAACTTCATAGGTTCTTGAAGGGTTTAAACTGACACACAAGCTGAGGGGGAAGTTTTGTTAAGTCCGGAAACTTGATTATAACATCGTGTTATGTTTCGTGTACTAAATAAGAATTCTTTTTGACCGGCAATGGAGACTAACGATGCTTGATCAATTCCACGTACCGGAGGATATCGCGGTCTATGTGGACCCCGACGTCATGCGCTCCACTGTCGAAGACATATTCGTGGCCCTTGGTATGCCGAAAAAACACGCCGAGCAATCGGCAGATGTACTGCTTTACGCTGACGTTAGAGGCATAGACACTCACGGTGTTTCAAATATGCTCCGGATTTACGTCGAACGAATCCGTGCCGGTAAGATAAATTTAAACCCAAAATGGAGCATTGTTAATGAAGCGCCAGCAGCCTGTACGATCGATTCAGATGGTGCTCACGGCGGTGTTATAGGTCCCGAGGGCATGAAGGAAGCGATCGCTCGAGGAAAAAAATATGGTGTAGGAGCAGTCACAGTTGCTAATGGTGGACATTTTGGGGCGGCGGCATACACCGCCGCAATGGCCTTGGGTCACGATATGATAGGTATTTCGATGACCGCGGGCGGAATGGCGATGGCTCCCACTTTTGGCTCTGAAGCTTTAATAGGACTTAACCCAATTGGGATTGCAGTTCCCAGTCGCAATGAGGCTCCTTATGTCTTTGACGCATCAATGAGTGCCGTCGCAGGCAACAAGGTAAAATTAATCCAACGACTCGGAAGGGGGACGTTACCTGGATGGATAACAGATGCGGAGGGAACGCCGATAATGGATGAACGGGAGATCCCTGAAGGGTATTTGCATCTCCCAGTTGGAGCTACACGAGAAATCGGCTCGCATAAGGGTTTCGGTCTTTCAATGATGATTGAACTACTTACCAGTGCATTGTCCGGGGCTGCGGCAGGACAAGCACGTCGCGCTGAGCAGGCTCATCACTTTATCGCTTATCGCATCGACGCCTTCACCGATCTTGAGTTATTTAAGGATGATGTGGACGCTTATCTAAAGCGTTTAAGGACCTCCAAGACTGTACCCGGTGAGGAGCGTGTTTATTATGCTGGTCTGCTCGAGCACGAAGAGGAGCAAAAGAGAAGTGCTAATGGCATACCTTATCACCCGGAAGTGATAGGATGGTTCAAGGAGGTGATTTCTGACCTTGAAATTCGGGATCGCTTACCGCAGTAAGAACGTTGACGTATCTTTGGGACTGGGAATCGAAGCATTACGAAATTTCTCATTGATTCGTGGTAAGCGCTAACTAATAGGCAATGACGATGGCTTTAACTATTCGAAAACTGCATGGTTCTTTGGGGGCGGAGATTCAAGGAGTGAATCTTGCGAGTCCGTTAGATCAAGATACGAAATCAAAGATAGAGGCAGCCTGGAAAATCTATGGGGTGTTAGTCTTTCGTGATCAAGACATAAGCGATGCAGAGCACGTAGCTTTCAGCCGTCACTTTGGTGAGCTCGAGATTTTGCCGGAGGCCGACCGTACAGACGTCGTAATACCAGAGATTTTCGTTTTGAGTAACGTCGATTCGAGTGGAAAGATACTCCCTGAGAAGAGTGATGCAGTCTTATTTAACAGCCTTACCTGGTCTTGGCATACTGACAGTTGTTACCGAAAAATACCGAGTAAAGGCGCTATACTTCATGGAATCGAAGTCGTAGATGGTGGTGGTGGAGAAACTCGGTTCGCCAATCTACGGCAAGCTCTTGACGAAATGCCGTCAAGCCTGCGTGAACGAATTGAGGGCCTTAAAGGCCAACATAGTTGGTCTTGGATGCGGTCACGCGTTAGTTTACCTCCTATGAGTCCAGAGCAGGAGGCCCAAGTTCCCCCGGTTCAACACAAGTTGATCCGAAACCACGCCGATGGTAGTCAGTCGCTCTACATTAGCCCTATTTATATGCGGCAAATCGTTGGTTGGGGAGAAGAACAAACCAGAGCTCTCGTGGAAGAACTAACGAAATGGGCGACACAAGACCGTTTTGTTTACCAACATTCGTGGCTACAGCATGATGTAGTTATGTGGGATAACACTTGGACCATGCATATGGTGCTGCCTTACGATACGTCGTCTCAGCGCCGGATCATGCATCGGACAGCGGTTGCTGGAGTTGAAGCAGTACTCTGATCATACCGAATTTACGTGGTCGTGACTGAGAGATCTATTTTTGAAGATTGCACGTTGTACGATAGGTGGATTGTTCACAGAGCCACGTGTATCCAAAATACAAGACTGAGTAATAATATTTAACACCATATTGCACTTCTTTAGAAAAGCTCTCTATTACAACTCCATCTACAATCATTCTTTTAGCTTCCTCACCCGTAATAGATTCGACCCGGGGCAGGTTATTTTCGGCGAAAACCGGGATCCCTCCAAATAATATAAAGGTCGAGAGTATCAATGCCACCGCCCGATTAGCCAAAGGTTGATATGGTATTCTTTGCGGCATTATCCGGAATAGATGAGTTATCATCCTAATAGAAAGAACTTTAAGTTTCGTAGGTTCAAGTTTGAGGCAAGCATGATTTGCATTGGGTCGGTTTTCTTTATCCTTTAAGCTAGGGCCCCATCGTTCATGTTTGCAAGTAGTGGACTAAAATGTATTGTCGGTTGCAGTTCCCCAGTTATATTTCAATCTCCAAACCGTAGCCCCTATGTGTCGCTGTTCAAGCCTCCTCTTCAGGATGTTTGATCAATCAACCAATTTTTCAGTATTTGTTTACAATCGTCTCACAATCTTTTTCTTCAGTCTTTGGATGTCAAACTTGGCTCAGTTTCGGCCAGAACTCTTTTTACTATACGAAAGCTATCGATCGCAGCGGGCCAACCACAATACACGGCCGAATGAAATAAAATTTCCTTAATTTCTTCGTGTGAAACACCGTTAGTGAGTGCACCACGCAAATGCGTTTCAAATTCGTGAGGACGATTTAATGCTGTTAGAATGGCAAGATTAAGCATGCTACGCGTCTTAAGGGATAATCCGGGTCGCGTCCATGCCACTCCCCAGCCAAACTCTGTAACCATGCTTTGTAACTCTTCACCCATTGGATCACCTTTGGCATCTGCGAAGGCATTATCGACGTAAGTCGGACCAAGAACCTGCCGACGGACTGACAGTCCGTCCTTAAATCGTTGAGTCTTTTGATTGTCCATGTTTTTCACTCCTTCTTTGTCACGTGGTTTATTAAATTAGTGTTAGTGTTCAATTAGGCCCATAAGTTTGTGATAATATGCAATTAATTTGGCAGTGTTGGGGGGATCAATATGAAGTGGGGCGTATTTAGTCTAAGTCAGATACCAGACCTAAGTCGTGTTTCTGCGGCCTTTGAGGAGGACTTTTCTTATTTTCAGCGCGCGGAGTCTATAGGTTACGATACTGTGTGGCTGGCTGAGCATCTGTTTTCAAATTACGGTCTGGTTACGTCTACCCAAGTGCTGGCAGCTGCCGTCGCAAAATGTACGACGACTATAAAAATAGGTACAGCCGTTGTTGTTATCCCTTTTAATCACCCGCTTCGTACAGCGTCGGACTTTGCTTTGGTCGATGTCATTTCAAAAGGTAGATTAAAATTTGGTGCGGGACGTGCTTATCAGCCGCACGAATTTTTGGGTCTTGATATCCCCATGGAGCACAGTCGAGAGATGTACGCTGAAGGTCTCGACATCATTATCAAGGCATGGACTAACGAGAAGGTAGATTACGACGGCAACTTCTGGAAAATACGAGAACCAGTTGAGGTATTGCCTAAAACATTTCAAAAGCCGCATCCGCCTATATATCAAGCATGCATAACGCCAGATAGTTTCCGAACAGCAGCTCAACAAGGTCTCCACCTCCAGCTCGCGTCTCCATTCAGCTATCGCACGTACCGTGAACATTGGATTGATAAACTCTCTGAAAGTATTGAGATATACGAGAAAGAGTGTGTCAGGTGCGGACGAGACCCGAAGGCGGGGGAACGGATGATGCTGCTGCCATTCTTTGTCGCTGAAACTGGTGTGGAAGCACAACAAGTTTACGGCGAGTATGTGGAGTGGTTTTATTCTAATGTGACGGATAATCAAAAAAGTGTGCCGGGGCAGGAAGAGATTGTTAAGGGATATGAGCTGACAATGTCGGAGAGTCGGAAAACCTTGTCCGGGGGATATCTAAACTTCGACAAATTGCATAAACATGGTGCTGCAATTGCAGATGATCCGAAAACTTGTGCAGAAAAGCTCATAGATATAGCTAAGCGCCTGGGTATTTCTGAATTCGTATTGTGGTTTAATATTGCGGGCATGCCGGCTGGAAAATCCGTACGAGCGATGGAATTGGCCATGAAAGAGGTCATACCAGTTGTGAACGCTGCCCTGGTGCGTCTATCGCAGCAGAATGATTGATGTTTGGGCACAGCAGACAAGTGAATATTTTGTGCAGTAATTTTGATGATAGGCATAAATGACCCAACTTAATTTGATGCGTTACGTGCGCTTGATAACTTCTGTTGCGGTAGCAGTAACTGTTTTTTCGACAGTAACTGGAATAGCTTTTGCAGATTGTCAGACTGGCGAAGTGAAAATTAAGTTTAGTCACGTGACCAACGCGAATAAGCATCCTAAAGGCATTGCAGCGGCTCTTCTAGAGACTCGTATCAATGAAGAAATGGACGGCAAAGCTTGTATGGAAGTTTTTCCAAATTCGACGCTCTTCGACGATAACAAGGTGTTAGAGGCTGTCCTCAATGGCGATATTCAGCTAGCTGCACCATCTTTGTCCAAGTTCGAAAAATTCACCAAGAAGTATCGGGTTTTTGACCTCCCCTTCATATTCGAAGACATTAATGCGGTGGATCAGTTCCAAAATTCTAAGGTCGGCAAAGATCTTAAAAATGTGATGGTTCGAAAGGGATTGAGGGGATTGGCGTTCTGGCATAATGGGATGAAACAATTGTCAGCGAATATACCTCTAATTAAGCCGAGTGATGCCAACGGACTAAAATTTAGGGTGCAATCGTCAGATGTGTTAGTGGCGCAATTCCGACACCTTGGTGCCAATCCACAGAAAATGGCTTTCAAGGAGGTGTATGGGGCTCTCCAGACTAAAGTTATCGATGGTCAGGAGAATACCTGGTCCAATATTTATGGGAAAAAATTCTACGAGGTCCAAGATGGAGTGACTGAGACAAATCACGGTGTCATTGATTATCTGGTGGTGACTTCTACGGAATGGTGGGAGGAGCTTGAGGCAGATGTGCGTGACCAGTTTCTGGCAATCCTTCACGAAGTTACCGAAAACCGTAATAGAGAATCTTATAACGTCGATCAGAGAAACAAGCAGAGAATTATTGAGGCGGGCGGCATTGTACGAGAATTAAGTGCTGATCAACGTGAAATGTGGGTAAGTCGTTTGAAGCCCGTCTGGGAAAAGTTTAAGGACGATATTGGTTCTGAGATAATCTTGGCGGCAGAAGCGGCGAACTCTGGAAATTAAGAGAACAAGGGCGGCTCAGAGATCTACTGTGTATCCCTGGCAAAGCCATGAATTGATGGTGATGTCCTCGCTGTAAAAAAAAGAGACGACTTGAATGAGTTTAAGGGGAAAATACCGCTTCGGGGAAACCGTTAATCAAGTCGAAGAAATACTGATTGCCATTTTTCTGGGTTTGATGACCCTTATTACTTTTTCAAACGTAATAGCGCGATATATTTTTAATACAAATCTTCTTTGGGCCTTGGAGGTCACGCTTTTTTTATTTGCCTGGTTAGTGCTGCTTGGCATGTCCTATTGTGTCAAAAAGCAATTACATATTGGTATTGACGTTGTTGTCAGTTTATTCCCGAGTTATTGGCAACGTTGGATAGCGCTTCTTGGGGTGGCAGTGTGTTTGGCCTTTAGTCTTCTGTTGTTGAAAGGCAGCTGGGATTACTGGTTTCCATTCGTCACATCCCGTGCATTTCTCGAAACCGAAGATGTTCCTATGCCAGTTTTCCTTCATTTTCTGGGTGACTGGCTCAACGAGGGAGAGCGCTACGAAAAGCTTCCCCGGTTTATTCCGTATTTTGTGTTGCCACTTGGAGCGTCTCTTTTAACATTTCGCTTTATAGAGCTAGGGTGGCGGATTAGTAGCGGAAAAAGTAGCGGGCTCATACATCATCACAAGCCAGTAGATTTGGAAAAGGCACGTTAAATATGGAAGTGCTTTTTCTTTTTGGGCTTATTATTGTGTTGCTATTTGCTGGTATCCCCATAGCTATTTGCCTTGGGTTTTCGAGTATTCTGTTTTTGTTGGCGTTTTCGGATGGGTCGTTGGCGTCCGTGGCCCAAACCCTATTCTCTGCCTTCCACGGGCATTACACGTTGTTGGCCATACCGTTTTTTATTCTGGCTTCTGCCTTTATGGCAACAGGTGGAGTGGCTCGACGGATTATTCGGTTCGCTATTTCTATCGTTGGGCACATGCGTGGTGGGCTGGCTATCGCATCAGTCTTTGCGTGTATGATGTTTGCTGCCCTTTCCGGGTCCTCGCCTGCGACAGTCGTAGCTGTTGGCACTATTGTCATCGCGGGTATGAGGGAGGCTGGGTACACAAAAGAATTTGCTGCGGGCGTGATCTGTAACGCCGGGACGTTGGGAATTTTAATTCCGCCTTCTATTGTCATGGTTGTGTACGCCGCGGCCACTGATGTGTCGGTTGGAAGGATGTTTTTGGCCGGCGTAGTGCCCGGTCTGGTGGCTGGTTTGATGTTGATGACTGGTATTTATGTGTTGGCTTTGTGGAAAGGACTACCGGCGCAACCATGGACGGGTTGGTGCGAGGTTTTTAATGCCTCACGCGACGCCAGTTGGGGGCTTTTGCTAATTATTATTGTCTTGGGCGGAATCTACGGTGGGATTTTTACGCCCACAGAGGCGGCTGCTGTGGCAGCTGTTTATGCCTTTGTTATCGTGAACTTTGTCTATTGTGACGTTGGTCCGTTCAAGGGAGAGCGCGGGAAGGACGGCTTTATATTGCATCGTGTTTTGTCCGCATTTTGGCACCCGGACACACAAAAGACGTTACTTGATGCCGGTAAGCTGACGATTGTCCTGATGTTTATAATTGCCAATGCTCTTATTCTGAAACACGTTCTAACAGAGAATCGAATTCCTCAGGCAATCACGGAGCTCATGCTTGTAGCGGGGCTCGGTCCAATCGCATTTCTTATTGTTGTAAACATCATATTGCTGGTTGGTGGCCAGTTTATGGAGCCTTCCGGTCTCTTGGTTATAGTTGCGCCACTCGTTTTTCCCATCGCCATTGAGCTAGGGATCGATCCGATTCATCTTGGCATTATAATGGTGGTGAATATGGAAATAGGAATGATTACGCCGCCTGTTGGGCTTAACTTGTTTGTGACTGCTGGTGTGGCCGAGATGTCGGTGGCGGAAGTTGTGCGAGCCGCAATTCCATTTGTAAGTATAATGTTTATATTTCTAATTTTGGTGACGTACTTACCCTTGCTATCAACTTGGTTGCCAACGCTCTTGATGGGGCCAGAAATTATCACGAAGTGAAAAAAAGTAGGCGAGCCGATGGATGCCCATGAAATCTCCATCACATGAAAAAACGGAGACATTCAATCATGTCTCCCTTTACGAGTTCATGTATATCTAAATACAT